>JAURNP010000117.1 GCA_030830105.1 Rhodothermales bacterium | reverse complement strand
CTTCCTGCTCCAGCGTGATCTGGGCATACATCCCCGGTCGGTGCTGCATCACAGCTGCCATGAATGCGGCCGGATGATAGGCTTTCAGGTAAGCGCTGTGATAGACGGTGAGGGCGAACGAAGCGGCGTGGGAGCGACAGAAGCCGTAGCCCACGAATTTGGATACCTGATCAAACACCCGGTTGGCGACCACCTCCGAGATAGGAGGTTCGGTACGTATCTGCATGGCGGATTCGACAAAACTGTCGCGCATGCTCTCCATTTCGGTCGAGTCCCTGAATCGGGACATCAGCCGGCGGAATTGGTCCGCTTCGTCCAGGCTCCAGCCCGCAAATCGGTGTGCTACTTCCAGTACCTGCTCCTGGAAGACTATGACACCGTAGGTATCCTGCAGGATATCGGCCAGGATGGGATGCTCGTATCGTACAGGTTCGATACCCTGATGCCGCCGGATGAACGGGTGCATGAGCCCGCCCAGAATCGGTCCCGGTCGGACAAGCGAGATCTGTTTGATCAGGTCCTGCATGGAGCGGGCCTGGATGCGCGAACCAGCGCTCATCTGAGCTGGAGATTCGATCTGAAAGAGCCCTAGCACATCGCCCTCACAAATCCGGTCGTAGACGGTTTCGTCATCGAAGGGTAGAGTGTCAAGGTCGATGATCTCGTTCTGCCGATCGGCGATGAGCTGCGTGGCTTCCGAGACAGCCCCCAGCATGCGCAGGCCCAAGACGTCGAGCTTGACCAGGCCCAGCCACTCCAGGTCGTTCTTGTCGAACTGCACGAGCCGTACGCCATTGGCGCTCTGCTGTAGGGGAGAGAAGTGGGGCATGGGGTCGCGGGTCAGAACCATGCCGCCCGAATGCTGCCCGAGGTGGCGGGGGACTTTCAAAAGGGCCGTCGAGGCTGAAAGAAGAATGCGCAACAGCGGGCTCTTGCCGCCAGCAACGTTCTCGATATGCGCCGCGTTGTAGTCGTCTGTTGGAAGCTCATGGCTACAACGCTTGGACATCTGAACAGCCATTTCTGCGGGCCAACCAAGCGCCTTGGCTGTGTCCTGGACCGCCGACTTGGTCAGGTATCGGTCGATGGTGGCGGCCATACCTGTATGCGCTGCACCGAATCGCCCTTCCATCCACTCGATGATTTCCATGCGCCGACTGGAATCAAAGTCGAGGTCGATGTCCGGCGTGCCCTTGCGTCCGCGATGCAGGAAGCGTTCGAACAGCAGGTTGTGCTCGATGGGGCAGACCCGCGTAATGTCCAGCAGATAGGTGACGATGGAGTTGGCGGCTGATCCGCGACCGAGGCAGCGGATGCCGCGGCGCAGGGCCTCCTCGACGACCTCGGCCACGACCAGGAAGAAGTCCTGGATATCGAGATGCATGATGATTTTGATCTCCTTGTCCAGTCGCTGCTGGGCCGCCTCTCGGTGCAGGGCTCCCTCCGGGTAGTTGCGATCGAATCCAACTTTGACCTTGTGGAGGAAGAGCTCATTCGAGGTGACTCCCTCGGGCAGACGAGCACCGGGTGGGATGATGTGTCCGGGAATCAGATCCACCTCACAGGCCGAAGCAATTTCTCCGCTGCGGTGCAGGGCGTCATGGGGCAGCCCTCGGCGCGCCAGCTCCGCCTCGGGCTGCACGTAGGCCATGGCGTTCGAGGGTCGATGCGGGTGTTCTTCAAACACGGTGATACCATGCCGGATACATGTCAAGAGATCGTAGCGCCAGTAGTCACGTGGGACGGCGTAGCGCACATCTCCCGTAGCGACGGTCGGAATATCTGCCTGGCTGGCATGCCGGATCAGGCGCTCGAGACGCCGATCGTCGCCCTTGCGGCGCTGATGAGTCAATTCGACAAACAGCCGATCCCCGAAGATGTCTTTCAATCCGCCCGTGAATTGCCCGGCCAGGGTATTCATCCCGGCATCCACAAGTGGGTAGAGCAGCCCCTCGTCCGATCCGGTCAGACAGATGAGGTCATCGGCGTGCCGGGCCAGGACATCGAGTGTGGTCCATGGGTTGTCGCGGTCATCGCGTTGACCGGCCGTGAGGTGGGCATCAGTCAGCAGGCGGCACAGGTTGGCGTACCCCTCGCGGTTCTGTGCCAACAGTATGAGGTCACCTGTCGGCGCATGTGCTTCCTTTGTGCCAGGAGGGACCCATTGTAGTGGGACTTCAGCGCCAAATACGTGCTGAATGCCATGCTCCTTGCAGGCTTGCTGGAAGCGAACCACTCCGTAGGTGCCATGACGGTCGGTGACGGCCATGGTGGACATGCCGAGGCGGGCTGCTTCGGCGGCGAGTGCCTCGGGCGAAGAACCGGCAGCGCGGAAAGAGAACCAGGAGCGGGCGTGCAGATGTACGAACATAATAGATTGGCACACCCCTCTGGTCAGAGACCAACCGGACCCAACATAATCTGGTGATCTCTCTGACTCAGGACGCGGACCGGGAAAGAAGGTCGGTGAACAAAAACAGGGCCTTCACGATAATATGTGCATTATATGTGTGTCAAGACATGTGCGCCTGAAAATGTGCCGTATCAGCAGGTCATGGCTTCTGGTTCAATCATGAATGCCAACCATGGCCCAACGGCCGGTTTTCATGTCGCGGGCCACGTCGAACGTGCCCTGATCCGTGCGCAGGGTAACGTAGCGCCGGTGGCGCTCAATACCCCACCAAGTGCCTCGAACATCCCACTGCTCGATCACCTTCCGGACGGGGAGTCGCTGCCCATCCTGAATGAGGACGACGGGACGATCGCCATTGAACTGGACGTCTCGGGCAAAGCGGATTTCACGGGGACGACGGATACGTTTGAGCATCAAAAAAGGGGTTGGGGAAGAGGAGCAAAGCGTGCAGGAATGATAATATGTGTATTATATGTGCATCAAGCTTGTGCTCTGTGAATTCAGCCAGTGATCAATGAGCGTTGATGCACGTCTTCCTGTCCGCTACATTGGAATTCCTTGACGTACAGATGACACCATGGACCACCCCGTCGACACAACTACAAAGCGCGGCATTTTTGTCGTATTGGTGATGCTGACCTACATCGGCATGGTAGCCGTCAACGGTCTGGCCAATGCCTTGCCTATTGGTGGAAGGACGACCGGGGCGATCTCGGATGAATATCTATCCCTGTTCACGCCTGCCGGATTCACGTTCTCGATCTGGGGACTTATCTATTCCGGTCTGCTCGTCTACGCTGCTGTACAGGCACTGCCTCGTTTTAGAACTGATGCGACGCTGGCTCGCATGGACGTGCCCTTCGTTCTGAATGGCGTGTTGAATGCCGCCTGGATCGTGTCATGGCACTACGGGCAATTGGCATTGAGTATGCTGATCATGCTGGGGCTTCTCGGTACGCTGATCGTGATGCACCGAGAGGCGCAGAAGCAGTCCGGTGCCTTGTGGCGATTTGGCGTGCTCTATCCCGTGAGTGTGTACTTCGCTTGGATCTGTATGGCGACGATTGCCAACATCAGCATTCTTCAGAGCGCTTGGGGCTGGAATGATGCGCTCCTGTCTGAAGAGATATGGACCATCCTGAAGCTTCTAGCCGCCCTTTCGGTGTGTGCTTTCGTGTATCTGCGATTCCGCAATGTGGTATTTGTGATGGTCGTTGCTTGGGCTGCGTACGGCATTTGGGCGAATCAGGTGGACGGCTCGCTAATCCAGTCTGCTGCCTTGGCATGCGCCTTGCTGTGCCTGGTAACCGTCATCGTTCACATCGTTGGGCGGGTGATGGGGTTGGAGGCATTTCAGTCCCAAACGACGTAGCTATAGCGGTCCTCATGGAAGTGGGCACCTTCTCGAACCATCGATCGCTTCAGGGCACGCGGATAGCGGCGATGAACCTTGGATACGGCTTCCTTGACCTCACGCAGCCGCCGGTCGAAGAGTGACATCTGGATCATGTCGCCTGTAAGCAGGCCAGCCAGTTCCACCTCCACCTTTTCGATGCCGACACGGCCTTTCTCCTGGGTCAATCGTGCGAATAGTTCCTCGGTGAGTTGTTCGGCGAAGCGGACAAGGGCGTCCAGGCGTGCTGTGGGGTGGGTAAGCAACCGAGCCGTTCGTTCCGCTGGATGGCCTTCGAGATGCAGTACGAGCCTGACCTGTCCCACGATATTATTCTTGAGCTTGTCATGACTCCTCTGTACCAGACGATGGACGATGGGAACCAGATAGGGCGCGTCGTAGCAGGGAGTGAACAGGGTGAAGTGCGAGTTGATGGACGGGGCTGGTTGGAAGATGGATACCGCTACCACATCGTCTGGGCGTAACAGCTGGTGCACGCGTAGGCCCTCCTTGCCCCAGGCCAGGTTCAGGTGCCGCTCGTTCAGGGAACGCGCGCTGCCCAAGGTCTCGCAACCGAGCATCTGCAGGCCATCGACACATTCGAGGCTGAAGCCAGCCTCTTCAAGCCAGGCAATCGGAAAGTCGTCGTGGAAACCATCTACCTCACCATCCGGGACCGCCAGCAGCTGCCCGGCTCCGGCACGGATAGAGGCCAGCCATGCCGTGGAACGATGTGGGCCGAAGCCTACGGAAGCACCCAGTGCACGAACTGTCATCCGCATCTCTTCGGGATGGGCAGCAAACCAGAGCTGAGGCTGATCACTGGCCGTGAGGGAAGAGGCTCCCTTGGAGGTTCGATTCCTTCCAAAGGTGCTCTCCATGAACGGCGTGATCCGATTGATCCGCTCTAGAACAGCTTCCCATGCACTGAACTCGGCCACCGGATCGCGCAGATAACAAGCGACGTCGGGGCACAGCGAGCGGGCGCGTGCTGCCGTCATGCCGCGTTCGAGTCCCTGCAAAGCTGCAGCCCGATTGAGGGCGATTACATGATGCTCTTCCTGCACGATGAGCGGTTTCGTGCCATCGTGATGCCGCGCCATGGCTACGGCCCAGGCCGGGAAGTGCTTTATGGTCAGGCAGCCAAAGCGCGGCCCATCCGGGTCAGGCTGCCCAGACGCGGAATTGCTGTCTGGGCGACGGTCTGGGAGGGGGAGTGGACGTGCTTCCATGCTGGCCTTTGAGTAGGGTCATCAGTGAGTAGGGTCATCAGAATCGGGAAGCCATCATAATATATGTGGAATATGTGTGTCAATAGCATTGCGATAAACGGATTCCATTAAATGAGTGCTTCGATGCAAAGAGGAGAAGGATGATGGTTGTATCATGCGGCCCGTTGGACTCAACGGATGATCAAAATCCAAACGGGTGATCGGAATCCATTTGAAACCCCTTTCCAATCATCTATACAGCGGGAAGCGCACTCCCATCACACGTGCCCACGGCTATGAACAAAGTGAACCTTTCTGAAAAGTTGGCCCTGTTTTCCGAGCATTGGCATCCCCACATCGTGGGTGAGCTCAATGGCCAGCACGTGAAATTGGCCAAGATCAAGGGCGCCTTCGACTGGCATCATCATGCCGCAGAGGATGAGCTTTTTCTGGTCGTATCAGGAACGATGGACCTGGAGCTGCGGGACCAGACCGTGACCCTTGAAGAAGGCGAGTTCTTCATTGTGCCTCGCGGTGTAGAACATCGGCCGGTAGCTCATGAAGAATGCCACATTCTACTGTTCGAACCGGCATCTACGCGCAACACGGGAAACATCACGAATGAGCGAACCCGGGACCAGCTTGATCGGATCTAGGGGGTGATTCTGTAACCAAGTGATTGTCTTCTCCGTGCCGGACTCCTCATGCCTGCTCAGGACTGTCTCGTCCGGCTGCGTTCGTGAGCATCGGACGCATGAAGGAAACTGGCATCCGAAAGCCTCTGCAAGCTTCAGCATACGGCTGTCCCTCGTGACCCTCGTTAGAAAAAATCTGGAAAGCCGACATGGCCAATCCGGTAAGGACGCTGCTGCGGTTTGCGGCTGATCGCTACCGTTCTACTGCTTTTCAATCCATGAGTGACGAACACTCTCCATTTTTCGACGAATACGCCTGACGCGTCTCAGGACGAGCGTGATCAAAGTGCGCTGCGGGGGGCAGCTAAGGCTACTCGTTACCGGGCACCAGGATTGCCGAAGTGGCTGGATTGGCGTCATCTCCTGGGTCGTGGAAGTAACCTGCGGCTATAGTTACCGATACCGCTGGGGAGTCTACCTGCAGACAGGCATGCACGAAATTGTCCGGGTCATCGTCTGCGAGTGCGATGGGAGTGACGTTTTCCCCGTTCTCCAGCAAGACCGTGACCGCCTGACGCTGGGGTTCTGCGAGCGCAGAGCCATCAGGACCCGTCACGCCCCCCTCCCAGGTCAGTTGCACCACCTGAGTCGTCTGGTCGGGACACTCGCCTCGCAGCCCTTCGGTCTGAGGATCGAACAGTTCGGCCAGCAACACGCTTGGTCCCGCTTCAAGAGGAGTAATACCCGAACGCAGTCCTTTCAAAGTTTTGCCCTCAACGTCGAGCAAGTCCCCAACGACCTCCACTCCCTGCGGCTGCGCATTCGCCCTACCGAAAGGACCTGTGAGCAACACCGTGCGAAGTTCGAGCGGCTCGTCCGCGGGACGGAGGGTTGCACAGGTGGGAACGGCCCACGAACTGTCAGCGGTTTGAACGGCAAACATCTCGGGGGTCAGCGACTCGGCGTCGATCTGTTCAGAAAAGGTGACCGGCATGCCGTCCTCACCCACCGAACTGAGCCCCTGACACAGGATCACGATCGGTGGAGGTAGCTCGTCCAATCCATAATAGGAGGACAGAATGGTAGCCTCAGACTGCAGATAACTCACGGACGAGGTATCCATTGTTGTCCCTTCATCGCATCCGAGGAGTACAAAAACCAGAATCAAAAGGGTGGGTGTTATTCTGCGGGTCATCCTGAATACCGGGTGATGGAGACGGTCGCTTTGGAAGACTGAAGGCGGGCAAAACTCGTACCTGGCGTGTTACACTTCTGGAAGTCAGAGCCAAGAGGTCTGTAACACACTCACAATGGCAGATCGGCTCGCCCTTCAGATGATAAATTCAGTTCGGGACTTAACTGGAGTGTCATTCCCCCATCACAAAAATGTTACGGAAGTGTCACTGGTGCCTGACGGGCTGCACGAGAAAGCCGATGCGGACGATTGTAAAGGCTTTGTATTCGATTCTTAGATTCCTCGGGGCGGCCCTCGTAACGGGATGGTCGAAACATCTAGAAAGAAACTTACCTTGCTACGCAGTAGAACAAGCGCATTTTGCGGGCTCGCGATGAGCTTGTAGAGTAGTGGATAGTTACCTACTCTGAGGCTGGCGTCTGCTCGCCGCACACGAAGAGGCAAAGCTTCTGACTTATAAAGGATGCGCAGAATCCGGAATAAATCTGCCAGCCGTTATGAAGCCACGAAACTATGCGTGAAAACCTGAAATCCAAACTCACATCTCCTAAAGTGAGCACATACTCGCGTAGGGACGCTCTCAAACTTGGAATTGGAAGCGTAGCAGCACTGGGACTGCCCGGCTGCAGCTTCAGTGAAAGAGAAGAAAGTAAGCGACCGGAAATACGCCTTTCGAGCGGAACAAGAGCCGATTCTGACGAATGGATATCAGTTCGTTCACATTTTAATCTGCTCCCGAACATTTCTTATCTCAATAACTCCAGCATTGGCGTACCACCGGGCGCGGTGATCGAGGCTGCAGCTTCCGGATATCGCATGATGTCAGAGGATCCGATCCACGGTAAGCATCATTTGCAGGACCTGATCGCCGATTCCGTTCTGCCCTCATTGGGGCGTTTTTTCAACGCTTCGACCGAAGAGATTACACTGACACGGAATGCGTCAGTCGCACTTCATCTTCAGGCGGTTGGATTGGTTTTGTCTGGCGATGATGAAGTAGTCATAACTACGCAAGAGCATCCCGCAGGCAGAAATCCTTGGTCGTTTCGAGCTGAGAGGCACGGAATCAATATCAGAGAAGTTTTTATTCCCAGTCCGTTGCCACCAGATGATGAGATATTGAATCTTTTTGACCAAGCGGTTGGCCCCAAAACCAAGGCGATTGCTTTCTGCCATGTCACTCGAGGCGGACATCTTTATCCGGTAAAACGGCTTTGTGATTTTGCTAAATCGCGTAACATCGTTTCACTTGTTGACGGCGCACAGGCAGTTGGTCAATTCAAAGTGGATCTTCAGGATCTCGGTTGTGACGCCTATTCTGCGAGTCTGCACAAGTGGATATTGGCACCGGCTGGGACAGGAATGTTGTTCATAAAGAGTGCTTCAAGAGACCGTTTCCGCTCTTCCTTCGAGCCGAAAGTAGGCTCAATTCACTACGGTGTACCCGGAACTGTTGATTTCCCCATTCGCGCTTCTATCGCAAGCGCTATTGAATTTGTTGAAGGTGTTGGCATTGAAAACGTCGAAAGGAGATGTCGTTTCCTTTCTGATCATCTTAAAGAGACGCTTTCTGGCGACGCGCGTGTTACAATTCTGTCGGGGGCCACTAGCCAATCAGCTCCGGGAAGCACAATATTCGAGATCGACGGATTGGATGCAGTTGAAGCAGTCGATATCCTGGCTAAGCGGGCATCTATCCACATCGATGAACATCAGCGAGATGGGCACAATGCAATCAGAATATCAACTCATATGTATAATAGCTTAGAGGACATCGACACCGCAGTCGAACAACTCTTCTCTGTGAGGAATTTGTAGGTGGCTTGTTAAATAGCTCATGTTGCGGCCTGGCACGACTAGCTGAGGCGGTTGGACTCAACTACAACATTTGGTCATGTAGCGGATTCGTTCTTGGGTGCGCTCAATGAGTTACAACGAAGCGCTCTGGACAGTATCAGCTGACACGTTCAAGCCGTCGTCCAAGATTATGCTGAGTCTGGCTGTTGCAGACTAGAATTGTCGGCATACTATCACGCACATACACTTCTTCAGGAGCTTGCTTCGTTTTCCACGCTTTGACAAGTGGCTCATTGGTATCTTGGCCGAAAGGCTGGAAAACCCTAGGCGGTCTTGACCCAACTCATTCGGAACTCGCTGAATAGCGATCCTGAATCGACTGACGATCGGCTCACCTCAATGAATCGACTATTCCAATTTTTTATGGTCCTCGCGATGGTTTCTTCTTGTTCCAGTGAGCCGGCGAATGAGGGGCCGGAAGTAGCTTCAAACCTGGCCGTAGATAATTGGAAGCCAGGAGCGGATTGGGCTCTGGTCTGGGCCGATGAATTTGACGGCGATACACTCGACGCTTCCAACTGGAATCGTCAGGTGGAACCGGCAGGTCGATTCAATGAGGAATGGCAGCGCTATACGGACAGCGAGGAAAACGCATTCGTCCAAGAAGGATTACTTGTCATCAAGGCTCAACATGAGAGTAATACCCACGGGATGAACCAGTACACGTCGGCCCGTCTCAACACGGCGGGAAAGCATGCGTGGACCTATGGTAAGATTGCCGCCCGTATCCAATTACCCTTCGGAATGGGTATATGGCCGGCTTTTTGGACACTTGGGGCCAATATTGATGAGAACGGTGGCGATATCGCATGGCCTCATACCGGAGAAATGGACATTCTGGAATTCTATGGCTCCAAGAGTGATGCTATAATTGAAAGCAACATCCATTATTCGGATTCGACGGGGACTCATGCCATGATGGGTGCGCGCGACTTCGAGCTGGAAAATGGTCGCTTTGCCGATGCTTTCCATGTATTTGAGATCGAATGGACTCCTGAGGAAATCATCTGGCGTGTGGATGGTGAGGAATTCACCCGGGAGCCCATCACGTCGGCCGAGAGAACGGAATTTCACCACGATCACTTTCTGCTTCTGAATATGGCAGTGGGAGGGACCTGGGCAGGTCGGCCCGATGACACGACCGTCTTTCCCCAATACATGTTGGTGGACTGGGTACGGGTGTATCAGCGTTGATTCATATTGCCCTGCATTTCCTGGTCCCACTCGCCGTTGCGGTCACCTGGTATCGAAAGCGATGGTTCTCCGCCTTCGCCATGCTCATTGGTACCATGCTGATCGACCTGGATCACCTTTTGGCTGATCCCATCTATAATCCAGAGCGATGCTCCATCGGGTTTCATCCAGGACATACGTGGCCAGCAATTACAGTTTATCTGTTGGCGTTGGGTTGGTCGTGCTGGAAAAAACGATACGCGGACTCAGTCAGTAAATCAGGCGCTTCCCATCACGAGGAGGTCGTCTTCATGATCAGCCTGGGTCTGCTGATCCACATGGTCCTGGACGGACTGGACTGTCTCGGGTAGGGTCAGTCTTCCTCCGCAGCATCAAAGTGAGCACGGTTTTCCACCATCCACTGTTTGCCATCCTCTTTCGATTTGCTCGCGTCGCTCATGACGTCGGCATGAGCTTCTTTGTAGTGCGGCATCAGGGCCTGCATCCATGCCTCAAACGTTTCGGCCGAAGCCTTGTAGTCGCACAGGTCGCATGTGAGCGTTTTCATGGCGGGTCAGGTTAGCAAATGGAAATATGCGGATGGAATCCAGCATAATTGCAGAGGAATCCGGGATCAACAAGCGATGTGTGATAACTCGGCTTGCGGGGGATGCTGGCAGCGGCTAGTATCAGGTCAATTCACCCAGCAATCCGTCCGCCTGCTTCCAGAACCGAACTTTTCCAGTCCATGAACGCCGTCAAGCTGGTCACGGCGCTACGAGCATTGGCCGCCTAACCCATCGCAACCGAATGAAAGCTCGATTCATCTCCTTTCACTCCAAAGATTACGCTGCCTCCAAACAATTCTATGAGGAGCTTGTGGGACTGCCCGTGGCCCAAGAGTATGAAGGTGAGCCCCATCGATTCACGAATTATGATCTGGGTGGAGTAGTCCTCAAGGTGTTCGAATGGTCGGAGGGCTGGTACGGATCGGGTCATTCCGGACTTTTCATCGAGACGGAGGACATCGATGCAGTCGTTCACCGAATTCAGGCAGTCGGTTTCAAGGCGACAGACATCGAGGTGCACGGGTGGGGAGGACGAAGCAGTTCAGTGACAGACCCTTCCGGCAACATTTTTTCCTTACTGGACGCTCATCAACCGGGCGACTCCTAACCGGACTCAGATTCGTTGACGTCACAAACCTGGCTCATTGATCCAGCATGGACGGGACAATATCGTAGAGGAAGTCATAACCCCTCTGAGAATCG
>JAURNP010000116.1 GCA_030830105.1 Rhodothermales bacterium | reverse complement strand
TAGCGAGGGAACTGTGGCAATCTGATGTCTATGAAATGAAGGTCATCTCTCTGCTGGTCGATGATCCGAAGACCATGACGCTGGACCAAGTCGAGAAACAGGTAGACCAGCTTGAAGGGGGGTACCTGGCTCATGTGTTCTCATCATGTGGAGCCACACTCGCTAGAACTTCCTTTGTGGTAGAACTGGCAGAACAGTGGATGACCAGTGACGATCCAGTAAGACGTCGTTGTGGTTACGGCTTGTTGTACGAGATCTCCAAGGACAAACGTAGGAGTGCTCCAGATGACGCCTATTTCAGGGATCACCTGGATCGCATTGATGCCTCCTGGAAGGACCAGCCCATTCTGGTATTAATGGCCATGGGCGGTGCGGTGCAGGGGATTGGGGTACGCAACAAAGAGCTCCACTCTCCAGCGCTTGCCCTCGCACATACCATTGGACCGATTGATTTCGATCCAAATGGAAGGTGTGATCCTTTTAACGTCGCGAAGAACCTTACGAGCGACTATGTGCGGAAGAAGTTCGGACTGTGAATTTCCCCAAGGATGCGGCCGTCATTCGCCGATCATCATCCGGATCTCGGAAACGTCTCCGTTCAATTCCCAGTTGATCAGGGAGACTGGAATAACGCCCATGCCATTCATGTCATCCATGAACTGATATAGCGTAAAGTTATCGCTCCGTTGACGCGCATATTCGGCCAGGAGTTTTTCTATCTCGATTTTTCCTATCACGTAGCTCTCACCATAGGTCGGCTGACGTAGATAGAAATGTTGTTCATTCTGGATGGTGGCGCCATCCCACGGAAGGAAGCCACGCGGCGTCCACTTGTCAGCAAGACGGGCTGCTTCCTCCAGAGTCATCAGATTGGCGTGCTGATACAATCCGCCGAGGGCCCGCGCTGCACGCTGGGCCAGTAGAATCCAGACCATCTCGCGACCGCGAGCTCGATCATCAAATAACCCAGCATGCATCATCATCTCTTCCATTCCGGTGGCCAGACCCTCAGCCCGTCCATCAAAGATGTTGTACCAGAGCGGCGTATTCCGGATCGGAGAGCCGGTCGGCTCGTCGCGCATGCGCGCCAGATCAATCCAGTGATAATGGTGGGTACGCATGGCCACTTCGTCACGATACCCGATCTCAGAAAAGAAGCCGCGTAAATCGTCTGGATTCTCGACCGGCTGGTAGGAACCGATACGCTCGCGAAGCGCCTGTTCCATGTAGTCCTTCATGGGAAGAATCTCGTCCTCTTCCAGAAACTCCATGTACTCGTCTACAGCTGCGTTCAGACGTCGTTCGTAGTCCGTTGCGTCGTCGATGCGCTCCAACTCTGGCAGACTCCGGTTACGGTTTTCTTCAAGCCTCAGAGCTGCATGCGAGCGAGCCAGCTCCCGCTTGACCAGCGTCACTTCTTCTTCCCATGTGTATGGCTGGTAGTGAACATTTTGAAGCACCCAGGTCATGTTTTCCTTCCCTACTCCAGAAGGACCATCCTTGCTTTCGGCCTCATCCTGCAGCCATTGAGCAAATGCATTGCTGGCCGCCTTGGCATCTGATGCCGCTGCCGCCAGGGATGGGCGGTCGGCTTCTTGCCCGGCTGCCCAGTGCTCCAGATTTGCCCCTTGACGCTGAATGCTTCCGATACCCTTGAGCCACAAGTCTCTGGCGTTGCCTCTCAGGTTCAATCGAGCGGATTCGTAAAGGGCCGGCATGATGCGAAGACCCTCTTCAATGTGTGCCGCATCCTGGTCCGAGAGCGGATAGTCGTAATAGGACACCTCCAGCGAACCTTCGATCATGGGCGCTTCCCGGTTGGGAACGTCCGTGTCGTTGGGATAGAAGTAGACGTAGTAAGCCGGATCGCGCTCCCACGGCTTAAGGACTTCATGGTCGAAGCGTAAGCCGTTCAGTTCGGCATTCACCAAATGCCAGTCCACTTGCTGGGAAATTGGCCAGTCAGCAATCTCGAATGCATCCAGGGTGGCTCTCCAGGAGGGAAAAGCCGCCCATTGGGTAGCAATGGCGTTGGCGCTGAAGTCAGGTACATTATCCACCCGTGGAGGTACGCGGTATTCCCGCCACGAATCAAAGAAAGAAACCAGGTCTTCGTAGGATTCCGTCGGCATGTCAAGAGCAGGCGGAGGGCTGCTACAGGAAGAGGCGAGGAGGGGAAATACTAGAAGGGCCGCGAACAGGCGAATACGTTGCATTAGATCAATCCGTAGGTTTTTTGTCTCCGTAGAGCGTGTACGTTTCCATTTTGTAAGCCATCTCGAAGGCCCGCTTCATTCGGGTCTGCGGTCGCTTTGCTTGTGTGATGTAGCTGGCCAATGAGCGTCTTTTGCCCGGTGTCCAAGCATCGAATCGTCTGCGAGCTTCTGGGTGCTCTGCCAAGGCTTCTTCGAACTCCGGCGGCACATTGACAGCGTCAGGATTTGGATCCGGCTTGAGGGTTGCGAACAGCATATCACCCGGTCGGTGCCCCAGTTCCTTAAGGATGCTCAGCCCCAATATCACTCGGTACTCGCCGTCCCGATGCTGATATACGTATCGATTGGCCGCTCTCTGGTTTACAGTGAGGATCACGCGCCTGGTCTTGTTCTCCACCAGAGCCTCAGCCACCTCGGGGGGGATGGGCACATAGTGAAAGGTCCATTTAGGGTTGCTCTCGTCTTTGAGGACGGGGGCCGGAAATTCGAATGTCAGGGATTCAGGCATGAGAGTGCGCATACGTCGTACCCATCCTACCGAACCCGGAGTGCGAAATCAATCCCCCAGCAAATTGTCCAGCCAGTCGGCTAGGCGAACGCCGGCCTGCTGGATACGGGTTTCAATCAATTCGATGTGCCGATCGTAATAATCCTGTCCAACGATGCCATCGTCCAGGTCATATGCACTGGCGTACACGATCTCGAAAGACTCGACAGACCAGCTCCCCGGATCCTCTGATGTCCATTCCGCGCGATCTGAATTAGAAATGTCGAAGTACAATTCTGAGGCGTAGTCAATCCAGCGTTTTCCCGTATGATCAATCAGGCCCCAATCCCACGCCGAGTGCAGGTTGGTCTCGTTTCCGAACAGCATGATCTGAGTGTCGTTGCCTCCACGGTCGTCTGCGTAACCGGCATGAAGTGGTTGGTGAATGTCGCCAATTATGTGACCGAGGAAGCGCAGGGCATCCAATCGTTCGCGATTCACTTCGTCAGAAGCTGCAAGCAGATTGCGCGATTCAATAATGCCTTCTACGACGCAGAATGTGTTGGCGCAGTCACGCTCGATATCAAAATCCGTCGCGCCACGAGGCAAATTGACGTAGTGGGCTGTAGTCCATCGATCATAGGTGGCATCACGGCCACGAACCTCATCTGCCCACAGGCAGCTATCCAGGAAGCGATCATAGCGTCCATCGACGGCCAACAATTCAATCACCTTGTCCTGGGTCGACTCCTCCATATCCCACCAGGCAATCGCGCAGACCATCTTGTGGGCGTCCCATCCCCAGCGTTTCAAATCAGGCGTGTCGGGCGTTTCAGCCCAGGAGGATAGAGGTGTGACGAGAAATGTCAGCAGGAGTATCGTGGAGCGCATGGACAGCTTGGATTGATTCGCAGCAAGGTACTCGGAGACTCTCATGGAGACAACGAGAGCGCCCTATCTTTGTGCCAACTTCTGACGTATCGTTGCGCCGTGGCCACTGAACTGATCATTCTCATTCCCGCATTCGCATTCATCGCGTTTGTCTACTCCTCGGTAGGTCTGGGAGGAGGCTCGTCCTATACAGCGTTGCTGACAATCGTAGGACTTTCCTATGTGATGATTCCCACCGTTTCATTGACGTTGAATATCATCGTGACGACGGGGGCTACGGTCCAGTTCGTTCGCCACGGGCATCTGAAAGCCCGTATCATCCTTCCGCTGTTGATTGCCTCAATTCCAGCGGCCTGGATCGGGGGGAGGCTCCAATTGCCCGAAACAACCTTTCAGATCCTGCTCCTGGTTACGTTGACCGCCGTGGCCATCCGCATTTATTTCTGGTCGAATCCGGTCTTTGATGTCCCGCAGTCAAACACTTTTCGGTGGACTGCTTCGCTCGCCATCGGTGCCATCCTGGGATTCATTGCCGGGGCCGTCGGGATCGGTGGCGGAATTTACCTCGTGCCCGTGCTCATCATGGCGGACATCGGCACGACGAAGCAAGCGGCGGCAACGGGCGCGGCTTTCATCCTCTTCAACTCCATCACGGGTGTCCTGGCGCGCTCCTCCTGGAACGATGTGCCGTGGGACATACTGGTACCACTTGGAATCACGGTTGCCATTGCCGGCCTGGCCGGCTCCCACTACGGCTCATCAAAGTGGACATCCAGAATGGTTCAGCGTGTTCTGGGGTTGGTCATCCTGGTCGCTATCGGGCTTCTTTTGTATCGGCTTCTGACGGGATGAACGCACGAAGCAGGAGGGACTACGGGTTGGTTCGCACGGCATGGTCCACGGCGCGGGCCGTCAGCGCCATGTATGTGATCGAGGGATTCTGAACCGCTGAACTGGTCATGCAAGCGCCGTCGGTCACGATCAGATTAGGCAGGTCGTGGGTCTGGTTGAAGTCGTTCAAGACACTGGTACGCGGATCTCGACCCATTCGAGCGGTTCCCATTTCGTGAATGGCCAAGCCCGGCGGATTCGCCTCGATGTTGTCCTGGATGTAGATGTCTTTGAATCCAGCAACGTCCAGCATTTCCCCCGCGCATTCCAGGCAGTCCTTGCGCATGGCCTTTTCGTTGTCACCCCATTCGGCGCTGATGATCAACTGAGGAATACCCCATTGATCCGTCTCGGTCTCCGAAAGCCGGCAGTGATTGTCTCGCTTGGGCAGGCACTCTCCGTACCCCCAGAGTTCCATGGTCCATGGCCCCGGGTCCCGAAGGCTATGCTTGAAATCTGCTCCGATACCAGCCATACCGGCTGCTCTTCCTGGTCCAGAGCGCCACGAAGAGCCCTGGTAAGCGAATCCGCGGACATAGTCTGATCGTTGCGAGGCGTCTCCAAGATTGCGGAATCGTGGAATGTAGATGTCGTTTGGACGGTTCACGTTGTAGAAACGGTCCTTGTAATCGTCGGTACGCCCCCCCGCAATCAGTCCCATGTGGTGGTCCATCAGGTAGTGACCCAGCACGCCGCTGGAGTTCGCAATACCATTCGGAAACTCACTACTCTTCGAATTGAGCATGATCTGTGTGGTGCCAAGCGTCGAAGCACACAGGAATACCAAGCGGGCATACACTTCGATCATCTCATGCGTATCGGCATCAATGAACCGTACACCGGAAGCCCGATTGGTCTCGGAGTCGTGTATCACGCTGTGCACGATGGCATTGGAGCGAAGCGTCATATTCCCCGTAGCCATGGCATCCGGCAGCGAGACCGAAACGGCTGAGAAATAGGACTTGGTGGAGCAGCCCCGCTCGCATGTACCGCAGTAATGGCAAGCGGCGCGACCGTTGTGCGCTTGTGTGAGAACGGCGCTTCTGCCAATGGTCATGCGACGATCCGGAAAGGTCGACTCGATGTGGCGCTTCAGGTGTTTTTCTACCGCAGTCATCTCCATCGGGGGCAGGAAATTTCCGTCGGGTAACTGCGAGAGGCCTTCTGCCTGCCCACTTATGCCCACGTACCCTTCGATGTAGTCATACCAGGGGGCGATATCCTCATAGCGAATGGGCCAATCCACGCCATGTCCATCCTCCAGATTTGCTACGAAGTCTTGGGGTCCCCAGCGGTAGGATTGGCGGGCCCACATCAGACTTCGGCCGCCAACCTGATTGGCTCGGACCCAATCAAAGGTCTTTTCCTGTTTGTAAGGCTGCTCGCTATCCTTGACAAACAAGTGTTTGGTCGCCTCGTCGAAGAGGTACACCTTGGACTGGATCTCGTATTCCTCGCGCTGCTGTTCGAGGGGGACTCGACCATGACGCGGCAATTCCCAGGCCGGGACGTGCTCCGTAACGAAGCTTGTTCCGTGTTCAAATGCAACGCCCCGGTCCAAGACCAGCGTCTTCAGACCTCGCTCACAGAGCTCTTTGGCGGCAATTCCACCTGTCATGCCGGAGCCGACAACGATAGCATCGTAGGGCTCCCGAATATGAATCGATGCTGCGTGGTTCTTCTTTGTCATGCCTCAGGCCCAGGTTCGTTCAATGTCAGAGCGCGGCATATCCATGCGGGCCTCAGTGAACGGCATCATGCGTAATTCCTGCGTCATGCCGATTTCGGAAGTGTAGTAGCCGGCTATCGTCCACTCCTTGATGCTCGCCCATACCGGGTTGGCCTCTCCTTCGGCCCACAGACGGTCAACTTCTGACAGCTGTTTGATGAGAGCTTCGTCAGACAGGGCGTCGATGCGATGTGAGGCGACAAAATCATCCAGCTTCGATCGGATGGCTTCTGCCTCTGGACGTGGATAGTACTCGTCTAGCAGCGTATCAATGAACCGATGTACCCCTGCTGCTCGCGCTCCGGGGGTATCGGTTTCAGGGATGATGGCCTCAGACAGGCGCGCGATGCGTTCCAGTTGATCTGAGGAGAGGAAAAGAGGCGCGTAGCCCTCTTCAGCTGGAGTGCTGCAGCCGGAAATGAGGGCAGACATAGTGGAGGCAGATAGTGCTCCACCCAGCATGACCCCGATTCGGGAAATAGCGGTTCGTCGATCCATGGTGTGCAGATTGGTT
>JAURNP010000115.1 GCA_030830105.1 Rhodothermales bacterium | reverse complement strand
TGGCACCAGTTCACCGTTGGTGTTCGAGGCTTGGTAGATCCGAACTTCGATGCCGACGGCGACGGTATTCCTGACGCTCAAGACAACTGTCCGACCGTATCGAATTCTGCTCAGACCGACACGGACTTCGACGGAATCGGAGACGCGTGCGATGCCGTGAATGACCCGAACGTTGACACGGACGGTGACGGCCTTTCGAACTCTGAGGAGAATTCAATCGGCACGAATCCGACGAACCCCGATTCTGATGGGGATGGCGTAAATGACGGTCAGGACGGTGCTCCGCTGGATCCAAACGTGACCTCTCTCGACGCAGACGAGGATGGCGTCAACGATGACGTCGACAACTGCCCGGACGTTGCCAATGCCGATCAGGCTGATCTGGATGGCGACGGCATCGGTGACGCTTGTGATCCTGACATCGATGGCGATGGTGTTGACAATGACGACGACGCTTTCCCAACGGATGCTTCTGAAACCACCGACACTGACGGCGATGATGCCTTCCCGTTTGATCCGGATGAGCAGTATGACAACGACGACGACGGAGTTGGCAACAATGCTGATACGGACGATGACAATGATGGCGTTCTCGACGAGAATGACTCCAATCCGTTCAATCCGGATGTCGATGGCGACTCCATCCTCGACGGCGCGGACTTCTGTGAGGCTACCGACCTGACGGACAACGTGGGTTGGGGTACCAACCGTTGGCGTCTGTCTGATGACGGCTTCAACTATGAGCAGAAGATCAACAAAGGAAAAGGCAAAGGCTCTGGTCGCGGCAACAACACGCAGTACACCTTGGCTACAACGGGCGGCTGTACGTGTGAGCAGATCATCGTTGAGCTGGATCTCGGCAATGGTCATACAAAACACGGCTGTTCAAATAGTGCCATGCGTGACTGGTCGGCTTACGTAGCCGGTGTTGCTTCGAAACAAGCCTCAGCAGAAACGCTGGCGTTCGAAGACATGGATACCGATCTGATGTCTGAGCTTCCGACAGAAGTCACGCTAGAAGGCAACTACCCGAACCCATTCAACCCGCAGACGACGATCCGCTTTGCTCTCCCAGAGACAGCTGAAGTCAGCCTCGCGGTCTACGACATGATGGGTCGTCAAGTACAGGTGCTCGTGAGCGGCACAGTAAGCGCCGGAATGCACGAAGCGAGCTTCGATGCGTCCGACCTCCCAAGTGGCGCCTACATGTATCGTCTCACGACTCCTCAGCAGGAGTTCACGAAGATGATGATGCTCCTCAAGTAGGCAGCATCAACAGGCTGAAAGCAATACGGGGCGGGCGCCAATAGGCGCCCGCCCCGTTGTGTTTTGATAAGCCTGTCAGGTGGTGGGGGAGTTGGCCGAACCATCAATGAAGCCAGGCCAATCGCGCTTACAACTCCAGCGAGTCCTCTTGGGAAGAGAAGAGGTCCATCAGCACGGAGTCCTGCAGGTGATGACCACCTTCATATCGAATGATCTCAAACGTGCACTGGTGGTCACGAAGCGACTCTTCGGCGCGCTGAAGCTTGCCGCCGGTTACGAATCGATCCATTGTACCGGCAACGACCTGAATGTGGTCTATATCCGATACCGCGTCCCATTCTTCAGGACCAAGGTCTTCTGCCGGATCTGATCCCCAAAGGATCATCTTTTTCGGTTTGACTACGCCATTTCCTATCCAGCGACTCGCCGTGTGACAGCCCTGAGAGAAGGCAAACACGATGATGTGTGCATGTTCGGGTACATCAGCCAATACTTGCTCGGCCAGGCCATCGAGGTAGGTTACATAGTCCATGATTTCGTATTCACGATCATAGCTGGTCATCCAGGAAGAGCCCGTTTCACGCGGCTGAAATCCTACGTAGAATTTGGACAGCGCTTCAGGACAGATGATCAATCGACCTTCCGTAGCCAGCGGTGTCATGACCTCCGCAAAATCACCAGCGAGCTGACCCCATCCATGCAGCGCGAATATTACTTCGCACGTGTTTTCATCAGCCTCCCCGATCTGGGCAAACCGCGTCGTTCGGGGCGTCACATATCGATTGATCTTGATCATGAGAGAGAGCTACTGTTTCGGGGTAAGGCTTTGGCCAGCGGGCGGGAGGTTCGAGACGCTCGGGCGCTGGGCCCGGCTGTTGGGGACTTACTCACCGAGTCCCAACGTAGGTAGTACCTCCTCAGGCTGCGTTACGACCTCAAAGTATTTCGAGGCAGGCTCACGCGAGAAGCCCGCATCGGTCATTATATCGAAGAACACGAGCAAGTCGTCGTAGAATCCATCCGTGTTCAACAGTACGATGGGCTTGTCGTGATAGCCCAGCTTACGCAGGGTCAGCACCTCCAGAAATTCCTCCAGCGTTCCATACCCGCCCGCCATGGCTACGTATCCATCGCTGCGCTCGTACATGATGCGCTTGCGCTCGCGCATCGTGTCGGTCAGAATCAATTCGTCCGAAGCCAGATAGGCAACGCCCTCGATACTTTTTAGCGCATGGGGAATCACCCCAACGACACGTCCACCATGGGTATGGACAGCACGGGCCATTACCCCCATCAGTCCGACACTACCTCCGCCATTTACCAGTTGAACATGATGCTGCGCAAAGAGCTCACCGAGCCGGCTGGCGGCATCGGTGTACACATCGTCTATCTCATTGCTCGAGGAGCAGTAGACGGTGGCGGATCGGTAAGAAGCCATGGAATGTCTTCTCCGCCAGGATCGCCGTCACAATGGGCGTTGGGCCGCGGCCTCAGGCCGCAACATCACGTCTCACTGCGAAAAGCGAACGTGGCATACGTGTTTTCGGATGTCCGGAACCAGCTGTTCGAGGCTCGTCGCCAGGCATTGTAGCTGTCCCAAATACGTCTATATGCGGGGTCGGAAGCGGCCTCTGCCGATAGAATATCCTGGGTCACTTCTTTGGCTCGGGTCATGATGTCTTCTGCGAAGGGGCGCATGGTGACACCGTGCTCCTGCGTGAGGCTCTGCATGGCGGCCGGGTTCTTGGCGTCGTAGCTGGCAATCATCGAGACGTTTACTTCCGCGGCAGCAACTTCCAGAGCCGCTTTGTACGTGGAGGGAAGCTTCTCCCACGCGTCCTTGTTGATGTAAAACGCCAGATTCGGCCCCGGCTCCCACCATCCCGGATAGTAGTAGTTTGAAGCGACCTGGTGAAATCCAAGTTTCTCGTCGTCATACGGTCCGACCCATTCAGCGGCATCGATAACGCCTCGCTCAAGCGCCGGATAAATCTCCCCACCAGCAAGGACCTGGACGCTCACGCCCATCTCCGCCATCACTTCTCCTCCGAAACCCGGGATGCGCATCTTGATGCCGCGCAAGTCCGATAGTGACCCAACTTGCCTGCGGAACCAGCCCCCCATCTGCGTGCCGGTATTCCCTCCGGGTAAGTTGATCACATTGAAGTCGGCAAACATCTGTCGTGTCAGATCCTTGCCTTCTCCGTGGTAGAACCAGGCATTGAACTGGCGAGCCGTCAGACCGAAAGGGACGGTGCAGTCGAAGGCCAGTGCAGGATTGAGGCCCGTGTAGTAGTAACTCGCGGAATGGCCCATTTGGACAGTGCCCTTCTGCACCGACTCGAGCACCTGATTGTAGGGGACTAATTCACCCGCGGGAAAGGCGCGAATGGTGAATCGTCCGTCGGTCAGCTCGGAGACCCGTTCGGCCATGACGGCGGCTCCGCCGTAAATGGTGTCCAAAGAGCGCGGGTAGCTCGACGTAAGACGCCACATCACCCGGGGGTTGGTCTGGACTGCAGCGGCTTCACCTGATTCACCTGAAGCGCAACCAGACACCAGGGCACCACCTGCAGCGGCCAGCGAAGCATTGCGGACAAACTGACGACGTTTCATTGCGAACCAGGTTGGTGGCGATGGAGCTCGATATACTGGCCGCGCGAAGGCGACCAACGGCAAGATAGCTATTCACGGCTCTCATGAAAGGACAAAAGGCCCTGCATCCCGCAACGACCAGCAGAGGTCATCCTTTCGGACGAAGCGGACGCATGACGATCTCGGAGATCAAGTAGTTGTCGGGCGTCTTCAGAACATGGATCAACGATGAGGAGATCTGCTCGGGCGTCATGGGGTTGGCCGAAATCGGAATCCCAGCCTCGTCAAAGAACTCCGTCTGGATAGAGCCTGGATAGAAGCAGGAGACTTTGATGCCGTCCTGGCGCACTTCTTTGAACAGTGCCTCAGAATATCCCTTCAGGCCGAACTTGGTCACGTTGTAGGTGCTGATGTTCGGATTGCCCAGCAATGCTGCCACGGACGCGATGTTGATGATGTGCCCGCCGAATCCGGCCTCAGCATTCTGCCGTTTCATGGTAGGCAGCGTGGCACGGGTGGCCAGGAAGACGCCTTTCAGGTTGACGTTCATCTGCAGGTCCCACTCCTCAGTAGACACCTCGTCGGCGGGGCCGAATTTGCCCAAACCGGCATTGTTAACCAACACATCGATACGGCCAACCGACTCAACGATACGGGTGAAGGCCGCCGTTACTTGCTCTTCGCTCGTGATGTCACAGGAAATTCCGGTAAAGGCGTCGCCCAGTTCAGACTCAAGCGCATCGAGGCGCTCCACGCGACGGGCAAGCCCAAAAACATGGCAACCTTCGGCGACGAGGTCCTTCGAAAACTGGGCGCCCAGACCTGCACTGGCGCCGGTTACGACGACGACTTTGTTGGGGAGATCCATATGAATATGTGGGTGGTGAAGGCGGCTTTCACGCCATGAGGCGGGGTCGTGGTTCCCCATTTGCTTCCTGGCTGCTTCTTGCCAAGATTTGGGACATGGAAGAGCCCGACAAGGTAATGGCCGAGCTACTTGAGAGTAGTGGAACGCGATTCGATGGCGTGCGCATCGGTGATCGCAAGTTGACGCCCATCGATGTGGTCAGTGCCCTGATCCCTCATCTGTCGGAGTCACGCATCGCACGCATTGATGAGATCCTTGAAGGGCGTACATACGATGTGGCACCGGTGGTCGAAGGCGTCATCAACACGGGTAATGTGAGCGCGGTCATGCGAACGGCCGAGGGTCTGGGCTTTCAACCCTTCCACGTCATTTCCAATGACGTCCCGTTCAAGCATTCGAGTCGAACTACGCAGGGCGCCCAGAAATGGCTCGATGTAACAGTCTGGGACAAAACGCCTGAGTGTGTCGAGCATCTGAAGGACAGCGGATATACCATTGTCGTCACGGCTCTGACGGACTCTGCCGTCCCGCTGGAACAGGTGGATTTCACTCGGAAAACAGCGCTGGTTTTCGGAAATGAAGCGAACGGCTGCACCGATGCCATGCTGGAAGCGGCCGATCAGGCCTGCATTTTACCATCACCTGGATTTGTGCAGAGCTACAACATTTCGGTAGCGGCAGCCATGAGTCTATACGCGGCCTTCGCTGTCCGCGTCCGGACGTTTGGGCAGAATGGAAATTTGAGCATGTCAGACATGGAACGACTGCGGGCTGATTTCTACATCCGTTCCGTCCGAAGCGCCGATACAATTCTCAGAAGGTGGGCAGAAGGCCTCGATTAAGCTGATTTGGAGACTGATCGGACGTTTACGCCGATGGGTAGTGATTCGCGGGCGCTTCGATTCGCATCGGCCATTATGGGGGAGGAGATGGAGAGCAGCGGCCGAAAGAATCGCCCAACGATCCAATCATCTATATGGGACCATGTCCTACCCAACCCCCGGCACCATGTTTACGTCTAGAATTGCTGTACTGGCCCTGCTCATTGGATCAATGATCGGTTGCGCCGAATCTCCGACGCTCACTCATGTCGATGGTCTTGGAAGCCTGTCATTCCCGAATTCGGGTTTGGAAGAGGCCCAGGAGCCCTTCCTACGTGGGGTCTTGCTGCTGCATTCGTTCGAGTTTGAACCCGCCCGCGAAGCATTCAGTGAAGCACAGGATGCCGATTCT
>JAURNP010000114.1 GCA_030830105.1 Rhodothermales bacterium | reverse complement strand
CCGTTGCCGATGGGTTTGCCCAAGACCACGATATCCGGCACGACAATGTCCGGAACGACCATGTCCGTCGCGACATGCGTGGCGTGATCATCGGTTTCGTGGATCTGGAATCCCCAATAATGACTTCCGGCGCGGCCCATGCCGACCTGTACTTCGTCGGCAATGAACACGCCCCCGGCTTCGCGGATGGCATGGGCCGCGCCGGCGAGATACCCAGGAGGCGGGACAATCTGACCACCACAGCCAGGGACGGATTCGGCCATGAAAGCTGCCACGTCGGCGTTTGCAGCTGCTCTACGGACATGGTCAGCATACGCCCGGCCGCTTTCTTGCGTCATCCCCCGGTAGGGCCCGCGAAACGGATCTGGCATCGGAACGACGTGCGTCGAGGCAGGCTGGGGGTAGCCACCGCGTCCTTCAAACTTGTAGGGGCTGATGTCTACCAGGCTGGTGAGGTTGCCGTGGTAGGCACCCTCGAGCACCATCATGTCTTTTCGACCCGTAGCTGCGCGAGCCAGACGAATGGCCAGGTCATTGGCTTCAGAACCCGAATTGACGAAGAAGCACACTTCGAGCGGGTCGGGTAACGAGGCGGCCAGGCGCTCTGCGTATTCGAGGATATGCTCGTGCAGATAGCGCGTGTTTGTCGTGAGCGTGCGCATCTGCCGGTGGAGGGCTTCCACCACAATCGGATTGGAATGACCCACATGCGGTACGTTGTTCACCGCATCGAGAAAGGCCCTTCCCTCGCTGTCGAAAAGCCACTGCATGTGTCCGCGCACGATATGCAGCTTGCGATGGTAGGAGATGCTGAGCGCATCGGACAGGACATCACCACGACGCTCGCGCAGGGACTCTAAGGAGGGCCTTTCGGGCGTCTCGCATGCGGGGCCCATACCGGGAATCGCCCTGGGACTTGGAGATAGGCTCAGCCAGACGTCGGACTGTCTAGGTGCGGCTACGCCCGGGAAGGTGCCTTCCATGTCCAGTCGATCCGTGATGAGCTGGAAGTGCAGGTGGGGCACCCAACCTCCGTTTTCCTCGAAGGAACCCAGGGCCACAAATGGTTCACCACCCCCAACGCGCTGACCTACTTCCAGCATTCGGACTGATTCGTGGCTCAGGTGGCCATACAGCGACCAGAATGTTGGTCCGTCTGCCGGTGCATGTTCGAGAAGAACACAGCCTCCGTAGTCGTATGCTTCGTTGTGCACACAGAAAGAGTGCACCGTACCGTCGAGCGGGGCGTGAACCGCAGCGCCTTCCGGACGAAACAGATCGACCCCGATGTGCAGGGTGCGCCGTTCTCCCGAGTGGGTCTCATAGGCCGACCCCGTGTAGGCTAGTCGCGGCTCGTTCCATCGTCCAATACCTACGGCTTCACCACACTGCTCCCAAATAGCCTTGGCCGTATGACCCGGTACCACAATCGAGTCGGCATCCCAGTCGAGGCTGGCCACCGAAAAGTCGAACACTACGGGTTCGACGCCTCTGGTAGCCGGCATTACGCACGGATGAAGTTGGTCGCGATGCGAGGCCAACCAGTCGCGTACGGCTGTTGCATTCGGAACGGCCTCCCAGCCCAGTGCAGCACGCAGGCGGTAATGTGCCAGTCGCGGATGCACGTTGCGCAACACACCCAGTGTTCGCCAGGCATCACGTTCTGAAATGGTCAGATAGGCATTGTCTGGCTCGGCCTTGCGCTGCTCGGCCGACATACACACGCTGATGCACAACCGGAGTGCCGCGAAGACAAAGAAGGCCGCGACCTCAAATTCGGAAACCTCCTGTTCACGGTGATATCCGGCCAAGACTGACTCGAGGGCTTCGATGGGATCGTCCCGATGGAAGGCGAGATAGGCCGATGCGATGGCCGGGTCCGCAATTCGCGCCGATATGCCCATGTCCCCGAAGTCCAACAAGGCCGAGATCTGGCGCGGATGATGTGATGCCGAACCGACGAGGATGTTGTAGTCGTTTGCGTCGCCGTGGATCAACTGGTGGGGAAGTTCATGGCGACGCGGCTCGATCGAAGCGCCGTAGAGATCGAGGAAGTGACGGATGATGACCTGCTGCTCTTTCTCAAGCAGTGACATGCGGTCTTCGAGCGTCTTGCGCACCCGGCACAGATTCCAGGGGAGATCCTTGGGAGCCGCCGATCCATCCATGTCTGCGATTTCGCGATCAACGCGTGCCAGTAGCGTACCGACCTGGTACATCATGTTGCGAGTGACCGGACAGGAGGTCCCCAAGGGAGTACCATCCAACCAGGACACCAAGCGCGTGGCATACTCCTCGCCATGGGTCTGAATCGCATCCGTACCCTGAACCGATGCGACAGGAAGCCCGGCTTTGGCCAATCGTTGCATGGCGCGCGCCTGCAGATCAAGGAAGTCCCGGTTTTCATTGGCGTTCGAGATCTTCAGAACGCCCAGCGGTCCTTCGTCGCCATCCAGCCGATAGTTCACATCCCGATCGCTGGGCAGTTCGTGAGCCGCCGCGTCGGTCCCAAATTGCGAACGCGCCAGATCAGCCGCTTCCGTAGCGGTAATCAGCGGTCGACCTGGCAATCGTTCAGACATGGGAGTAGAGGTGAATCAGGCGAAGCGATCGACGCGAAACGGGACGGTATCCAGCGAAGGAGCAGATCCCGCGATTTGCTCGGCAATCAATTGACCGGTGATGGGTCCGAGTGTCACTCCCAACATACCGTGGCCAGAGGCCACCCAGACATTGTCCATATCCGGAAGAGGTCCAACGAAAGGTAGCCCATCGGGGGAAGCAGGCCGGAGCCCGGCCCAGGTAGGAACGGGCGAAACGTGCTCTTCGCCGCAATAAAGGGCTGCATGGCGGCGAATCGGTTTTACGCGTCGCTCATCCACGGACAAATCGTATCCCTGCAGTCCCAGGGTCCCCGAGAACCGGATACCACCCGGCATGGGGGTGATGGAAATCTTCTGATCAGTAACCAGGCAAGGCATATTCATGCCGGTATCCACGCCGCCTGATTCCGCATCCGGAATGGTGACGCTGTATCCCTTCGCTGGCTGCAGGAGCAGCTGGGTGCCCAGCCCCTTGGTCAATTTCGATGTCCAGGAGCCCGCTGCGAGGACCAGGTGATTGGCCTCAATAGTCCGGTCGGCCGTCTTGATTCCTACTACTTTACGTCCGCTTCTTTGCAACGATCGGACGGCACCTTCAATAATGGTCACGCCCAATCCGCGGACATGGGCTTCCATGGCCCGAAGCAACCCTTCAGGGTCTACGCGTGCATCCTGACGGAAGTAGACACTTCCGCTGATGTCCGTCTTGAGGGCCGGTTCGAGAGCTAACGTACCATCTCGATCCAGCCGCTCTATCTCCAGGCCAGCTTTTTCTGCAATGTCGGCCAACTCCAGGTTTTCCTGTCGCGCTTTCTCGCCGAAATGGAGCATCAAAAGTCCGGTATGCTTCAAACCGGCCCGCTCAAATCCTTCCTGCGAACACCACGCATCGAGCAGCTCCAGACTGGCCAGGATCGAGTCGCGAAGAACAGGGATGCCGTGGTCCACGTGGGCCTGGGTGCAATGGCGTTGGAAGGCCCAGAGCCATTTCATGAACGCTGGATCGGCAGAGGGTTTGATGTAGAGCGGGCTCTCCGGGTTCATCAGCCACTTCATGCCCTTGGCAATCACGCCAGGAGCCGAAAGGGGTACGATGTGACTCGGGACGATCATTCCGGCATTGCCCGTGGAGGCTGCCTCGGTATATCGATCTCGATCAACGACGGCTACGCTGGCGCCCTGGTCCCGGAGCGCCTTTGCGCACGAGAGCCCCACCATGCCGCCACCAACGATTACCGTATCAAATTGCTCACTCATGCCTGCCTTCTGTTTAAACGACGGAGAATCCGTGTGCATACGGATCGTCATCGTCAATCATGATATGGTTGTATCCAGTGACACGCGCCCACCCTTCAATACTGGGAATGATGGCATTGAAGTTGCCCACCTTGGTCGTGTCCTCAACCCGCCCGATGAACTGGCTGCCGATGATGCTTTCGTGTACGAAGCGATCTCCTTTGTTCAGCTTGCCATGCGCTGCCCATTGGGCCATACGGCTACTCGTCCCAGTGCCACACGGTGAGCGGTCAATGGCCTTCGTACCGTAGAAAACGGCGTTACGAGCGTCCGAATCCGGATGATTGGGTTTCCCGGTCCACAGCATGTGACTCATGCCCTGGATGCGATCAACTTCGGGATGCACGAAATCGTAGAGTTCATTGATACGATGCCGTACGACCGGACTCCAACGGATCAGATCGGCTGCCGTGTAGTCAGCAAGGTCTGTGTAGTTCTCTTGGGGGTCCACAATGGCGTAAAAGTTGCCCCCGTATCCGACATCGACCGTGATCATCCCCAGATCGGGGCATTCGACCTTCAGCTTCTCGACGTACAAGAATGAGGGCACGTTGACCAGCCGCACGCTGGCCACGCGTTCGCCCTCCATTGCGTAGTGGACATCCACTCGACCCGCAGGGGTATCCAGTCGAAGTTGACCGGGAGTAGCCGGCGTGACCAGGCCTTCTTGGATCATGACCGTCACCGTACCAATGGTTCCGTGCCCGCACATGGGCAGGCAACCGCTGGTTTCAATGAACAGGACACCAATGTCGCAATCCTCCCGCGTAGACGGGTAGAGGATACTTCCCGACATGATGTCGTGTCCACGCGGTTCAAACATCAGCCCACAACGGATCCAGTCGAATTCAGACAAGAAATGTTGGCGACGTTCGATCATCGAACCTCCCTGCAGGTCAGGACCACCCTTTCGGACTACCCGGACCGGATTGCCGCACGTGTGCGCGTCGATACAGTCAAAGTGATGAACGGCCATGTCAGAAGGTGTTTGGTAAGGCGTTCGGAGAATGTGCGAAACGGTAGATGACGTACTGACCGTTCCTCTTTTACAGGTCCAGTGCGTCGCGAGTGAAGGACTCCAGATAAGCTATCAACGCATCACACGCTTGTCCAGCTTTTTCGGGGTCCGCCGATGCAATCGCACGGAATACACTTGCGTGCAGTCCCGCGCTCTTTGCCATGTCGGCCCGATGCTCATGCACCATCCAGAATCGCCGGCAGTGGACATGAAGCGATGCTGCTGCATCGGTTGCCCATGGATTGCGGGCTGCCGATTCAATGAGCTGGTCCGCCTCCCGGTCTGCGTGAAGAAAGGCGTTGGCATCCATGCAAGCAGCGGCGTGCTCGATGCGTGTGACGCACTCGTTCAGAGCCGTTTGCTCCGGAGGCCGAATGCGACGCGCTGCCTGCTCGGCCACCAGCCGGTCCAACACGCGGCGCGTTTCCAACAGGTTCAGATAGTCCGCCGCATCAATCTGCGTCACGCGCAGCCCGCGTCGAGGCTGGATTTCTACCATACGATCGGCTGCCAAGCGTTGCAGGGCTTCTCGAAGCGGCGTTCTGCCGATTCCAAGTTGCTGTGCAAGCTCACCTTCCGAAAAGGCGTGGCCGGGAGACAGTTTCAACGTCACAATCAGCTCCTCTATGCGATCGTAAGCCTGGTCGGCCAGTGATCGCATACCGTTACCGTATATCGCGGCCGATTCACTCATAGATTTATACGAGTGACAGCTCTAGACGAAATCCGAAACGTCGGGGCGGTTGTCGAGGGCGTGTCGGATAACGGCCTGAACCTGTGTGCGTTCTTCGCCCACCAGAGGAAGGCGTGGCGGACGCACCGTCTCGGTACCGAGTCCGGTAGCCACTTCTGCAAGCTTGATGTTCTGGACCAGTTTGACGTTCACGTCCAGGTCCAGAAGTGGCTTGAACCAGCGGTATATATCGCGAGCTTCGGCAATGCGACCTGCTTGGATGAGGTTGTAGATGGCTACCGTTTCATGCGGAAAGGCACACACCAAGCCGGCAACCCAACCCACCGAACCCATGAGTAGGCTTTCCATAGCGAGGTTGTCGACCCCGGTGAAGAGCTGGTACCGATCGCCCAGGCGATTGATGATATCGGTCACTCTGCGCACATCGTCGGAGGACTCCTTGATGGCAACGAACATGTCCTCGTTGGCCAGTTCCTCAAGCATATCCACGGTACAGTCCACCGTATAGGCGACCGGGTTGTTGTAGATCATGATGGGCTTACCCGATGCCTTGGCCACTTCACGGAAGTGCGTCAGTGTTTCGCGGCGATCGGCCGGGTAAAGCATGGCGGGCAGCACCATGAATCCTTCGGCACCGTTGACCTGGGCATCTTCGACCGCCCGGCATGCTTCGGCCGTGGTCGTAAAGGCCACACCCATCAGAACCGGTACACGGCCATCAGCTACTTCCACAGCAATGCGCAGGACTTCCTGCTTCTCTTCGTAGGTCAGGGTGGAGGATTCTCCCAGGGACCCGGACGTGATGATGCCGTGGACACCCGCATCGATCTGGGCTTCGACGCCCTTCTTGATTCCAGCGTAATCCAGGGAAAAGTCTTCTTTGAATTTGGTCGTGACGGCGGGGAAAACGCCTTTCCAGTCGGTGCTCATGATTGTTCGTGCCTTCAGGGGCGAAGTAGAATGCAAAACAGGGAGGGAAAAGCGTTCGCAAGATCACTTCTCCTCTGATATATTACTGATATATCAGATGATGGGCAAGACTGCGAGCGATAAGTTTCATGCTCAGACACTGCAGACCCCAACCCTCTTGAAGGCAGCATGACCACCATCGAAATTCTTGATATTGCCGGGACGTTCGTCTTTGCCGTCGCTGGCGCATTTCGCGCTACACGACATCAATTGGACCTACTCGGCATCATGGTTCTTGCAGTGGCCACTGGGGTTGGTGGGGGAATGATCCGCGACATGCTCCTGGGCGCTACACCAGTAGCGGCTATCCAGAACGAATTGTACCTCGGGGTCTGTCTTGCCGGCGGTGTGCTCGTTTTCGTTGCAGCCGAACGGGTGGCGACACAGTGGAACCGCGTAATGATCATGGACGCGATCGGGCTGGGTGTCTTCGCCGCTATTGGTGGAGCCAAGGGTATGGCCTTTGGTCTGGGGCCAATCGGAGTCATGATCATGGCGGCGCTAACCGCAACGGGCGGGGGCGTAGTCCGCGATATTCTCGTGCGCGAGGTACCTGCGGTCATTCGTCATGACTTCTATGCAACAGCAGCCTTGATTGGCGGTGCGACGTTACTGCTTGCGGACTTTGCAGGTCTATCTGGTACCTGGCAAATCGTGTCTGCAGCACTGGTAACCAGTAGCCTCCGGTTCTATGCCATGACACGAAATGTAGGACTACCCAAGGCCAAGCTCTTGGACCAAGGAAATTGAAATCCACTTATCTGTGCACACGAACTGCGCAGAAAAGTATCGCGGCCCGGCTCCAGAAAGAGCCAGGCCGCGATGAAGCGTCTTTCGAAGCGTATTCCTCTAACCAAGGAGTACGGTATGAGTTGTCGGCCGGTGTGTTCAATCTCTGAACCCGGCCTGGATGACTTAATTGTTCGTGATCGTGTAGGTGACCGTGCGGGAGACGTTCTCGGGATCAGCATCGACCGTAGCGATGGCTTCGTAGGCCAGGCTCAGTCCGTTTCCGCGAACCTTGGTCACGTTGGTTACCAGATCCACGGCGCTGGAGGAGAGAGTCGTTTTGCCAGCCGAGGAAGCGCCCGAAGGAGCGGCCATGGTGGCGTTGAGCGTCAGACCGGTTGGCATATCGGAATCGAGCTCGGCCGTGATCTTCTTCTGCGTGCCGTTGGTGGTCACGGCGTAGGTGGCGCTTGCCGTAGCCGCGTCAGGAGTCTGACCAGCCGTTGCCTGATTGATGGTCATGGAGACACTACCCTGTACGGCGATGATAGCGATCTCGGAGACGTTGATGGAGACCTGCTGCGTGGCGACGTTCGACTGGGCGAAGGCAGTGGAGGAGGCGATGAGAGCGAGAGCGAAGAGGGTGAAGAAGCGTTTCATGATATCTCGAAGAGTAGAGGGCGTGTGGTGGCTGGCATGCCGCCGTTTGTTTGTCGCCCACTCTCTTGCAAGCCATAGGCCAAAAGCTGCCACACCGACCCAAACCCCTCCATACGAGCCGTAAACGCAGATCGCCTTTTCGTGCCAACCAACAAGGTGTTTCGTTATGGAAACAACGGCGCCATGACAGTACAACAGAGGCAGCGCTTCGGTGGCACAAACGGGTTGCTTTTGTGGCTCGAATAGCGAACAAAAAAGGGGCGTTTCCTTTCGGAAACGCCCCTGGGGATCAGCCAAGAAGTAAAGGCCGATCAATCCAATCGCTTAATGCGCAGGTTGCGGAACCAGACCGCGCCGTGATCTCCCTGGATGGCGATGTGACCGGTATCAGTCGTGCCGTAGGTGGGATAGCCTGTCCACTTGGACTCGGCTACCGCTGCCATGTGAGCCTCGCTACCTTTTTCGTAGGCAAGGACCATAACGCCGTTGAGCCAATGTTGGACGCTCGCACCTTCTACAACAATACGCGCCTCATTCCACTCCATCGCCGCACGCGTGACGGCTTCGGTCGGCGCCAGTACGTCGTAGTTCGAGGCGGCACTGTTCTTACCGACCGCTCCATCGTTGTAGGCAGCGTCATCCAGAAGCTGATATTCCGGGCCTGTCAGCCACGGATAATCACCGGCTGACTCATCCACGTGCCACATCACGCCGGAGTTGCCACTCTCCTCGAGGCGCCATTCAAACTCGAAGTCGAAGTTGGTGAACGATTCTCGGGTGACGATGTCCATGCCTGCTTCAGGGACGGAAGCGTACATGGCGCCGTCATCAACAATCCAGCCTTCGGGCATGGCCTCTTGTTTGTAGCCGCGCCAGTGGTCAAACGTCTCACCATCGAAGAGTGATACCCATTCAGCTTCGTTGGCGGCGGCATCCTCGCTCATGGCTTCGTCAGTTTCTGCAGGCTGGCACGCGGTCATGGTGAGCGCTAGTCCGGCAATCAGGATCAGGAATCGGTTCATGTCAGATCAGGAATAGGTGGGCGTCCTCGTCATCGAGTCAAGGGACGCATGCAGTCAGTATCAGGAATATTCGCTTGCCAGCTCTTCGCGGCAGCGATTCAACAGATCCATCGTAGCGGTGATGCCATCGCGTTCGGAAAGCTCATTGCCTTCGTACTCGATACCCACGTAGCCGCGATAGCCCGCGTCCAGGACCAGGCGCATCAGGCGCATGTAGTCCTTCTCACGTTCATTGCCGGATTCGTCGAAGTTATGGCTCTTAGCAGAGACGGCCTTGGCAAAGGGCATCAGCTCCTCAACCCCCTGATAGATATCGTACCAGCCGCCCCACTCTTCTCCCATATTGAAGTTGCCGAAATCAGGCAACGTGCCACACATGGGATGGTCAACCGTCCGCATCACTTCGGCAAGCCAGGCGCCGTTCGAAGACACGCCACCGTGGTTCTCCACGATGACATTAATGTCCGCTTGGGCACCGAATTCGGTCAAGCGACGGAGCCCATCGGCAGCCAGGTCACGTTGCGTTTCCCAGTCGCCTTCCGATGCCGCATTGACGCGGATCGAATGGCAGCCAAGCTCGCGAGCAATCTCCACCCAGCGGAAGTGGTTTTCCACAGCCTGAATACGAGCCGCTACATCCGGATCGCCGAGGCGTCCTTCACCGTCGCACATGATGAGAACGTTGGTGATACCCTCACTCTGCGTGATGTCCTTCAGTTGCGCTACGTAGGCCGGATCGCGGCTTTCCTCCTTCATGAACGAGTTCACGTACTCAACAGCCGTGATACCCCAGGTTTCTTTCGTCACTACGGGGAAGTCGAGATTGGTCATCTCCTCATCCCAATGAGCTTTGTGCAGTGACCATTGGGCCAGGGAAACATGGAACAGGGCAGCGGCCGATGCAGCTGCACCAGAGTCTGGCCGAGCACAGGCCATCGGGAAGAGGCTCATACCAGCGGCTCCCAGGGCACTTGTTTTCATGAATGAGCGGCGATCAAATCGTTTTGAATCCATCATAAAGAGACCTCGTCGCGGTTCACTTCGTCTTTGAAAGTGAAGGTGAAAAACAGCATGATGGCACCGGCAAAAGCCGCCGGGATCCACCAGAAGGCTTGCCAGTCAGCAGCGGAAAGTACCTCGGCAACATCCTTGAACCAGTTGTTCAGCCATCCTGAAACCTGGGCACCGATCAGCATGCCGAGACCCAGGGTGATGAGGACCAGCAGGCCCTGCGCCTGACCCCGGATGTCGGCGGTCGACTTCTTGTCGACATAGATCTGACCGGTCACAAAGAAGAAGTCATAGCATATGCCGTGAAGGATGATGCCGAACATGATCATCCATACCGTACCTGCCGGGGCTGCGAGAGCAAACAACGCGTAGCGAAGTACCCAAGCGCCCATGCCCACGACCAGCATCCATTTCACCCCGAGTCGCCGGAAGAAAAACGGCATCAAGACCATGAACAGGACCTCGGACATCTGCCCGAAGGACATCTTGAACGCCACGTTGGTCAGCTCTACATCATTGGCGAAGATGGGCGCGAAGTTGTAATACGTGGCCAGCGGGATGCAAATGAGAAAAGAGGACAGGATGAAGACGTTGAATGAACGGCTGCGCAGCTTGGCCAGGGCGTCGATTCCCAGGATTTCCCGTGCCGTGACCGAGCCGGATCCGGCGGCGGGCGGGGGCGTGTGGGGGAGCGTGAAGCTGAAGAAGCCCATCAGGATGGAAGCGCCACCTGCCACGTAAAACGGAATGGCCGATGTCTCTGCATTCAGCCCCAGACTGACCAGGACTCCGGCTGCAATCCACCCGAGCGTTCCGAACACGCGGATGAGTGGAAACTGTTTTTCCTGATCCGTGATGTTGTGGAAAGCCAGCGTGTTGGTCAGCCCGATGGTCGGCATGTAGCAGAGCATGTGCAGGGCCAGGAGCAGAATGAACACCGTGGGTGAACCGCTCATGAGCGGTGCTGCCAGGATGGCTACGCCGCCCAGGAGATGCATCACTCCCAAGACCTTCTCAACGTCGAAATAGCGATCGGCAATCATGCCGAGGAAGAACGGAGAAATGACAGCCGCCAGCGGACCCACCGTATAGGCCCAGTGGGTATCTGCCCCCATCTCATTCTCTCCCATGAAGATGCCGACGGTCACGTACCAGGCTCCCCAGATAAAAAACTGGAGGAACATCATGACCGAAAGGCGGGCGCTCGTGGAGGAACGGCTCATGGGTTGTGGGTGCAGATGATAAAAGCTGGGTGGGTCTCGGACGCATCCGGGAACGACCTATTTACCCCAGCAGCGCCGAAATCTCAACCTTTAAACGCTCGAAGTTGCGGTTCCAGGTCAGCGGACAAAGGTATAGCTGTATTTGGCGACCAGCGTTCGTGAATCCACATATGGGGGGACCGGGTCCTTTCGGAAGCGATCCGTGTTCAGTCCCTGGTTGAAGACCAGGTAGAAATCGTTCCCTTCTCGCGGATTATTTCGGATTCGGAAGTTGCCCAGGCCGAAGTCTGCATCCGTGCTGTACTGCACGAAGCTGGATACGGAGAGCTCCCGATTGAACGTCAGACCCAGCTTGAGTCGCATCAGATGCGCTTCAAACGAAGGCCGTGTATCGAATGTGATGTGATCGTACTGATAAGTGCCCGACACTTCAAGGACCTTGGAAACATTCCATTTCGGTGACGTGCTGATCGTCAATCGGTCCCCATCAAAAAACTGGCCGATATAGACGTCCGTCATAGCCACTGCGGGCTTTGTCTGCCACGTCTGCAGGTTCAATTGAAGCTCGGTGTAGATGTACTGATCCGCTGGGATCTCTACATCATCAGAGAGTTCGAATGCCTCATCGAGGTTTTCTTCCCACCGGGTGGCGCGCAGCGAGGCGACGAAGTTGTCCCAGGTCGATATCTCGCCCTCGGCCGTGATTTCGTGGGTCTGTAGCGCTCCGCCATTATTGACAAACACATCTGAATACGCATTGGCGTTCATGATCTTGAATCGATCACCTTCTTCTCCCAGACTGCCCCATCCCAACTCCGTCTTACCTTGCCAGTAGTCCTCCCGAAGCTCGAATCCCATGTCAGGGCGATAGTCATTTCCCGCACGATTGTACTCGAGCGAATAGCGAAGACCCGTCTGGTTGTCCCGCCGAAGGTGAGCACGAAGCCGCGTGGCGTCCATTCCGGCTTCGACTTCTTCGTCAAAGGTGTGCACTACGGCGCCGGTGAAGTAATCGTCCTGGCTCAGACGGAATATACCGTCGATCCCGAGCCCGACGTTCTCTCCGCCGTCCTCATCGAAGCGCGTGGTCAGGATGCCACCGGCGTAAGAGTTCGGGTTGATCACCTGCCGTCGCATGCGGACCACACCGAAGTTCTCCGTCGGCAATCCATGAGCCCGGCCAGACTGCATGTTTAACGCTCCAACGTCCCAGCGGCCAACCCGCCCAACGATTTTCGCACCGCCCAGTAACGGGACCATCTCATCGTCGCTGATCCCGATCTGACGGGTATAGAACAACCGGTTTATCAGGCCGAAGTTGAGTTCGAAGTTTGTCGCCCGTTCCTGGAAGAAAAGACGCTGTTCTGGGAAGAAGAGCGAGAAGCGGGTCAGGTTGACCTGCTGATCATCGGCTTCGACCTGAGCAAAATCCGTGTTGGCCGTCAGGTCCAGCGTCAGATTCGACGTAAGACCGACTTTCATGTCCAGACCTACATCCCATGTGAGGCCATCATCAATGACATATTCCGTCTCGGCATCATTGAGTTCGGCGTTTCGACTTGTCCCGGCCAAGATGTAGGGAGTGATGTAACGGGGTTTGGACGGTGTAATGCCCTCGAACACGACCTCTTGCGCCTGCGACGGCTTGAAAAAGCTGAAGAAGCCCCACTCCTTGCGGCGCTCGGGATATACATGCATCTCGTTCGCTCGTGAGATGAATCGATACACGCCCAGTCCCATGCGGGTCAGATCCGCCTCGCTGTTGAACCGAATGCTGGAGATGGGGACTCTTACTTCGGCGAACCATCCTTCGTCCGTGATGGTCGTCTCTGCATCCCAGAAGGTATTCCAGGACATGTTGAACGGTAATTCGCCCTGGGCATCGTTCAGAACCGCAACGTCAATACGGACACCGGAAGCGGAGACGATGAAGAGAAGCGTGT
>JAURNP010000113.1 GCA_030830105.1 Rhodothermales bacterium | reverse complement strand
CTCCTTCGATAGCATTGAGTCGCTCTACCATCATGTCGCGGCGCTTGCGGAATGAGGCAACCATGCCAGCCACTACACCAGGATCAAGTCGAAGCGCTGCAATACCCGCCATCTGCGTGATACTGGAGGGCGCCGAGGTGAACTGGCTCTGGATTTTGGCAGCAGCGCTCACGATCGGCTGATCTGCAGCCAGGTAACCGAGGCGCCAGCCCGTCATGGCATAAGCTTTCGAAAAGCCATTCACGGTCACAGTCCGGTGAGCCATTCCATCGAACGAGGCCAATGATCGATGCGCCGTGTCGTATACGATGTATTCGTAGATCTCGTCCGAGATGACATAGATCTGAGGATGGCGATGCAGCACGTCCACCAGATCAGCCAGCATCTCCGGGGTGTAAATCCCACCGGTCGGGTTGGAAGGTGAACAGAGGATGAGCAAACGGGTTTTGTCTGTGATGCTCTCCTCGAGCTGGGAAGGTGTGAGCAGATAACCCGTCTCATGCGTGGTCGAAATGGCTTTGGGCGTACCACCCGCCATGCGAACCATCTCCGGGTAACTGACCCAGTACGGAGCTGGAATCAATACATCATCCCCGTCGCGAACCAGCGCGACAACAGCTTGTGCCACCGATTGCTTCGCACCATTGGAGCAAAGGATTTGCGTAGGCTCCACGCTGATTCCGTTATCCCGGGATAACTTCCTGGCAATCTCCTCCCGAAGCTCGGGATATCCCGGATTAGCTGTGTAATGGGTATGACCGTCCCGGATCGCCTGAATACCTGCCTCCGCAATGGCTGCGGGGGTATCGAAATCAGGTTCGCCGGCCGAAAGACCAATGACTGGATGGCCTTCGCGGATCCTGGATTTGGCTGCAGCGGTCATGGCCAATGTGGCCGATGGCTGCATCGATGCGACGCGGGCGTTGAAGGAGTGCGAGTGACTCACAGATAGAATAAATCAGAATGAGAGGGCTAGTCGAATCAGCGGGCGGCCATGGCTTCCTGCACTGCCGGCGGCACGAATGTCGAAATGTCTCCGTCATATCGATAAATCTCGCGCACGATGGAAGCGCTGATCAGCGCATGCTCCTCGCTGGTCATTAAAAATACGGTTTCCACTTCCGGGGCCAATCGACGATTGGCAAAAGCCATACGAAACTCATAGTCGAAATCAGAAACTTGGCGCAATCCCCGCACCAGTGCTATCGCACCTTGAGCTTTGGCGTAGTCAACGAGCAAGCCTTCAAAAACGGCCACAGACACGTTATTGAGGTGCCCAGTGCACGCCTCGACGAGCTGCTTTCGCTCCTCGGTCGAGAAAAAACCGTGTTTTTCGGAATTTTGGGCCACGGTGACTTCGACATGATCGAATAATTGGCAAGCCCGCTCCAGAATATCCTGATGACCGTAGGTGAACGGGTCAAACGATCCGGGATAAAGAGCCAATCCTTTCTGTTTCATTTCAAGGTCACCTTAAGCATCGACATCCGTAGACGTCTTGTGATAGATGGCTACCGCGGTTTTACCGTAGGTCCGGACATCTTCGAGGGCTGCATGCTGCGGAAGTCTCAGCGATCGATCGTGCTCCAGAATGAACAGTCCATCCGCTTTCAGGAGCGGTAGCATCACATCGATCAACGAGTCGACCCCTTCAGCGTGGTACGGAGGGTCCGCCAATATAAGGTCGTAGGTCGCGGATGGCTGACTGCTGGCCCATGCACGAGCATCGGACCTGATGAAGCGGCATGGCGCGTGCTCATCCAACGTCAGTGCGTTGTTTCGTGCCAGGCTCAGGGACGAAGACTCACGATCCACGAACTCAATGCGAGAAGCTCCGCGACTGTACGCTTCCAGCCCCAGTGAACCACTGCCGCAGAACAAGTCTGCCACGATCGCCCCTTCCAAGTCCAACCTGGAGGTGATCACATTGAACATGGACTCTCTCGTGCGGTCAGTCGTTGGTCGGATCGCGTTCCCACTCGGAGAAGTGAGGCTGCGTCGCTTGAAGCGCCCCGCGATGATACGCATGGTTTTTATTGGATGGCTGCACCCATGACGGGCAGGAAGGCTTCGATCGGGAACGAATCCCCGAAATGGTCCGCTTCCAGCCCCACCACCACACCGGGGTTGATGCGCTCGACGGAGGGTCCGAAGGCTTCCTTCAATGCGGTTAAAAGCGCGTCTTCTGAAGGGCTGCCGTAGACAAAGACACGTTTAATGTCCTGCCAGGAAATGCCATGTCGACTGCTGCAAAGAAGCGCCCGGTACGCCTGGTCCCTCGGCAAGCTGACATTCACGGATTCCTGTGTGAGCGGTTCTGCCCCCTTCATGAGGATATAATCGGTGTGCCCGGTGCCTGCTCCGACCAAGAGATAGTGACTCGAGGGTAACTGGCGCCTATGGGCCACATGACGGAATGCCAAGGTTGCCGCCATCATGGACGGAGCCAGTTCGAATGAGGATTCCGGAAAAACGGAGTGAAGCGCTTTAACAGATGTCGAAACAGCGTCATCAATGTGGGAGACGGCGAACATCTGAGCCCCAGAATCTGGATTGGATCGCAAATGGGCCGGAAAAATATCTCCTCCCTCCCTGTTTTCCGTGAACAGACGGGTCTCATAGCCGATCAGTGAGCTTCGCAAGTTGACGTCGGCCTCCATAGGCACGGCCGTGGTGAACCGCGTTTGCCAACGTGACGGGATGACGAATCGGAAACCAGTGGCCTCGGTGTCCCGGAAAATGTCCCGCATGGCATCCCTGATTGCATCGAGCAATGCCGGTTCCTTGCCTTCAAACAGAACAGCCTCCGCGTCGAATTCGAATTCGCAGTTGCCCAGACGAAGCAGTTTCAGGTGCCCGTCATGCTGTTCAACCTCTGCATACCGCATCAGGTCGCGGCTGAACTCAACACCAGCGGTGGAGATGCCTGCCATGGGAAAACGAACCTGTTGACACCGGCTCCAACAATGGATCCGGAAGGGTGGGGATTACTCCCAGCTAGCCGCGTTCAACTGAGTGACATCTCCCGTGAGGGTACCGATGAAATCATCCGAATCCGGATCATCAAGTCGATAAGTCGCGGTCCGGGTCGTGTCGACCACCGCCAATTCAAATCGATTTCCGGTTCGAGGCGAGAAAGGAAGCGAGTCAGGTGCGAATCCGGCGCCGAAGATGCTGTCCCCAGCGGCAACCATCATCGAGTCGGTATTCAGCCACATCACGAGGGAATCGAGCGTCGTTATGAACCGTCCCTCACGGCGGTTGTGTTCGATCATCGCGGAACGAACCTCATCCATCCGCTCACGCGTCATTTCGGTAAGCTCTTTCTGACGCTCTACGGCCTCGTAAGGTGCCGTGATCGACTCGTACAGGAAGTAGGTGAGTGCAAGGATGGCAATTGCCAGTACTACCTGCAATGCGGTCTGGACTCCCCGGCTGCTAGAGGCCATTGTTGTCTTCTCGAAGTGTGCGTAAGGATCTGAATTGGGTCGGACCACGACGGGCTCGACGAGGACCGAAAATAGGAGCCCCTCCAGCGAAATGCAAAACACGAAAGCTTCTCAGAGAACGCTCAAAACATTCGCTGCATGTCGGGGTTTTACGCCCCTCTCTCCATCCTAAAGACCTCTGACGTCACCACAAGTTGCCTCCCGTCGCGGTGTCAGCATCCATGACCAAGCTCCTCATAAATATTGATCACGTAGCCACGCTCCGAAATGCGCGGCGCGAGTCGTTTCCTGATCCGCTGGAGGCGGCAAAAGCGTGCCTCAGGGGCGGTGCTGAGGGCATTGTCTTCCACCTGCGTGAAGATCGGCGACATATAAATGACACCGACGTTCGTCGATTTGCTGCCGAGCTGGATACCAAGCTTGACTTCGAATTGTCACTGGCCCCTGAGATTGTGGATATCTGCTGCGATGTAGCCCCTGCCTTGGCGACGCTGGTCCCAGAAAGACGAGAAGAGGTTACAACGGAGGGAGGTCTGGACGTTTCCAGGCATGCAGAACGACTTCAGGTCGTAATTCCAAAACTGTTTGACAGCGGTGTTGAGCATGTAGCGCTGTTTGTGGACCCGATAGCCTCCCAGATCCAGGCGGCCGCAGACGTTGGCGCAAATGCCATTGAATTGCACACGGGCGATTACGCCAATGCAGCTGATGAGGCGTCAAGGACAGATGTTCTATCCAGACTGGCCCTTGCTGCCGCACAGGCCCACGATCTAGGCATGACCGTTCACGCCGGTCATGGTCTCGATACTCACAATTACCCCGCATTCGGAGCGACCATACCCCACCTCGCTGAGGTATCCATAGGATTTGCCGTAGTGGCAAGGGCGCTCTTCATCGGATTCGAGCAAGCCGTCGCAGAAATGCGATCGATCATAGAAAAACACCCACATGGCTCCTGAATCTCCTCTGCCGACTCCCGAAGAACTGTCTTCGCACGACGGTCACCGCTGCGGATATGTCGCTCTGATCGGCAAACCGAATGTCGGTAAAAGCACGCTGCTCAATGCACTCATGGGGCAAAAGCTGTCCATCGTGACGCATCGCCCTCAGACTACGCGACGACGCGTACTGGGAATTCTGACTGGCGACGACCATCAGGTTATTCTGCTGGACACACCTGGAATCATCGAACCGCGGTATGGTCTGCAAAAAGCCATGATGAACGATGTTCGCACATCGACCTCGGATGCGGACCTGCTCGTTTTCATGGCGGACGCTACTCGGGATAATGTTGATGATCTAAGCCTCAAGTACGTAGGCAAACGTCCGGCCATCCTGGTGCTGAACAAGATTGACAAGATTCGTCAAGAGGACGTCCTGCCACTGGTATCCGCCTATATGAAGGCGCACGATTTCGAAGAAGTGGTTCCCATTTCCGCGCTGAAGGGTAAAAACCTGGACATTGTAATGGAATCCGTTCTGAAACGGCTTCCCGAAGGCCCCGCCTTTTATCCCAAGGAGATGATCAGCGAGCAGCCAGAGCGGTTCTTCGTGGCAGAAATCATCCGTGAGAAGATTTTCAAACTGTACAGGCAGGAGGTCCCCTACTCCACCCAGGTGAATGTGATCAGTTGGGAAGAGAGGAAAGACGACAAGGACCTCATCCATGCCGACATCGTCGTCGAGCGGGACTCCCAGAAAGGAATCCTTATTGGCAAAGGCGGCAAGGCTTTGAAAAAGATCGGGACGTTCGCGCGCGAGGACATCGAGGAGTTCATCGATCGACCGGTCTTCCTGAAGCTGCACGTCAAGGTGCGCAGTGATTGGAGGAATTCCGAAGGCCACTTACGCTCATTCGGATACACGACCTGATTACACGGGCACGTCCGTCCTGAATCCCAGGGCCGATAGAACGTTTGCCTCTCGGACATTGCGGGGCTCGACCTTGTAGCGTGACCACGTGAACCGGGCAGGATAAGAGGCCCTGTAACCGTGAAATGCCTCCGATCTCGCAAGCTCTCTCGCTTGAAGAGATTCCCGTGTACCATGTGTCTTTCTCATCTCCTGCCGAAAGCGGAAATCGTCAACCCGGATATCATACACCTGACGAAGGACCGCGTCCATCCACGCCGGGTCCGCAGGATCCCTCACGGAGTCAGGTAGCTTCAGCGTACTGATGGGATCCTCCGGAGAGGCGGCCTGCTCCTCGTCTTTCGGGCGAAGACCAAAATGCTCGATGAGAGCACTCCGCATCATCATGGCCCCTACACGTTTTGCATCCCGGCTATAGCCGGCAATATGTCCCGTTGCCAGATCGGCAGAGTCAATCGCTCCATCTGTAGGCGTTGGTTCATTCTCAAACACGTCCAGCACCAATGCATCCAGCACTCCCTCGCGACGCGCTGCTATCGCTGCTGATTCCTTTACGACCCCGCCGCGAGCTGCTTGAATCAACCAGGCACCTGGTTTTGACATCTCCAGGACACGTTCGTCCAGTAACTGAAGGGTAGGGTGCGATCCCGATTGGGTCAGCGGTACATGAACGCTGAGGATGTCGGCAGAGCGAACGCACTCTTGAAGATCTACGAAGCCATCAGCCCCTTCCTGTTCAGCACGTGGAGGGTCATTTCTCATCACACGCATTCCCAAGGACTCAGCCACCTGACACAGTCGTTCCCCTACTTGCCCGTATCCGATCACTCCGAGGGTTTTATCTAACATGGATGTCTTACGCCTTGCTGCAATAACGGATATTGCAGCGAGGACGTACTCGACGACTGATTGGGCATTGGCACCAGGTGCTTGAGCCCACTTTATCCCTGATCGGGAAAGGAATTCCGTGTCCAGGTGGTCTATTCCGGCAGTGGCGGTGCCCACGAACCGTACAGATGAGCCAGAAAGCAGGTTTTTGTCGACACGAGTAATTGACCGGACGATGACGGCATCTGCCGCTGACAGTACGTCAGCGCCGATTTCATGTTCAGAAACAGCTACAATGTGGCCGATTCCGGAAAAAATCTCCTCCAGGAAGGGGATATCGCGATCAAGGACAATGACAGGGCTCACAATAGTCAGATTTCGCTGGTTCGGGTCTTTATCGGCTTGAGAACTGTGAATTTACCCTTCTTTGGATGGGTTGCTCCCCACTCTCACGTGTATTTACAGCGTTGATCAGTCTACAACTCAGGTGCTGCATGAAGTCGGCATGGAGCTTGCATCAACGCCGGGAGAACAGGAGGTGAACCGGCTATGAAGGAGGTTCGAACGGACGATGAAATCGTTTTTCATCATCTGTAACCCATTGTTTACACATGACATAGAAGGTGTAATAGGATCGAAACTCCCGGCTAATCACCTCGTAGTGAGCGGCCTTACAGTCGGACCTCCGACGAAAGCATGGTTTTTACACCGTGTACCGCCCAAAAGGCGGGCATAGGAGAAAATCATGAGACGACCCCAAGAACCATCCGCTATCTGCCATGAAAATGAGGCTCTACACGGCCGGCGTTGTTGCCGCGATCGTTGTTAGCTCTTCAGGCGTGATTGCGTACGAACACGAACTCATTGGCGGCCCCTCGCCTGTCCCCGTGGACAGCACGCTCATGGAGCACCCTATCACGGTGCCCGGCCCCCGATTGACTCCGATTGAAGAAGCACTCCAGGATCCCCGCAAGTTTGACTCCATCGCCCCCGAACAAATTGATTCGGAGACGCTGTGGTTGGCCAGGGTGATCTTTTCAGAAACCAAGCGACCGGAAGAACAGGTCCTCGTTGCCTGGGTCGTCCGCAACCGGGTCGACACCCGCTACCGCGGACGCCAAACCTTCCAAGGCGTTGTTCTTGACCCCTGGCAGTTTTCCGCCTTCCGCCCTGGCAGCGAAAAAGGTGTGTTCTACTCCGGGTTGAATGTCCACTCGCGTGTCCCTGGCTGGCAGACTGCGCTGCGCATTGCGCACACGGTTCGCTTTGCTGACGCACGCCATCGACCTTTCTCAGCTGAGACGCGTCATTTCTACAGCCAGCGCTCCATGACGGGAACGGCTAGCCCCGCGTGGGCCCACGGAGTTGCCCCTGTGAAGATCGGGTATCATTCGATCGATGTTGATGCATACCGCTTCCGGTTCTACAAAGACATCTCCTGATGACTAGTTGGGCTTGACCCTTCCGAACGAAAGGACGAGCGCTGCATAAAAACGAAACGGGCGCCGGTGCAAATGCACCGGCGCCCGTTTCGTTTCAATCAAGTCGGCGTTCTACCAACGGTTGCCACCGCCGCCACCGCCGCCACCGCGGTAGCCACCGCCACCGCCGCCGCCGCCGCGATAACCGCCGCCACCACCACCACCGCCGCCGCTGCGACGAGGACGATCCTGGGCTTCGTTGACACGGATATTGCGTCCGTCAACTTCTACTTCGTTGAGATTGCTGACCGCTGCATCAGCAGCTTCGTCTTCCATTTCGACGAAACCGAAGCCGCGGGAGCGGCCGGTGTCCCGGTCGAGGATGACTTTGGCCGACACGACGTCGCCATATTCAGCAAAAAGGGATTCCAGTTTCTGGTCGTCAACGCTCCAAGGGAGGTTACCGACAAATAAGTTCTTCATACCGTTGGTAGCGGGCTCAAGGCCCAAGTTCTATTTCAAAAAGGTCCAATCCACCGGACCGCGACATCACAAAAAAACCGACCCGAACAATTCCGGTCGGTTCACGCTGTTGTAATCGCTCCATATCCGGCAGACTGGCAATAATACGACCTGACCGGGAAAAGATTCAAATATGAAGCAAGCGCGTCTGTTTTTCACACGATTGCCCAGCGAGGCGGGTACAGTAAAAAGCGGCAGTGCTGGGCCTCAAGGTGAGCGGTAGACCCTTGCTGGTAGTCGCTTCGGCACCCGAGTTCTTCGCAAACAGCAGACTCAAGCTGGAAAAGTTCTAAAAAATAAACCCGAGGCGAAGTTGGACCGAGTTTGAACGCTGCACTTCGTCGGTTTTGAAGTTGATGCCCCCGATGGAAAACTCATCTTTCATGAATCGTGAGATGCCAATCGAATAGCGCAACTCAGGAGTGAGAGTCATGCCGCCCAGAGATATGGCCAGGCCAGCTCCGACGTTTCCTGAGATGGATTTGCTCTCAAGTGTTGCCTTGTACTCATCATTCGGAGAAGAAGGAAATGAGATGACAGGTCCAGCCGATACGAATCCCTTGACGATCGGAAGTGGCAATACAGAGAATCGGACGTCTGCGGCAACATCCAGAAGGCTGAGATCAAAGAACTCCCCGAATTCGCCCAGGTCAAGCTCTACTTCGCCCATGTCGCGATAATAGGCGCCCAGACGAAGAGCGATCGGACTGGATTCAGTGTCAAAAAACACTCCGAAGTGGTATCCAGCCGAATTTTCGTACGTCGCGGTACGGCTTCCGGAGATATCACTGAGGTCATCGAAATTCAGACCGGCAGCGATTCCCAACTGTGCGTGAGCGGACTGCGGCATCCAGGCCAGCATTGCTGCAATGAGGAGCGAGAAAATCATCGATGGGATACGTGAGTATTCAGACATCACAAACTCCGGATATTGAACAGAACGACGATGAATGGGTGTGTGCTAAAATAAGCCGCGCGGAGATGCCAATTGGTATCCGAATCATTTTACCCTGTCAACAGCACTTTTTACCCAGCAGTCCGTAACAAAAGCCTCAGGCAACTACTCCGAGGTGCCGGAGTTCAGTCCCCTGTTTCCCGCAGCAAGCCACCCGCCCATGAAAATTGGAATTACATGTTATCCGGTCTACGGAGGTAGCGGTGTTGTAGCTACCGAGTTGGGTAAGGCCCTGGCTGCCAGGGGGCATTGCATACACTTCATCGCCTACTCCATGCCGTTCCGTCTTGGTCACATTGCCGAGAACATCCGGTTTCACGAGGTTAATGTAAATGTATATCCGCTGTTTGAGTATCCGCCGTACACGTTGAATCTGACGTCGAAAATCGTCGATACGGTCAAGTATGAAGAGCTCGACATCCTGCACATGCACTATGCCATTCCGCATGCAACCAGTGCTTTGCTTGCCCGGCAGATACTCGCCAAAGAAGGGATCCACATTCCCATCGTGACTACGCTGCATGGCACGGACATCACGATTGTAGGTCAGGATCCGTCTTTCGCTCCAGTGGTCAACTATTCCATCAACGAATCCGACGGTGTCACGGCTGTATCCGATTACCTTCGGAACGAGACATTGGATTCCGACATTGAGAATGACATTGAAGTCATCCCCAACTTCATTGACACTGACCGCTTCAAGCGCCTTCCCCGTGAGCACTTCAAGCAAGCCATCTGTCCAAACGGCGAACGGCTCCTGGTGCACGTTTCCAATTTCCGACCTGTAAAACGAGCTGCCGAAGTGGTGGATGTGTTTTACCGGTTGCAGCAAATGGGACACGGAGTGAAACTGCTCCTGGTCGGCGACGGCCCGGATCGCACCTCTGCTGAGCACCGCGCCCGAGAGCTGGGCGTATACGACGACGTTCGCTTTCTGGGTAAACAGGAGCCCGTCGAAGAAATTCTCTCCATCGCCGACATCTTCATGATGCCATCTGGTTCGGAAACGTTCGGACTCGCGGCACTTGAAGCCATGGCCTGTGGCGTTCCGGTCATTGCCAGCCGCATCGGGGGGCTTCCTGAGCTCGTCAAGGACGGTGAAACTGGATTCTTGTGTGAACTGGGAGACATTGATGGCTACACCGAAGCTGCCGATCGTTTGCTGAATGACGCAAAGTTGCACCAACGCATGGCTTCTGCTTCCCGCGCTCGGGCCGTGGAAGAATTCGACACCGACATCATCGTGCCTCACTACGAGTCGTATTATAAGCAGGTGATGGAGCGGGCCTCGCTATCCGTCTGACCTTGACGGGGCCGATCCGCTGGGTGACCTGGGCCGGAGTGCCTGGGAGCATACCGTCTTGTTCAGCTCGCGAATGACTCAAGGGATCCGATCATGGGAGAACAGCACCTAATTAGCCGGAAGAAGGCCCTCTACCCTGTAAGCGATTTCTTCCGCACCTATCTCTCCCGGTACGGACGCATCTGGTCGGACTCCATCCGTTACAATGATCTGTCGCGTTTCACCACGTCCGTGCCGGTCTACGACGAGAAGGGCAACGATACGCTCTGGTCCACCGTTCTTTACTCCGAAGTCGAGCGGGAGGAAATCCATGAGAAGCTGCTCAATGCCTACGCCATCCTGAAAGCGGACGGGGATACGTCCATCACCGAGTACCTCTATATCGACCGGGTAGACCAGTGCAACCACGGTAACACACTGCCTTTCCGAGTCCGGGTGGTCAACCGCATCAACGAGAACTTTGACTATTTCTACGTCAAGAAAATTGATGCCAACAGGATTTATGGCCTGGAACTCGACCATATCCTCTCCCCCAACCGCGTCAACTATTTCATCCACAAACAGACCATTGTGGAAGAACACGTCATCGGCATCCCGGCCGATGCTTTTTTGAGGGAGAATCTGCCCATCACGGATTTCGACCGGGTCCGCCTGGCCAAGGAGTTTGTCAAGTTCAATGAACGCTGCTTCGTCTCCCTCCTGGGAGACATGCATTCAGGCAACTTCGTGGTCGAGCTCACGCGAGACTTCGAGCAGTGGCACTTCCGGATCCATTCGATCGATTTCGATCAGCAGAGTCACCACTGGCGCAAAGAGGTTTATCTGCCGCAATTCTTCCACCAGAACCAGCCCTTTTTGCAGCTGACCATGCAGAATCTGGCGCCGGAGAATGTGCTTCAGTACCAGAAAGAGGAACGCAGCCTTATCGCCAATCGTGTTCGGGTCTCACACGGTCGCTTCAACGCGCTGATGGAGGTTATGCAGGAAGACATCATTTCGACGGACGAAAACATTCACAAGTTGGGGCAGCAGCTGGCCCACCACTACCAGGATACCCGGTTTGAGGCGTGTGATTCGATGGGAGAAATTGTCTACCACTCCATCATGCTGCTTCTCGAGCGCTCAGCCCCAGCTACCTCACCGCACACGCAGCTGTAGCCTCCTACTGGCAGGAGGCTCAGAGCGATGCGTGTCCGATCAGGAAAGGATTTGACGTTCGCTCCTTGCCGATGGTTGTTTCTGGACCGTGTCCCGACAGTACGCGAAATTCGTCTCCAAGCGGTACGAGCTGCTCAAAAATGGAACGCATCAGGGTAGGAAGTGACCCTTGCCAGAGATCTGTGCGCCCGATTGATCCGGCAAACAGAACGTCACCCGAAATCACCAGACCGGCATTGCGGTCGACGAAACTGACCGAACCAGGAGAATGTCCCGGCGTGTGGAGGACGTCCCAGGTCACGTCGCCAAAAGATATCTGACTGCCCGGTTCGATGAGGGCTATCGGCTCCGGTGGTGCTTCCAGCTCAACCCCGAACATGGCTGCCTGCGTCTCGCCACGCTGCAGGAGTACTTTTTCGGATGCATGCACCTCGATACCAACGTCAAAATGCTGACTCAATCGGGCACACCCAAAAATGTGGTCGATGTGGGCGTGAGTGAGCAGGATCCGCTTCAGCGAGGCGTCTCGTGATTCGATTTCAGAGATCAGCGTTTTATGCTCCAATTCACTCTGATGGGATGGATCTACGACCACCAGTTCCCCCGCACTTTCGATCAGGTAGCAGTTGGTCGAAAACGGGTTGAAGGTGTAAGAGGAAATGGTCATGAACCGGACATTTGATCTTCGAAACAGCTGCAGGCCCTACATTCGGGACCACGCGATCCATCTAAACGTTCTTGGACCTCGATGGTGAGATCGGGTACGAACCGATTGTACTGGAGCCAGAAGCCTGCCACGCCCCGACAATGAAACAGTTTCACCGCATGATTCTGCGCATGTTGCCCGGCCCATTTGTGGCCTGGCTGATCGTGCTGCTGTTCCTGCTGGTGATGCAGTTCCTGATCAAATACCTCCCGCAGTTGGTGGGCAAGGGACTGCCGGTACCTGTGATCAGCGAGCTGATCCTGTACAATCTAGCCTACATGCTGGTGCTTGCCGTACCCATGGCGGCCTTGATCGCCACCTTGATGGCATTTGGTCGGTTGGCCGAATCGAATGCGTATGTGGTCATCAAGAGTTCCGGGGTATCCTTTCCGCAGCTGGTATGGCCCGTGTATGTCGTGGGTCTCCTGCTCACTGCCGTCATGTGGGTGTTCAATACGCAGATCCACCCGGAGGCCAATTTCCGGGCGCGCAATCTCTGGCAAGATATCCGCACGGCAAAACCTGGCTTTGACCTGCAGGCTGGCGTCTTTTATGACGGGATCGACGATTATCGCATCCTGGTGGGCGATATCCCTCCCGATAAGCCCAATCAGCTGGTAGACGTAACCATCTTCGATTATTCGGAAGGAGCCCGATTCCGCACGGACATCCATGCGGCCCGTGGCTTCCTCGAGCCGATTACAGACGGTGCTACCCTGAATCTGGTACTCTTCGATGGCGAAGTACATCGGAAACGCCCGCCGGGAAGTGGCAGCCTTGATCGATATGAGCGCCTTGGATTCCAGAGGTATCTGATGCGTATTTCCCTCGAGGATCTCAATTTCACCCGTACCGACCCAACCCAAGGCCGACGAACAGACCGGACCATGGGCTCGAGCGAGATGATCGCCCTGGTGGACTCACTCGAACTGAACGTTGAACGTAGCCGTCTT
>JAURNP010000112.1 GCA_030830105.1 Rhodothermales bacterium | reverse complement strand
GTGAACTTACGACTCAAATTACCTTCCCGGATGGGCGTGAGAATCTCGAGGTCTCCTCCCAGGACCGAAAGTGCAATATCGAACCGGATCTGGTCGTTACCCGCGCCCGTGGAGCCATGCGCCACGGTCGTAACTCCCAGCTCACGAGCCTTATCCACCAGGGATGCCGCTTGCACGACGCGATCAGGACCAACACACAGAGGATACAGATCACCGCGGAGCACATTTCCCTTGATCAGGAACTGTAGCGATCGCTCAAACATATCGGATCGGGCGTCGACCATGTGATGACTGGCTGCACCGAGCTCCTCTGCACGGGCGGCTATGTCACGGGCTTCCTGCTTGCTGATCCCGCCTGTATCTACGGTTACTGTGTGGATATCGCACCCATGTGTTTCCCGAAGGAACGGTACACAAAAGGATGTATCGAGTCCGCCACTGAAGGCGACGATGATGGACATGATGGGTTGGAGGTTGATGACTTGGGCCGAAGTCTTTGTCGGCCGCGAATCGTTCATTTTGTAAAAGCTTGGGCCATAAAAAAAGCGCCGATCCCGTACGGGTCGACGCTGGCATTCAATCAGTCGCTTGAAAAGACGACGTTACATGGCAGACGTACGTGCACCGTACCCGGATCGAATCCCCGTTCGGCCTCGTCGGACGCGGCGACGCAGTGTTAGCGATGTGGTCTTGATTGATAACATGGGCGGCGAACATACGGCTCTTCTCGAAACGGGTCAACCCAAAAGGGTCATTCCTTGATGTTTTTGGTGTTTTCCATCGGATCTTGAACTCGGCGCCAGAGACGGGCATCGAGCTCCCGTGTCTTCTTCAATGACTTGCGCCCCAGGGAGGTCACCGAATAGTAGACTCGCGGTCGCCCTCCCTTTCGCTCTGGATTCTTACGGCTTTCCTTCTCTAACAGACCCCGCTCAGCCAACTGGTCCAGAGCGACCCACAGGCTCCCGACGGAAATCTTCTTGCGGGCCCGGGATATCATTTCCTGACGGATGGTTGTGCTGAAGGCATCACCATCCAGCACGAAAATGCATACGAGCAACATCTCGTCAGCGCGGGTCAAGACTATCGGCTTTGGAACAGGCATGATTCAGAGGGAAACGATCGCAACGGCCGCAAGATTGAACACATCCAGTCAGCTGATGAAGCCCGCCTGCCGGGCATACTCGAACACGTTGCCAGCACGCAGGATATCCGCTACGTCTCCAAGTGGGTTGAGAAGGAATACGTCGCCCGATGGCATTTGGGTCAGCGTGCCTGCTGGAACGTCGATTACAATGTCATCCCCCGTCCGAATTTGCTCAACCAGGCGTTCGCGTGATTCAAATGGGACCAGGAAGCCTCCATCCACGGAATTGCGGTAGAAAATCCGGGCGTAAGAAGTGGCTACCACCGCCTCGATGCCTGCCTCCTGAAGGGCAAAAGGGGCGTGCTCGCGGGAGGAGCCACATCCGAAGTTGGATCCAGCGATGACCACCTTGAATTCGCTGGTCCAGGCCTCGGGATCGGTCAGAGGCATTCCTCCATCAGGTAGACCGGCCTGCTCATTGGGCACCCCGGTGCAGGCATATCGCCCGTACATGCGACGTTCGTCCGGCTCCGTCATGCTGTAGACCAGGTGCGCGGCCGGGATGATCTGATCCGTGTCGATCGAGTCCCCGAGTACGTAGGCTTTTCCTTCAATACGGTTTTTCATGCTATTGGAAGAAGGCTTTCATGCTGATGAAGAAAGGCTTTCATGCTGCCAGAAAAAGGGTGCAGGATTTCAGTGCAATGGGCGCGTCCTGAAAGCTCGCACATTCACGGCTACACCAGAACAGTTCGCGGATCAGTTATTTCACCGTGCAAGGCCGACGCAGCCACGGTCAGAGGCGACGCCAGGTACACGGCCGATTGCTTCGACCCCATTCTGCCGGGGAAATTCCTATTGGTGGTGGAAATGACGACCTCCGTGCCATGGGTACGACCGAAAGTATCCACCGGACCTCCCAGGCATGCACCGCAAGAGGCATGGCCCATCTTGCATCCCGCATCCAGAAAGACCTGCCAGAGCGTCTTGCCGCCCAGGGTCTGCTCCCGTAATTGCTTTGACACCTCGGTACTGGCGGGCACCACGAAAGTATCCACCTGTACCCTGTTGCCCTCCAGAATCTGTGCTGCCGCAAGGAAGTCCTCGTACTTGCCGCCCGTGCAACTACCGATGTAGGCACGATCCAGTTTGGTACCGGCTACTTCCGAGACCGCAGCCCGGTTGTCCGGTCTATGCGGCTTGGCTACGACCGGCTCCATGGTGCTCACATCGTAGACTTTCTCGAACAAGTAGCGGGCGTCAGAGTCGGAGGAAACCATTTCGTACGGAGCATCCGTTCGTGCTTCGACATAGTCGACCGTCTTCTGGTCCGCCGCGATAATGCCATTCTTTCCACCGGCTTCGATGGCCATGTTGGTGAGCGTCATGCGCTCTTCCATGGACAGGTCGAATACGGCTTCACCATCGAACTCGAGCGCGCGGTAAGTCCCACCTTCGAACCCGATGTCCCCGATCACGCTCAGGATCAGGTCCTTGGCCATAAGCCAGGGCGGCAACTTGCCTTCGAACACAAAACGCATGGTCTCCGGTACCTTCACCCAGATCTTGCCAGTCCCCATGATCAGGGCCGCATCGGTGTTGCCCACACCGGTTGAGAACATGCCGAAGGCGCCTGATGTGCACGAGTGGCTATCCGTGCCGAATAGCACGGTCCCGGGACGATTGAATCCCTCTTCGGCCAGGGCAACGTGACAGACCCCCTTGTAGCGGGCCGTTCCGACATCGAAATAGTGCTTCAGCTTGTGCTTCGCGGCAAAATCTCGCAAGATCTCGATATTGCGACGAGCGTGAGGGTCCTCGGTGAAAATGTAGTGGTCGGGCAGGATGACCAGCTTGTCCGGATCCCACACGTTGGCATCTTCCCCAAACTCGCGCTGAAAAATGCCGATGGTCGGTGGACCGCACACATCGTGCGTCATCAAGGTGTCGACATCGACCCAGATGTTGTCTCCGGGCGCGACTCTGTCGCGCCCGGCATGCTGGGCAAGAATCTTCTGGGTAATGGTCTGTCCCATACCTGTACGTAAAACCGATCCGGCTCCCTGCATCCCCTACTTCAGGACTGCATGCACCCGAATCGTGGTCCTCGGTTGCTAGTCTTTCGGGCTTTCGAAGGCCTGCATGATGCCGGAGCTGACAAACTCTATGGACTCCTTGTCCAGGCGGAACGCGGCCAAAGAATTCAGGGCATTCATGTAGGCTTGTGCAGAGGCTTCGATCACATCGGTGCTGCTGGCCTTTCCGGCAAACAGTGGTCCTCCCATACCAATCAGGACGCTTACCTCTCCAAACGAGTCAGATCCCTCGGACACGGAACGGATTGAGTAATTGACCAGGTCGTGCCCCTCGTCGACGGCATGATCGATGGCCCGATACAGCGCATCGATGGGACCATCTCCGGTTGCTTTCTGCTCTGTAACCGATTCGCTCTGCAGGTCGCGAACCACAACAGTCGCTTCGGGCTCCTGACCGGATCCAACGGTCACATGAAATTTCTCGAGCGAGTAGTGGGGGGTATCCATCGTATGCTCTTCGTGGTGGAATAGGTTGATAAGGTCTGAATCGTTGATTTCTTTCTTCCGATCGGCCAGATCGACGAATTTCGCGTACACCTCCGCCTTGTCTTTCTCTTCAATGCGGATGCCCAGCCGTTCCAAACGGGAAAATAGGCCATGGCGACCCGAATGCCTTCCCAATCGAATAGATTCGGGGTCTTGGCCCACATCCTCGGCGCGCATGATTTCGTACGTCTCCCGGTTCTTGAGGACCCCATCCTGGTGAATGCCGGCCTCGTGGGCGAAGGCATTCTTCCCGATGATGGCCTTGTTCGGTTGAACCTTGAACCCGGTAAAAGTGGAAACCATCTTCGATGTCGGAAAGAGCAATCGCGGATTGACACCTGTATGCAGTCCAAAATGTGGAGCTCGCACATTGAGGGCCATCACGACTTCCTCGAGCGAGGCGTTTCCAGCACGCTCGCCGATGCCATTGATGGTGCATTCTATTTGTCGGGCGCCCGCCTGCAAGCCGGACAGGGAGTTGGCAACGGCCAGTCCCAGATCATCGTGACAATGAGTTGAGAAGATGACGTCATCCGACGCATTCACACCCTCAATGACCGTCCGGATCAGATCCGCATATTCGTCCGTGATACAGTAGCCTGTCGTATCCGGAATATTGATGGTCGTTGCGCCGACATCAATCACCGCCTGCACAATGCGACACAGATAATCGGTATCTGTACGCCCGGCATCCTCGGCGCTGAATTCCACGTCGTCCGTGTAGGTGCGAGCGTGCTTGACAGCTTCAATGGCCATGCTCAAAACGGTCTCCCGCTTCTCTTCCAGCGTACTGCCATATCGGGGATCGGCAAACTTGCTCTCCAGGTGAATGTCGCTCGTGGCGATGAATGTGTGGATACGCGTATTACTGCCCCCTTCAAGCGCCGAACCAGCTGCGTCGATATCTGCCTTCTTGGCGCGGGCCAGCGCGCAAATCGTAGGTCCTTCCACCTCGGCGACAATTCGCTGGACCGCTTCAAACTGCCCTGGCGAAGAAATGGGAAACCCAGCCTCGATCACATCAACCCCCAACTGCGCCAACTGGTGCGCTAGCTGTAGCTTCTCCGGCACTGTCATGGCCGCTCCCGGGGCCTGTTCTCCGTCACGGAGCGAAGTATCGAAAATGATGACGCGATCTGAAGACATGGTGGACTCAGATAATGGTTGGCGAAATAGGGATGTGCGCAATGACGTCGCACACGTGGTCAGTGAATTCAGACGTCGACACCCCTTGCTCAGAGAGGTCGCAGGTCATACTTCCCGCCGACAAGGTGTCGTCCACAGCCCGGCGGATAAGGTCGGCCGAATCGGCGTGACCGACATCTTCCAAGAGCATGGCACCACTGAGAATGGCGGCCACGGGATTGGCTTCTCCGCGGCCAGACAGATCTGGTGCGCTTCCATGGACTGGTTCGAACAGCGGGGTAACCCCACCGAGGGAAGCCGATGGCAGGACTCCGAGGGACCCGGCCAGTGTAGAGGCGAGATCTGACAGGATATCCCCAAACAGATTGGCCGTAAGCACAACATCGAATGCCCGTGGATCACGAACAACCTGCATAGCGGCATTGTCGACGTACATGTGGTCCAATTCCACATCGGAGTAGGACTCAGCATGAACGGCACTCACACATTCGCGCCACAGCCGGGATGAAGCCAAGACATTGGCTTTGTCCACAGACGTGACACGACCGCGGCGGGCACGCGCTTGTTCGAAGGCGATCCGAGCAATACGGTCAATCTCGCCAGTTGAATAGCGCATCGTGTCGAAGGCTTCATCCTTCGTGTACCTACGAGGCTCCCCGAAATAAATACCACCGGTAAGCTCGCGCACCACCAGGAGGTCGGTACCGGCGACGCGATCCGGTGGTAACACGGACAGGTGTGCCAGAGTATTCGAGACCTTTACCGGCCGCAGGTTGGCATATGCATCGAGCACGCTGCGCAGGGCCAGCAGACCAGCCTCCGGACGCATTTCTGCATCGACAGCATCCCACTTGGGCCCTCCGATAGCTCCGAGCAAGATGGCGTGGGCGGACAAGCAGGCCTTCCGCGTCTCTTCGGGAAAAGGATGGCCGCTGTGATCTATGGCGACACCGCCAAAAACGTGCTCATCCCAGTCAAATGTTACATCGTATCGCCGACCTGCCGCTTCCATCACCTGCCTGGCAGAATCGGTCACTTCGGGACCAATTCCATCTCCAGGTAAGACAACAATATGAATCGAGTCTGACATGTCGGGCGGCATTCACTCTGCCGTTCAGGCCGTGATCAGGACGTGGAAACGGGTTCGTCGCGGCGAAGCCAGGACATCATACTACGCAGTTTCGCTCCCACTTTCTCCATGGGGTGATTGATCGAGGCATTTCTCAGTTGAGACATGTTCGGCCATCCTGCGTCGCACTCCTCGATCCACTCCTTGGCAAACTTTCCGCTCTGAACTTCGGAGAGGATCTTCTTCATTTCCTGTTTTACAGTATCTGTAATAACCCGTGAACCGCGCGAGTACCCACCGTAGTCGGCGGTGTCCGAAACAGAGCGATTCATGGCCTCGAGACCTCCCTCGTAATAGAGGTCCACGATCAATTTCAGCTCATGGAGACACTCGAAATATGCGAGCTCCGGGGAGTAGCCCGCTTCAACCAGCGTTTCGAAGCCAGCCTTGATCAGCGCTTCGCTTCCCCCGCACAACACAGCCTGCTCACCGAACAGGTCGGTTTCGGTTTCGTCCTTGAAGTTGGTCTCAATCACGCCGGCACGCGTACCGCCAATGCCTTTGGCCCAGCTCAGAGCCAGATCCATGGTCGATCCCGACGCATCCTGAGCGACAGCTACCAGACAGGGGACACCGCGGCCTTCGGTATAGGTGCGACGTACGAGATGACCCGGTGATTTAGGGGCGACCATGAAGACATCCACGCCTTCGGGCGGTGCGATCTGTTCGTAATGCACATTGAATCCGTGCCCGAAGCCCAGGGCCTTGCCCGGCGTCATGTGCTCTTTGATCTCGGCCTCGTAGACCCGTTTCTGGTGCTGATCCGGAATCAGGATCATGACCACTTCGGCCCACGCTGCTGCATCTGCGATGGATTTGACGGCCACACCGTGGCTTTCGACCTCGGCCTTGGATGACGATCCCTCACGGAGACCGACTACCACGTTCACACCACTCTCGTGAAGGTTTAAAGCGTGGGCATGGCCCTGGCTACCGAATCCAATCACGGCTACGCGGCGGTTCAGGATAATGCCGAGATCGGCGTCGTAATGCATGTTCATGATGCTGAAGAAGTCGGGTTGGAGATTAAATGGGTTGGATCAGTGTTCGAAGGCGAGCCGGCGACGCATGGCCACCCGGCCACTGCGAGCCACTTCACGTACGTCGTAGTCTTTCATGACGCCGATGAAGGCGTTGATCTTCGCCGTCGGCCCGGTGACCTCGAACGTGAGACTGTCAGGGGTGATGTTCACCACGTTGGCGCGGAATACCTCAACGACGGACAGCAGAGCAGTTCGCTCGGTCGCAGAGCTACGGACTTTCACCAGGCACAGCTCGCGTTCGACATGATCCTCGCGGGTCAGGTCTTCTACCTCGGTCGTATCGACGAGACTATTCAACTGACGCAGCACCTGGGCGATGATCCGGTCATTTCCGGTTGTGACAAGGGTCAGGCGGCGCTGTGTCGGATCTTTGGATTCACCGACCGTGACGCTTTCGAGGTTGAAGCCTCGCTGCGAGAACAGATTGGTAACCCGATTCAGGGCGCCGATCGTGTCATCGATCAGTACGGTGATAACATGGCGATGGACAGAATCTTCCTCGTTGGGGAGGATAGCTTCGCCCGCGGCCTGTTTCCGGAACAGCTGTTGCGGCGTCAGCTCGATGCTTTCCTGCTGGGCGGTGTCGGTTGTCATGGCTTGGTCGGGTCAGGGCCGAAGCCCTCGAAATGGTGGTAATTCCGGATGACGGCGCTCACGCGCAGTCTTCCGGGCTGAACTGGGCGGTGATCATGTTGTCGGTTGCGGCACCTGCCGGAACCATGGGGAAAACCTTCTCTTCGGTGATGACACGGAAATCCATCACGACGGGTCGGTCGGTGATTTCCCACGCCGCATCGAGAGTCGAATCGACGTCAGCCGGATCCGTGCACTGGAGTCCGACACATCCGAAGGCCTCGGCCAGTTTCACGAAGTCCGGATTGGTTGGCTCGAGATTGGTATGGCTGTAGCGCTCCTCATGGAAGAGTTCCTGCCACTGACGCACCATGCCCAGGAAATTGTTGTTGAGGATGACCACCTTCAGCGGCAGTTTGTGTGCGGCGGCAACACCCAGCTCCTGGATATTCATAAGGACACCACCATCCCCGTTGATGGAGATGACATCCCGGCCAATCGTGCGCATGCCGAAGGCAGCTCCCATGGCTGCAGGGAGACTGAAGCCCATCGTACCGAGGCCGCCGGACGTGATGTGACTGCGAGGATGGACGTACGAAAAGAACTGCGCCCCCCACATCTGATTCTGACCGACGTCGGTTACGACTACCGCCTCTCCATTTGTCTTCCCTCGAAGCGCCTGCACCACCTGTTGGGGACGCAATGCTCCGTCGCGCTCGAATATAAGCGGGCATTCCTCTCTCCAGGCAGCGATCTGTCCTAGCCAGTCGCTCCGATCCGCAGGCTGAACCAGTTCTTCCAATTGATCAAGCACCATGGAGACATCCCCCAGAATGGGGCAGTCTACCGGTATGTTTTTGGAGATACAGGCCGGATCGATATCGATATGAATGATGCGTGCATGCGGAGCCCAGGCTTCGATCTTGCCCGTCACGCGGTCATCGAAGCGTGCACCTACTGCGATCAGAAGATCCGTGTTCTGGACCGCCATATTGGCGTACCACGTACCGTGCATCCCGAGCATGCCCACGGACAGCGGATCCGTCTCAGGGAAAGAGCCCAGACCATGCAGCGTAGTGGTGACCGGGATGGACGTTTTGTGGGCCAGCGCCGTTAGCTTTTCGGCACCACCGGAAATGATCGTCCCTCCTCCTACATAGAACAGCGGCTTTTTCGAAGCGGCTATCATGTCGGCCGCTTTGCGCACCTGATCCACATTTCCACGTCCTATGACAGAGTAACCCCGAATCTGGACATTTTCGGGATAGTGGAATGGCGCGCGCGCAGCAATGACGTCCTTGGGAAGATCCACGACCACCGGGCCCGGACGACCCGTGCGTGCGAGGTGATACGCCTTCTTGACCGTCGCTGCCAACTCCGTGACGTCCCGAACCAGAAAACTGTGCTTCGTGATACTGCGAGTAACTCCTATCGTGTCACATTCTTGGAAAGCATCATTGCCAATCAGGTGCGTGGGGACCTGGCCGGTGAACACGACCAGAGGAATGGAATCCATGTATGCATCGGCGATACCCGTGACGCAGTTTGTGGCGCCTGGACCCGAGGTGACGAGGACCGTTCCAACCTTGCCGGTTGCCTTGGCATACCCCTCTGCTGCGTGTGTCCCCCCCTGCTCATGCCGAACCAGAATATGCTCGAAGGAAGGCTGAAGACGATGCATTTCGTCATAAATGGCAATTACAGCCCCGCCCGGATGACCAAACACGTACTCCACGCCTTCGGCTTCCAACGAACGAATGAGGATTTCCGCACCTGTTGCGAGCGGACGATCGGTTGCGGTCATGTCGGCTGAAGGTGCCGTTGCTGTCTGGGCGGTGTGTGCTTGTTGGGACATCAGATATTCGCAGTAAGCGATTGATGGATGGCTTGTATTGAGAGAGCGGACAGGGCCATGTGATACTGGGATCAGGCCGGAGACAATTCGTTGGGCGAGGGCTGCCATTCAGGTACTCGCAGGATGGCGCCGGTCGAAGCACTGGTTACGAGATGGCTGTATCGGGCCAGATAGCCACTTTGGATGCGTGATTCAAAAGGCGGCAGCTCCGAGCGGCGACGTGCCGCTTCGGCCTCATCCACATGCCAGTGCACGGAAGCGTCGTGCAGGTTGATCGTAATGCGATCACCCTCTTGAACGAGCGCGATAGGACCACCCGCTGCTGCCTCCGGCGAACAATGTCCAATGCTCAGGCCACGGGTCCCTCCGGAGAAACGACCATCGGTGATCATGGCCACACTGCGATCGAGTCGCATGCCAGCCAACGCCGATGTAGGCTGCAACATTTCAGGCATTCCCGGTCCGCCGCGTGGGCCTTCATAGCGAATGATAACCACAGTACCCGGCTCGATGCTTCCACTCAGGATGCCTTCGACTGCTTGATCCTGGCTTTCGAAAATGACGGCCGTTCCCTCGAACACGTGCATATCCTCGGCTACGGCTCCCGTCTTGACGACGCATCCCTCCGGTGCCAGGGTACCAAATAGAACCCGAAGACCGCCGGTCGCACGGAACGGATCGGAAGCCGGCTTAATGATATCTGGACGGCTTGTGTGGGCGGCATCCAGGCCGTGGCCCAACGGATGGCCCGTGACCGTCACTCGGTGGCTGTTCAGCAGTCCAGCCAGGTGCAGCTCGGCCAGAACGGCCTGGATGCCGCCCGCCTCGTCCACATCTTCCATGTGCACGTCGGGGGTTGCCGGAGCTACTTTACAGAGGTAGGGTACGCCATCGGACATAACGTTGATGCGTGCGAGATCATAGTCCACACCGGCTTCGTGAGCTGCAGCCAGCAAGTGCAGGATCGTGTTCGTGGACCCGCCCATGGCCATATCCAGGGCAAAAGCATCGTCAAACGCCTCTTCGGTTACGATATCCCGCGGCTTGAGTCCTTCATCGACCATGTCCACAATGCGCTTCGCCGCTGATCGTGCAAGATCGCCGCGCTTCGGGTCGATGGCCAGTATGGTGCCATTGCCCGGCAACGCCAGGCCCAACACTTCCATGATGCAATTCATGGAATTGGCGGTGAACATCCCGGCACAGGACCCACAAGTCGGGCAAGCCAGATGCTCCAACGCCTCCAATTCCACTTCATTGATTTCGCCGTTGGAAAACTGCCCAACGCCTTCGAAAACAGACACCAGATCGACCTTCCGACCGTCTGGGAGGCGCCCGGCCTTCATCGGCCCACCCGAAACAAAAATGACCGGAATATTGCAGCGTAACGCTCCCATCAGCATGCCTGGAACAATCTTGTCGCAGTTGGGCAGGCATATAATCGCATCTAGACAGTGCGCTTGAACGACTGTCTCTACAGAGTCAGCAATGATTTCCCGGCTGGGCAAGGAGTAGCGCATGCCCAAATGCCCCATCGCAATTCCGTCATCCACGCCGATGGTATTGAATTCGAACGGGAGTCCGCCGGCCTCGCGAACCGCTTCCTTGACCAGGGCTCCAAATTCTTGCAGGTGCACATGACCCGGGATCAGATCGATGTAGGAATTGCAGATCCCAATGAAGGGCCGGTCGAAATCGTCGTCACTGCGGACCACGCCCGTTGCACGTAGCAGGCTCCGGTGGGGAGCACGCTGGTACCCTTTCGTAATGGTATGGCTTCGTCGCGACATCGGGAGGAATCGTTGTTTGGGGATTGGTCAACCCCTGGCATTCAAATGATTCCGCGATGCGGTGGGGTTGACCGGATTATCAGGTGAGAATTAGCACACTGATTAGAAGGGACAGCAGGACCACAAGGCCTGCCACAAGTCGGTCAACCACTGCAATCGAAGGAGACAGTACATCAGCAGCAGCCACGGCCACGCCATTCCCGATCCGGGAAGCGACTAGCGAAAAAGCGAAGTGCTGGGACATCGTTCGATGCATGCTGTTGGTTCTGAAAATCCTCGCGAGGGCGACCTTGCGTCGACCCCGTTTCTGACTCGGATTTACCGACAATGGTAGGGGGCTCCGTTCCTCCTATTCAACCATCTGTCCTGTGAAGAATTTGGAAGCGCTACCAGAAAACGGCTTTTCTGCCCTTCCTGGGCCGAAATTTGACAGTGTTAAGCAGCCCCCGTTCAGTTTAAACACGTATCTTGAAGAGGCCTTTGCTCCAGCGCGAGGGCGCTATTCGTTACACAAAATTTTTTTGTCCATGTCTCGTTTTCCAGCTCAGATTGCCCAAAAATTGGATGCAGGCGACCCGTTGGCTGGGTATCGAGCATCGTTTTCGATTCCTCGTATGCCTGATGGATCGGAGACCCTGTACCTGTGCGGCAATTCCTTGGGACTCCAGCCTAGACAAGGTGGCCAGGCGCTGGATGCCGTAATGAAGGACTGGGCTGAGAAGGGCATAGAAGGCTACTTCACCGGTGACAACCCATGGGCGGATTATGGTACGGAGCTTCGTGATTCAGAAGCCCGCATCGTGGGGTGCAAACCGATCGAAGTAGCCGTGATGAACTCCCTCACGGTCAACATCAACCTGTTGATGCTTTCCTTTTACCGGCCCACCTCTCAGCGACCCTGCATACTGATCGAGGAGCACACCTTCCCCTCCGACCAGTACGCTTTCCGGGAGCAGATCCGCTTTCACGGATTCGATCCAAACGAATGCTTGATCGTGCAGAAGGCACGGGACGGTGAGGATCACCTCCGCACGGAGGACATCCTGGACACCATCAAAACGGAAGGTCATCGAATCGCACTGGTCATGCTCAGTGGTGTCAACTACTACACGGGCCAGTTCTTTGACATTCCGACGATCACGACGGCCGGCCATGATCAGGGATGTATGGTAGGCTGGGACTTGGCCCACGCTGCGGGCAATGTGCCCCTCTCGCTCCATGATTGGGATGTCGACTTCGCGGCCTGGTGCCACTACAAATACTTGAACGCGGGGCCCGCCGCACCCGGAGGTGCCTTTGTGCACGAGCGTTTTGCCAACGCCAAAGATCTGCCACGTCTTGCCGGCTGGTGGGGCCACAACCGCTCCACCCGATTCCAGTGGGTGGATGAATTCGATCCGGAACCGGGTGCTGTGGGATGGCAAATGACCAATACTCCCATTTTGTCCACCGCACCTCTGAAAGGGTCCCTTGCCTTGTTCGACGAGGTCGGGATCAGCGCCCTGCGAACCAAGAGCATGAAGCTGACCGGTTACCTGTGGGACCTGCTTCAGGAAATCGAAGACGGATTCGACATCATGACGCCTTCCGATCCGGAACAGCGTGGGGCCCAGCTTTCACTGCGCGTGCACGGTGACGACGGTCGTGCCGTGTTCTACTATATCAAGGAACGCGGCGTGATATGCGACTGGCGCAATCCGAATTGCATCCGAATCTCCCCAGCCCCGCTCTACAACTCATTCGAGGATGTCCGCCGATTTGCGGAACTGTTCGATCAGGCCTTGGCCTCTGCCGGCTAGAATCCTGGCTGCGACTCTTATCGGTGAGCTCCCCCGTGGCCTGATTCAATTTTTTGAAGCGGTCTATCGGGTCTTGTAGTCGATTGAGGTGTAGCACCACCTCTCCATCCATGTATCGCCTTATCGCCTAACGCATGTGCTCGATCCTGGCCATCCTCGATATTCCCAACATCACTGATCAATTGCGCGAACAGGCGCTGACCATGAGTCGTCGTCAGCGTCACCGAGGACCGGACTGGTCCGGGATCCACGCCGACGATCATGCCATCCTGGCACACGAGCGTCTGGCCATTGTGGACCTGCTGCACGGTGCACAACCGCTCTATAGCCCGGACCAGCGTTTTGTGCTGGCCGTCAACGGCGAGATCTACAACCATCGCGATCTGCGCAAGGAATTTCCGGACTACACATTTCAGACGGACTCTGATTGCGAAGTCATCATTCCCCTCCTGGAGCGCGACGGCATTGACGGCTTGAAGCGCTTGAACGGCATTTACGCGTTCGTACTGTGGGACAGCCTCAACAACCGATTCCTGGTGGCGCGGGACCCGGTCGGAGTCATCCCACTCTACTTCGGTCACGACGCAGCAGGTCATTTGATCGTAGCCTCTGAAATGAAGGCTCTCGAGTCCGTCTGTAACCGGTTCGAGGAATTCCTCCCCGGGCATGTACTGGACAGTGATTCAGACCGCGAGCCACGTGAGTGGCATGAGTGGGGTTGGGAAGCCTTTGACGATGTCAAAGAGGGTTCATCCGACCCGGCTATCGTCCGGAAGTCTCTTTCGGATGCGGTGCACCGGCAGCTCATGGGAGACGTCCCCTACGGAGTGCTCCTATCCGGAGGACTGGATTCGTCGGTGATCGCAGCGCTGGCCTGCCAGTACGCTGCTTCCCGTGTTGACGCAGACGACCAATCCGAGGCGTGGTGGCCACGCATCCACTCGTTTGCCATTGGCCTTGAGGGCAGCCCCGATCTCGCAGCGGCCCAGGCCGTCGCCGACCATATTGGCAGCGTACATCATGGTTTCAACTTCACGATCCAGGAGGGTATCGATGCCCTGCGCGATGTGATCCATCACATCGAGACCTACGATGTGACCACCATCCGGGCCTCAACGCCGATGTTTCTCCTGGCCCGTCGAATCAAGGCCATGGGCATCAAGATGGTCCTTTCCGGAGAAGGAGCAGACGAAATTTTCGGGGGCTACCTCTACTTCCACAAGGCACCTGACGCTCGGGAATTCCATGAGGAAACCGTCCGTAAGATCGATCGCCTTCATCTGTTCGACTGCCTGCGCGCCAACAAGAGCATGGCCGCCTGGGGTGTCGAAGCCCGCGTTCCGTTCCTGGACCTGGAATTCCTGGATCAAGCCATGCGCCTGAATCCGGAAGCCAAGATGATCAAGGATGGCCGACTCGAGAAGCAGATCCTGCGGGACGCGTTCGCCGATCTGCTTCCGGAAGCCATCGCAAAACGCCAGAAGGAGCAATTTTCCGATGGCGTAGGGTACGGATGGATCGACTACCTCAAGGCACACGCCGAGGAGCGCGTCAGCGATCAGGATATGGCTCGGGCGGAATTCCGCTTCCCTATCAACACGCCGGACACCAAAGAAGGTTATTTCTACCGTAGCATCTTTGAGGAGCTGTTTCCCTCGGAAAGCGCAGCCCGCTGCGTACCAGGAGGCAAATCAGTAGCCTGTAGCACGCCCGAGGCGCTCGCCTGGGATGCAGCCTTCGCCAATCAGGCAGATCCTTCCGGTCGCGCGGTCAAGGGAGTCCACGAGGACGCCTACTAGCACCAACGCGTCGCACCCGACTTCGCTGGAATCAGCTGGCTACTCCGAGCTGCGGACAGGAAGGACGCAGGGTACACCCAGCGCACTGGGGCTTCTTCGCATCGCAAACAGCGCGCCCGTGAAGGATGATGGCGTGACCTGAGAAGATCCACTCTTTTTGCGGAATCACCGCCATCAGGTCCTTCTCGACCTTGACCGGGTCGGTGTGCTCCGTCAGTCCCAATCGAAAGGCCAAGCGTTTGACGTGGGTATCCACCACGAAGCCCGTGGAGATCCCGAACCAGGTACCCAGAACTACATTCGCCGTTTTGCGAGCCACACCAGGCAAGGCCACCAGGTCTTCCATGGTACTGGGGACCTGCCCTGCGTATTCGTCCTCGATCATGTTGGCGGTAGCTACCACGTTCTTCGCCTTGTTGCGAAAAAAGCCCGTCGAGCGGATTTCGTCCTGAAAGGATTCCAGATCGGCGTCAGCAAACTCCTTTACCGTCCGGTACTTCTCGAAGAGCGTCGATGTGACCCGGTTTACATTCACATCGGTGGTCTGCGCCGACATGATGGTCGCAAACAACAACTCGTGTGCATTACGATGATCCAGGGCGCAGTCGGCGTCAGGATAGAGTCGATGGAGTTCCTCGAGAATGGCCGAGATGCGCTCGGATTCAGGATCGGTCATGAAGGTGCACGAGCGGAACGTTGAAAAAATGGAGACTGGTCTCCCTGAACCTAAGTAACGAGGATCGGTTCATGGGATTTCGGCCGCCAGACATCTCACCCCCAGATAGACCCCGGCTCCCTGACTGCCCACTGAACCGCCTCATGCGCCCTGAACTAGCCGAAAGATTGTCCCGCATTCCAACCCGTCCTGGCGTGTATCAGCATAAGGACGAGGCGGGTAAAGTGCTTTATGTCGGCAAGGCCAAGAATCTGAAGGCCCGGGTAAGTTCGTACTTCCATGCCAGCCGCAATCTGGATGGTCGCCTGCGCATTATGGTGTCCAAAGTGCATGACATAGAAGTCATTGTTACGGATACCGAAGTGGAGGCTCTCCTGCTTGAGAATAATCTCATCAAAAGCCTCAAGCCGCGCTACAATATCCTCCTGCGGGATGACAAAACGTATCCGTTTATTTGTGTAAAGAGCGAGCCCTTCCCCCGGGTCTTTTCGACCCGACGTCCGCGCAAGGATGGGTCGAGGTACTTCGGACCGTACACCGATGTGCGCAGCATGAACCTCATGCTGGATACGATCCGCTCCATTTTCCGGCTCCGGACATGCTCTCTGAATCTTGCTCCTGAGCCTATTGCAGCTGGCAAGTACGAAGTCTGTCTCCAGTATCACATCAAGAAGTGTGACGCCCCGTGTGTTGGTCTCCAGACCAGCGAGGATTACGACAATACCATCAAGCAGGTCGAGCAACTGCTCAATGGCAAAACAGGTGGTCTTATTGCGCTTCTGAAAGACGAAATGATGCGTGTGGCAGAGGCCATGGATTTTGAGGAAGCGGCCAAACTTCGGGATCAGATTGCCGCGCTGGAAAAGTACGCCGAGCGCCAGAAGGTCGTCAGCGGCGATCTTGCGGACCGGGATTTGTTCGCGTTGTCCGTGGATCGAGAATCAAATGCCGCTTGCGGAGCCGTCTTCCAGATGCGCGACGGCAAGATTGTGGGCAGACGCCATATCTACCTAAGTCGGATAGAAGAGACGCCAGATGCTGAACTCATGCAGGCAGTCCTGGAACGCTACTACACCGAGTCCACGTTCTTTCCCCGGGAATTGCTCATGTCGGTGGAGTGCTCCAACCCTGAATTGATCGAGGACCTGTTGCATGAGAAGAGCGGCCATAAGGTGACTCTGCACATCCCGCAGCGGGGTGACAAGGCCGGATTGGTCCGAATAGTAGAGAAAAACGCTGACCTCATGCTCTCCGAGCACCTAATCCAGAAACAGAAGCACACCGAAGGACGGGTACCCCACGCAGTCGAAAAGCTTGAGAAAGACCTCTCCCTGCCCCGGCTTCCGAGGCGCATAGAGTGCTTCGACATTTCCCATCTCAGTGGAACGGATGTCGTGGCCTCCTGTGTGGTGTTCATTGATGGGCAGCCTCGCAAAAGCGAATACCGCACCTATAAGATGCGGACCGTTGGCGATGGTCGATCGGACGATTTCCAGTCGATGAAAGAAGTTGTAGGCCGACGGTACGGGAGGGTGGTGGAAGAGAATGGCCCTTGGCCGGACCTGGTAGTTATCGACGGTGGCAAGGGCCAGCTATCCAGCTCTGTCCAGGCATTGGTCGATGTGGAGGCTTACGGGAAGTTTCCAGTTGTGGGATTGGCAAAGCGCCTGGAGGAAGTCTTCTTCCCCGGGGATACCGACTCCGTCTTCATTTCGAAGGATAGCGCATCCCTGCAACTCCTTCAGCGTGCGCGCAACGAGGCCCATCGATTCGCTGTCACGTTCCAGCGAAAACAGCGCAAGAAAAATACGCTGCATACGGAGCTCGAGGAAATTGAAGGAATCGGGCCAGCAACCTCGCGCAAACTCTTGCGAGCATTCGGATCCTTGAAGCGAGTCCGGGAGGCCTCTGAAAATCTGCTTTCGGAAGAAGTCGGGCCCTATGCAGCTCGCTTGGTGCGGGAGTATTTCGATGCAGACAGAGACGAGAATGCCAAAAACGATCAGTGATCGTTTTTTTACCCGCTAACCATTGTCTCACATATGGTTGTGGTAATTCGATTGACGCGGAATTCATGAGCGGGTCGCGTAACTAAAGGGCTGTGGTCTGTGACGAAGGGGCACTCGACGCCTACGTCAATCTTTTCCAAGCCCGATCATGTCTCGTTCTACTTTTCCAGCTCGCTATCTGGGGCCTCTACTCATTCTGACGTTTCTTGCCGGCGCCCTGCCGAGTGCCGCCGTGGCCCAAACGTTTTCGGGCCCGACCTCTGATGTGCCAGCCACCATCGGAACGGTGACCGGAGAGGTTTTCGAACGGAGCGGAGAACCACTGGTCACGGCCACCATCGGAGTCCGTGCAGTTGCTGATTCCAGCCTTGTTACTGGTGCAGTCACGGATGCGGCCGGGCGTTTCGTCATTGATCGCCTGCGCCCTGGGCGCTATTTCGCAGAGATCAGCTTCGTCGGATTCAAGCCTGTCCGCACCGACATTTTCGAAATCTCGCCAGGCAACACCCGGATTGAGCTGGGCTCCGTTACCCTGCGTACGGATGCTGCGGAAATGGACGGTGTTCAGGTTACGGCCGAGCGGGCAGAGGTAGCGTTCGAGATTGACCGGACCGTATACAACACCCGAGACCAGATCGCGAGCACGGGTGGAAATGCGACGGACGTCCTTCAGAATATCCCCTCAGTTGAAGTCGACGTGGACGGGAACGTGTCGCTCCGGGGTAATCAGAACATCAACATTCTGATCAACGGTAAGCCTTCACCCCTTCGTGGCGAGTTTCTCTCGGCCTTCTTGCAGCAGATTCCTGCCAGTTCGGTAGATCGCGTCGAGGTCATACCCAATCCCTCTGCCAAATACGATCCGGACGGTCAGGCCGGGGCCCTGAATATCATATTGAAAAAAGACACGGAACTCGGCAAGAGCGGCAGCATCACGTCTGGAGGGTCCACACGGGGTGATTACAACATGGGTGGCTCCTTTACGGCCCAGCAAGGCCGCCTGACCTTGTTCACCAACTACGGCTTCAGGTCCGAAGACCGGAACAGCGACGGCTACAACTTTCGCGAGAACCGGTACCTGGATCCTCTCACCTTTCTTGAGCAGGACAACGACGGCGTTCGAACGTCAACTTCCCACCTCATCAACTCATCGCTGGATCTCAAACTGAGTGACATCTCAGAACTTTCGTTTTCGGCTCTGGCAAGCATCCGCGATGGCGACAACGCATCCGAGAACACGTACAACCAGCTGGATCCGAATCGCTCGCTGACAGATCGGTCTGTGCGGCAGAGCATGCGGGCCACAGACGGTTCATCGATGGACTTTTCCATTTCCGGACGTCGGATTGTAGAGGCCTCGAAGCGGGAATTGACGGGCGAAGTCCGCTACAACGAGTCCGACGGGGGGGATCTCGATGATCTGACCGAGCGCCTCATGGATCTGGACGGAGGCAGCGCCGATTTACTGTTGGAGCAAACGATCAATGAGCTCGATAATCACGACGCCCAGTGGAACGCGCAGACGGATTGGATCCGCCCGTTCGGCGGCTGGAAAGTGGAGGCTGGAGCCAAGGCTGCACTGCGTCAGATGGACAACCGATTCGATGTTCAGTCGCTCGACCTGAACGTCCAGGAGTTTGAAAGCGATGCAGCCCGGACCAACCAATTCATATTCGACGAAGATGTGTTCGCTGGATATGGCATCGTGAGCAAGGCATTTGGTTCATTCGAAGCGCAGGCAGGCCTCCGTGTCGAGCAGGCCCGCACAACGTTCAATCTGCAAACGACGGACGAATCATTCGATAACAATTACGCAAGCCTCTTCCCCAGCGCGTTCCTGAACTATAACCTCTCTCAGATGAAGCAGGTCAAGGTCAGCTACTCCAAGCGCGTCAACCGTCCGCGAACCGGACAGCTGAATCCCTTTACTACGTTCACCGATCCGCTGAACTTGAATGTTGGTAACCCGGAACTGCAACCGGAATACATCCACGCGGTGGAGCTGGCCTATCAGCAGTTCTCTCGCAAAAGCTCTTTGAGCATTTCACCGTACTATCGTCGTACGGTCAACAAGATCGAACGCTTCAAAACGGTAAATCCGACCAACGGTATCTCCACCCTGACCTACCGCAACTTTGACCAGAGTGAGTCCTATGGCGCTGAGGTGATCGGTTCTCTTCGAATCGGAAAGAAGCTGAGTGGCTTTTCCAGCTTCAATGCTTATCGCATTGTGACCGAAGGGACCAATGTAGATGCCGATCTGGCCAATGATGCCATTTCCTGGTCCTCGCGTGCCAGCCTGTCGTACAAGATCCAGGACGGCACGGACTTCCAAATGTTTTACTTCTACCGGGCTCCCATCGATGTTGCCCAGGGACGTATCTCTTCCTTCTCTGTGGCCAATCTGTCCATTCGTCAGCGCATCCTGAACAACAAAGGATCCGTCACACTGCGTGTGAGCGATCCGTTGAATATGATGGGCTTCGAGTTCGAAGTTGATCAGGCTTCATTCTACCAGTTGGGGACCCGCAACTGGGAGTCTCAATCGATTGGGCTAACTTTCCAATACAACTTTGGAGAGCAGATCCGTCGCGCCCAGCGTCCGAACCGTGGTGACCAGGGCGAGGGTATGGGAGATATCGGTATCAACTGAGTGTCTTTCAGCCCCTGAAAACTTTCCTTGCCAAATAACGCCATGGCAAATCCGTACATCACTCCTGATCTCTTTGCTTTCCTGCGCCAGCTGAAAGTGAACAACACGCGGGAGTGGTTTGCCGAGAACAAGACGCGTTACGAGCAAGCGGTGAAGGAACCGCTCCTGGATTTGATCGCAGATTTTGCACCCATGCTCTCGGAGCTGAGCCCTCACTATCTAGCGATTCCGAAAGCTTCTGGAGGGTCGCTCTTTCGGATTTACAGAGATGTTCGCTTCTCGAAGAACAAAGATCCGTACAAGACGGTCGCCGGCGTGCACTTCCGCCATCGACTGGGCAAGGATGTGCACGCGCCAGGATATTATTTGCACCTGGAGCCGGGCAATGTCTTCTTTGCGATGGGGATGTGGCACCCGGCGTCGCCCGACCTGCGTGCCATCCGTGAGTGCATCGATCGGGATCCAGATGAGTGGCGTGATGTCAAGGAAGATCCTGACTTCACTTCCACGTATTCCTGGGAGGGTGACTCCTTGGTCAGAGCGCCCAAGGGCTTCAATCCCGATCATCCGGATATCGAAGATCTACGACGTAAAGACTTCATCGGGGTCGCTCGGTTGCCCGAACAAGAGGCTCACCGACCCGACATCCTTCCTTTCCTGGCTTCGGAATGGGGGAAAGGAATGCCGCTCATGCGCTTCTTGAGCGCTGCGGTGGACGTACCATTCTAGACACCATTTAACCGCGAATGAATACCCATCATGAGTAGTACTGTCGAGATGCCTGAAGAAGGCACCATAGCGCCAGATTTTTCGGGGATAACCCAGGATGGCTCAACCATTTCAAAGAGCGATTTTGCCGGACAGAAACTGGTCATCTATTTCTATCCACGCGATAACACGCCTGGTTGTACGAAGCAGGCCTGCAACTTGCGCGATCACTGGTCCGACCTGCAGGCAAACGGCATTGCCGTTGTCGGGGTCTCCGACGACCCGGTCAAGAAGCATGCAGGATTCGCGCAGAAATACGAACTGCCTTTTCCCCTCATCGCAGATACGGAAAGAGCAGTAATGGGCGCATACGGGACGTACGGGCCGAAAAACATGTATGGCAAGCTCATAAATGGAACGAAGCGTACCACCTTCCTGATTGATGAGGAAGGATCGATCGTAAAAGTTATCAAGCGCCCAAAGACGGGAGACCACGCGGCCGAGGTACTTCGCTGGTTCGGCCTAGCCGACTGATACAGGTGTCCTGAGTGCCCTGGGGATGGACCACAACCCATCCCCAGGGCACGCTCAGGAGCGACGCCGGAAAAGCAAGAGATTTGCGCTACTTTTTTTTCAACATTTGGAGTGTTGATAAGAAGTGGGACAGGTGGATAAATACGGATGATATAGGCTTGCCCGCGGGCGTCTGCGCTGCCTACAATGGGACTCCAGAAATCATCCCACTCACCCCCTTTTGAACCCACCTGTTTGATGGCCTACCCATCTGAAATGCTGTGGCAGAGAAGCAAAGAAAAGTTGGCGCAGGATCTCCCGACCCAGCAGTTTGAGACCTGGATTCGTCCCCTCTCATTCATCTCCAGCTCCACAACCGGAAATGGTACCCACCTCACCCTCGGCGTACCGTCTGATTTCCACCGAGAATGGATCGATCGTGAATTCAGTAAAGTGATTCAGCAGGCGATCGAGCATTGCTACGAAGGCAAGATTTCTTTCACTCTCATGGTATCAGCGATTGCTGAAGCTGAATTCGAGAGTGTTGCGGCTTCAGCCGGGCACGAAGCCCGAGCTGCCGCCGGAGATTCCTCCCTGCCAGGCGATTCCAATACCCAGTCCCGCGCCTCAACGTCTTCTCGCACCGGATCGTCGTCTCGGGCTCGCGCAACAACCGATGTACCACGACAAGGTAGACGCGCCGCTACGCCGACCCAGCAACCCCCGTCCAGTCCGTTCTCTTTCCGACCGGAGACCGTTCCCGGGTCCCTTCCGCGAACGCTCAATCCGAAATACACGCTAGAGACGTTCATCGAGGCGGATTGTAACCGCTTGGCGCGCTCCGCCGGTGTCGCCGTTGCCAAGCGATCGGGTGCGACCAGCTTCAATCCATTCCTGATCTACGGAAAGGTTGGGCTTGGCAAAACCCACCTGGCACATGCGATCGGAAACGAGATCCTGCAGAGCGAGCCGCGTGCCCAGGTTCTGTACCTTACGTCAGAGGCCTTCACGAACTATTTTGTCTATGCCATCCAGAACAACACGCTGGGTGAGTTTACGCAGGCCTTCCGCCAGATCGATGTCCTGATCGTGGATGATATCCAGTTTTTCGGCGGAAAAGAGAAGACGCAGGAGCAGTTCTTCCACTTGTTCAACGAACTGCACCAGAGCGGCAAACAGATTATTCTGTGCGCCGACCGCAGTCCGGCCGAAATCGCCGGCATCGAAGAGCGCCTGCTTTCCCGTTTCCGCTGGGGCCTGTCGGCAGACGTACAGCCACCCGATCTGGAAACGCGTACGGCCATTCTTCAACGCCATGCATCAGAGGCCGGTCTGGAGTTGTCCAGCGAAGTCATCGACTACATCGCATACAACGTGAAGGATAACATCCGTCTTCTGGAAGGCGCCTTCAACAAGCTTCTGGCTCTGCACAGTGTGACGCGTCAACCGATCGATATGACCTTCGTGCAGGATGCACTGTCGGATTTGATCGACAACCGCGCACGCAAGAGTATCTCTGCCTCCCAGATTCGGGATATCGTCGCGGAGTACTACAACATGGATACGGATCTGCTGATTGGGAAAAGTCGCAAGCGCCCTATCGTGGACGCGCGTCAAGTCGCCATGCATTTCTGTAAGCGGATGACCCAGCACTCGCTGGAAGCGATCGGTCGTCGCTTCGGTGGGCGTGATCACTCCACGGTAATCCATGCCTGCAAGGCCATCCAGGCTCGCATTGACACCGATCCCCGATTTGTGGAAGAGCTCGGACACATCGAGCAGCTCCTAAAAAACCGGGTCATGCACTCTTGAGTCCACGGCCGGGGAATACCCGGCCTGATGACGCATCTTGTATTTGATATGAGCGACAAACCTGTCACCGGAACTGTTGGCTGGTTCGACCTCACCGTCGAGGATGCTGACGGTGTCCGTGATTTCTACCGGGAAGTAGTCGGTTGGGCTGCCTCCCCGCTGAGCATGGGGGATTACAACGACTATGTCATGGCGTCAGCCGACGGAACCCCCGTCTCAGGCGTCTGTCACGCCCGGGGCGCAAATGCAGGGCTACCGGCCCAATGGCTGATGTATGTCAACGTAGAGGACATCGAGGCCTCAACGGCAGCTGTGGAAAAGCTTGGCGGCGCGCTGATCACCCCGTCAAAATTGCAGAAGGGCATGGATCTTATTGTGTTGTCCAGGATCCTGCAGGAGCCGTTCTGGCACTGTTCCAGCCCGAGTAAGATCAGCGTACTCGGCGGAGACCGATGGCTGATTCCCTGAAAGACTCGGGGCGTACCGATGCATTGCCGGGCGGGCCTGCTTCCAGATCCAGACGCAAAGAATCGTCTGAGGCAAACGTAATGATGCCGTAGAGCACCTGACCCTCTAGTGGCGGCGAGTCGAATCCAGAAAGGTCGAGCGCGATGGGTTCCGCAGATCGATCTACCTCATACTGCAGCCCGTGGAGCTCGAACCACTCTCCTCCTGAAGCGGCACGCCACTCCAGCGCGCCATTCGGCTTGAACTGGAACATCTGTTCGTTGCCCACGGCGTCAATACCAGCCCAATTCCCCGTAAGTGGAGGTTCAATACCGTCGACCAAAGCCGCCAGTCGATCGTAATCTGCCTGCTGAGTGGCCCGAAGTCCAACCGAGAAAAACGGGAAAAGGGAGCGCCACCACCAGGTTTCTCCTTCAAATGTGGATCGAACGAACAATTCCGTACCGTTGTCCAGCGGAGTGAGCTGCACGGAAATATGGCCTGCCGTCATCTTGCTCTCGAAGGTCAACCCAAATTGTTCGCCCGGCTCCCAAGTGGTGATCTCCTGTCGCAATTCGAGGGTATCACCGCCAGTGACCATGGACAATACAGATTGATTGCCCACTGCTTCATCGCGCTCCAACACACTTTCAATCGAGACAAAGCCTTCCATCCATTCGCCCACCAGTTCCGAATTCGTCAGAGCATCAAAGGCCACGTAAGCGCTCCGGTCGGTCCGCGAAGCGGTCTCTACGGTTACAGATGGTTTGACGAAGCCTACGGCTACGAATGCGACAATAAGCGCTAGAACCACGGCCGAGGAGAGGCGAACGAGACGTCGGGATGCAGGTGTCCGGGAAGACATGAGTTGCGCTGTTGAATTGTCACATTAGCGAACATTCTTCCTCCCTACGATAGGTGTTGGGCATTGGATTCGAAAGCCTTCATACGTATTATCGGCGGTATCCATTCCTGTCGACATTCTGGTCGACAACTCTCCCCCATTTCAGGTTTTTCCAGCCCACTCTGTACGTTTTTCGCCTTCTATGGGTCTCTTCAATTTCTCCACTGATGTCGCGATAGACCTGGGAACAGCCAATACGCTGATCTACATCCAGGGACGGGGTATCGTGTTGAATGAGCCTTCCATTGTCGCTCTGAACAGATCGACGAGGAAGGTCATTGCTGTCGGGCATGAAGCGCAGCAGATGCACGAACGAACTCACCGCGAGATCGAGACCATTCGACCGCTGAAGGACGGCGTCATTGCGGACTTTGAGGTCGCCGAGCAACTTATCCGGCAATTGATCCGAAAAGTGCAGACCAACTGGCTTTCGGCTATCCGCCGCATGGTTATCTGCGTGCCTTCCGGGATTACAGAAGTGGAGAAGCGGGCCGTCCGCGACTCGGCTGAACACGCCGGTGCCCGTCAGGTCTACCTGATTGACGAACCCATGGCAGCTGCGATCGGAATCGGGCTCAACGTAGCCGAGCCAGTGGGTAATATGATCGTGGACATCGGAGGCGGTACCACCGAGATTGCCGTGATCGCCCTGTCCGGGATCGTGATTGACGAATCCATTCGTGTTGGTGGCGACGAGCTTGATAATGCGATTGTTCAATACTTCAAGCGAAACCACAATCTGCTGATTGGTCACCGAACGGCTGAGCGCATCAAGAAGGAAGTCGGTAGCGCAGTCGAACTTGATCCCGAGCTAGAGCTGTCTGTCAAGGGTCGTGACTTGGTGAGTGGTATTCCCAAGGTTCGTACGATCTCATCTGAAGATGTGCGAGAGGCCCTTCGCGAGCCAGTTGGACAAATCGCTTCAGCCGTTATCCGTTGCCTTGAGCGAACACCTCCAGAACTCGGCGCAGATATCCTCGAACGTGGCATCATGCTAACAGGCGGCGGCGCCATGCTCAAAGGTCTGGATTCTATGATCCGTGGCCGCGTCGACCTGCCCGTTTACGTCGCTGAGGATCCGCTTACTGCCGTTGTCCGCGGTACGGGATCGGTTCTTGAGGACGTCGAGACGTTCGAAAAAGTGCTCAGTTAGGCAAATCGAACGTTTTCAGGTTTTTCATCGTTTTCCACAGCTTATCCACTTTGATGTGGAGATGCCCAGGATTCTCCATTTCCCGACGTTCCGCGCGCCTGTTCCGCATTTTGTTTCTGCAAGTCGTAGATAAACAGATACTTGCAAAATTAGTACTTTTCGTAATAATGGCGTAACACGCGAAAAAAGGCGATTTCCAACCTTTTCCACACTTCATTAACAAGTGTGACCCGACCATCCCCTACACGCTTATCAGGTCGTTTTGGGCATTTCCTGACGAACGAAGCAGGACAGGACGTGATCATTGACCATGCCGGTTGCCTGCATGAAGGCATAGATGATGGTCGGCCCCACAAATCGAAAGCCCAGCCTCTTTAGCTCCTTCGAAATCTGCTCGGATAGCGCCGTTGACGCCGGAAGGTCACCCAGGGACTGAGGCTGGTTCTGAATGACCTGTCCGTCCGTGTGAGCCCAGTACCATTCGCTGAAGGACCCCATCTCCTCCTGCAGTTTCAGAAAGGCCTTGGCATTGCTGACGGTCGACGAAATCTTCAAGCGATTGCGCACGATTCCCTCGAATCCCCGAAGCCGCTCTTCGTCCCCTGGTGTCATGGCGGCGACCGCCTCGATGTCGAAGTGACAGAAGGCATCGCGGTAGCCTTCGCGCTTGCGCAATACCGTGATCCAGGAAAGCCCGGCCTGCGCTCCCTCGAGGGTCAGCATCTCAAATAAGTGCTGGTCGTCGTGGACGGGTCTTCCCCACTCGTGATCGTGATAGGCAACGTATAGCGGATCCGTACCGCACCACGAGCAGCGGGTGATCTCATCGGAAGGGGGCATAACCGGAAAGCGGGTTGAATACATGCGAGCCGAACCAATCAAAGATCGCCCAAAAAGATGACACAGGTATGTCACTCGACAGGTATGTCACTCAATTGAGAAGCTTCCTCGTAAAACATCTGTGTTGTTGTATGTGAGCAGCTCTTGATTGGGAAGTTGCCCATCCACGCCGGACCCGGTAGCTTGGGCAGTCCTGCTCTGTTACTCCAATCCCAGCATACCCATGTTGTCCCGTTTTTCCGGTTTCTGGCTCGTCGCCTTGCTCCTTTTGGGAGTTTCTTGGTCGGGGTGCTCGCAGAAGCCGTCGTACCAGCCGTCGCGCCTTCTGGTCTTCTCCTACACCGAAGGGTTCCGGCATCAACACATTCCTCTGGCAAGCGAGGTTATTCAGGAGCTGGGTCAGGGTATGGAAATAGTCATCGATACCACCGAGAACCCAGCGGACTTCAACGAGGAGAACCTGGCCCAATACGACGCCGTCATATTCTTGAGCACCACAGGCAACGTTTTCGATCGCCCGCAACAAGTTGCTTTCCGACGTTTCGTCCAGAACGGTGGTGGATATCTGGGTATCCACTCGGCCAGTGACACCGAGTATGACTGGCCCTGGTATGGGCAACTTGTAGGTGGCTATTTCACCGGTCACCCGGCTCCTCAAGAAGCGGCGCTCGACATTCTCGACACATCGCATCCTACCGTCGCACATCTTCCACAGCGGTGGACTCGCTTCGACGAGTGGTACAATTTCCGCTTCGTGAACCCCGACGTGATCCCGCTCATCAGTATCGACGAAACAACCTACGACGTGGGCAATGACACCTCCGAAGGCGACAGTCACCCAATAGTCTGGTACCATCATTTTGACGGCGGGCGGTCCTACTACATCCAACCTGGACACACGGACGAGTCTTGGAGCGAGCCTGCCTTCGTGGAATTGGTCCGTTCAGCCATGGAGTGGGTCGCCATGTCCAAATCAGAACCCAAGACGGCAGAAAAGACCCCGTACGAGTGGGAATTCAAGACAGATGTGCTGACCACGAATCTGAATGAGCCCATGGAACTGGACGTTCTGCCTGACGGACGCATCATGTTTATCGAGCGACCGGGAGCTGTTCACATCTTCGATCCTGAGACAGGTATCGACTCTATCATCAATGAGTTGCCCGTGGCTTATGGCCTCGAGGACGGGTTACTCGGCCTGGCGCTCGATCCATCCTTCGAAGAAAATAATTGGGTTTACCTCTATCACTCGCCTCTGGATATGTCGCTTAACAGGATTTCGCGCTTCACATTTGACGGAACCGGGTTAGACCTGGCCTCCGAGGTGGCAATCCTGGATGTGACCACACAACGCGAGACGTGCTGCCATGCTGGAGGATCGCTGGAATTTGGACCCGACGGGCTGCTCTATCTGTCCGTAGGAGACAATACGAATCCATTTGAGGCAAATGGATCAGCACCGATTGATGAACGCTCCGGACGACACCCGTATGACGCGCAAAGCACGGCTTCCAACACCCAAGACTTACGCGGTAAAATCCTGCGTATCCGACCCGAAGCGGATGGGAGCTACTCCATTCCCGAAGGCAATCTATTTGAGGATACTTCGGAAGGTCGACCTGAAATCTACGTGATGGGTAACCGCAACCCGTTCCGCATTTCCATCGATTCTGAGACGGGCTGGTTGTATTGGGGCGAGATCGGCCCGGATGCTTCTGAACCCTCAGCAGATCGCGGACCGCAGGGCTACGACGAAATCAATCAAGCTCGATCGGCTGGCTTCTTTGGATGGCCCTACTTCATTGCAGACAACCGGGCCTATCGTGACTGGGATTTTCAGGCCGACACCGGTAAGGAATGGTTTGATGCCGCAGCTCCGATCAACGACTCACCGAACAATGCGGGATCGGTTGTCCTACCCCCAGCCCAACCTGCCTTCCTGTACTACCCCTACGGAACCACGACCGATCATCCGCTACTGGGCGATGGAGGTCGGAGCGCGATGGCGGGTCCGGTTTTCCGCCAGGCAGAAATGGGAGATGAATCGTTCCCTCCCTACTTCGAAGGAAAGCTGATCATGTACGAATGGATGCGCCACAAGACGTTCATCGTCACTATGGACGATGACGGACGGTATGACTATATGGAAGAATTCCTGCCTTCCCAGGACTGGACACGCCCGATGGACATGACATTCGGTCCAGATGGTGCACTGTACGTCCTCGAATATGGCGAGGCATGGAATACTCGCAATGAAGATGCCCAACTAACCCGAATCGAATACCGCCGATGAAGCGCTCCAACCTGTCCATCCTTGTTACCGGCCTTCTTCTCTTAGCGGCAGGCTGCTTGTCTTCGGACCCTCCGGCAGAGCGGATTGACCCCGAAACCGGCCAGGTGGTACGTACTGGATTTCTTCCTGTATCAGGCGGTAACGTCTTCTATGAGATATCCAATCCCGAGGCAACGGGCGCACCGCTTATCCTCATCCATGGTGGTCCCGGCGGAACCAGCTGTGGGTTCGGTTTGCTCGACGATGAGCTGATGGACCGACCCGTTCTCCGTTACGATCAGCTGGAAACAGGAAAATCCGACCGCCCGAGCCTGCGGGAGCAATGGAATATTGGTCACTCCGTATCCGAGCTGGATGCCATCCGCAGCCATTTCGGTTGGGAAGAAGTCCATCTTCTAGGCTGGAGCTGGGGCGGGGCCGTCGCGGCTGAATACGTGCTGGAAGGAGCCCAGGAAGGTGTCCTGAGCGCCATCTTGGCGGGTCCACTGTTGAGTACTCCGGTCTGGATCGAAGATGCCAAAGCCCTTCTCGCCACCATGCCCGAAGACTTGCAGGCAACCATTCAGACGCATGAGGAAGCCGGCACATACGATCATCCGGATTACGTCGCGGCAACCGACTCATTCTATGCCCGCTTCATGGATCCCTGGGGATATGGTCCGATACCGGAATGCGAAGGGGTCTCGAGCAATAGCACCGTTTACAACACCATGTGGGGTCCAACGGAGTTCACGGCCACCGGCACGCTATTGGATTACGATCGCCGAGATCGTCTGGATGAGATCGACGTTCCGGTCCTGATCATTTCCGGTGAGTTCGATGAGGCACGTCCTGTGACCATGAGGGAGTTCGCGGATGTCATGCCTGATGCACGTGTTGAAGTGGTAGAGGGTGCTGGACATGCCTCCCTCGCAGAACGTCCCGACGTTGTTGCCCGCATGGTGACCACATTCATGCAGGAGGTAGAGCAGCCGTCAGCCCCGGAAACGAACACCGATCTGCCTGAGTAAGCACGTCCGTATCCCACCCATTTCAAGTCCTTTCAGCATCATGATCCGTTCTCTTTGTGTCCTCGTTCTTGCGGGAGTGACTTCGCTGGTCGCCTGGTCACAGTCGTCCTCCTTCGACACTGAATTCGAAGCAGTCCAGATTGAAGTCGTGACCCAAGGTCTGTCCTCCGTGTGGGGTTTCACCTTCCTTCCAAATGGTGACATCCTGGTCACGGAGCGGGACGGCAGACTTCGCATCATTCAGAATGGCGTTCTCGCGGAGGGCTCGATCAGTGGCGTACCGGACGTATACGCGCGAGGACAAGGCGGTCTGCTGGACGTGGCCCTGCATCCAGATTTCGAAGAGAACGACTGGGTTTACCTGACTTACGCCAAAGCACATGACGGAAATTCGACCACGGCAGTGGCTCGCGGCAGGCTGGAGGGCATGAGCCTCCTAGACGTCGAGGAGATCTGGCTGGCGGACAGCCGTGGACGTGGTCATTACGGCTCCCGCCTGGCTTTTGACGACCAGGGATATCTGTTTGTGAGTGTTGGCGATCGGCAAGCCAATCCGAATGAAGACCAGGCCAATCATCCGGCCCAGGACCGCAGTAATCATCATGGAACGATCAACCGACTTCATGACGACGGTAGCATTCCGGACGACAACCCGTTCGTTGGACAGGAAGGCATCGAAGCATCCATCTGGAGCTACGGACACCGGAATACGCAGGGGATGGTGTTCGACGCTGGTACCGGCCTACTCTGGACAAATGAGCATGGACCCCAGGGTGGCGACGAGGTCAACCTCGTCGAGCCCGGCCTGAACTATGGCTGGCCCGTGATCGGATACGGCGTGAACTACGGCGGCGACCCGCTGCATGACAGCACCCATCAGGAGGGTATGGTGCAGCCTGTTCATTACTGGGTCCCATCCATCGCCACGTCTGGGATGGTCGCTTATTCTGGCAATCTCTTTCCCAACTGGAAAGGCAATCTCTTCGTGGGAGGACTTCGAGGTCAACAGATTGCTCGATTGACTATGGATGGTACGTCTGTCGTAAGCGAAGAAACCATATTTGAAGGACAGGGTCGGGTGCGCGATATCCGCCAAGGCCCGGATGGCGCCCTTTATGTTGGCTTGGACGGCGACGAGGATGAGGCCGGCATTGTACGGCTTACCCCGTCAACCAAGCAGTAAGGCACGCTGTACTTTCGGCTCCGCATCTGTCTAGCTTGCACTTTCCGGCCTACTTCCTGTCTCCCGGTTCACTTTCCCTGGTTCTGTTATGAAACGTGTTCTTGTTGTCTTTCTTTTCTCTCTGCTTTTCGCCACCTCTCCCCTGCTGGCCCAGACCGGACCCGTTTTTGAAAACGGAATGGCCCAGGTAGTGGAAGCCTTCAACGATGACGCCGAGTGGATTCGCGAGCAGCTTTGGGTTGAAACGGAATTCGATTCAGACGGGGATGGTACACTTGACCGTGTTCACGTGTCAGTCGTGCGACAGGCACAGACGGAGTCTGAGGGGCTTAAAGTCCCGACTGTCTATGGATCGAGTCCGTACTACTCCGGTACGGCCGGCCTTGTCGACCTTTTCTGGCATGTCCAACATGAAGTGGGCGCTGTCCCACCAGCGAAGGAGAAATACGAGGGATTCTCTGCCCGAACCCGGCCGGGCATTTCCAGCGGTTTTGTGCAGGACTGGCTTCCCCGTGGATTTGCGGTCGTTCATTCTGAATCGCCAGGAACGGGCCTGTCACAAGGCTGCCCAACGGTGGGTGGCATCAATGAATCCCTGGCCCCAAAGGCTGTGGTTGACTGGTTGAACGGCCGAGCCAAAGGCTACACCGCTCCTGTTGGCGGTGAAGAAATGGTAGCTGACTGGTCCACAGGGAATGTGGGCATGACAGGCACCTCGTACAACGGCACGCTCCCGCTGGCTGCAGCCACGACAGGAGTGGATGGTCTCAAAGCAATCATTCCAGTGGCGCCGAACACATCATACTGGCACTACTATCGGTCTTATGGCCTGATTCGCCATCCTGGTGGCTACTTGGGTGAAGATATTGACGTGCTTTATGACTTCATCCACAGCCGGCAGAGCGATCGCCGAGACTACTGCAATGCCACCATTCGCGATGGAGAATACGTAGAGGGTCGGGATCGTGTAACCGGTGACTATAATGATTTCTGGGCGGGCCGGGACTACCTGAACGTCGTGGACAACGTGAAGGCTGCCATGCTCATGGCACACGCGTTCAATGACTGGAATGTGATGCCCGAGCATAGCGTTCGCATCATCGACGCGTTGAAAGGGCAGGTACCGGTTCAGATGTACTTTCATCAGGGGGGACACGGTGGTCCTCCGCCGCTCGACATGATGAACAAATGGTTCACTCGCTACCTGTATGACGTAGAGAACGGCGTGGAAAACGATCCGAAGGCATGGATCACGCGCGAGGGCGACGAGCGTCTCGAGCCGACCCCCTACGCGGACTACCCGAATCCGGAATCTGAAGGAGTCCGCCTCTATCCAACACAAGGTGGACAATACACGGCAGAACTATCCCTGGAAGCACCGTCTGAGCAGGGCGTCGAAACAATTGTCGACAACGTCTCCTTCAGTGGTAAGTCTCTGGCCCAAGCCGAGTACACGAACCACCGACTGCTCTACGTCACACCGGAGCTGACGCAGGACGTACATATCTCAGGAACGGCCACCATGAAGGTCCGACTGGCCGCCAACAAGCCAGCGGTCAACTTCTCGGTATGGCTCATATCCTTGCCGTGGACCGACGGCCGACGGGCCCAAGGTGGCATTATTACGCGTGGCTGGTTCGATCCGCAGAATGCCGAGTCCATGACCGAGAGTACGCCACTGACTCCGGGCGACTTCGTCGAATTCGAATTCGACCTCCAGCCGGATGATCAGGTCATTCCGGCCGGACAGAAAATTGGATTGATGATCATGTCATCGGATCGCGAATTCACGCTCTGGCCGGCTCCGGGCTCAGAACTTGAGGTGGATCTGGGTGCCACTTCCATCGAGATTCCAATCGTTGGTGGCCGGGAGGCACTCGAAGGAGAGATGGGCACCCACTGAGCGGGAAAAAACAAGGGTGGAAGACCTGTTCGGCGGGTTGAATCGAAATGAAACTCGATAACATATTTTCAGCATGAGAACTGAAAAATTAGTACATATCGTCAGTGTACACGCTGAAGGTGAAGTCGGTGATGTAATCGTGGGAGGCGTTCCGGCGCCACCTGGAGACACGATCTGGGAACAGCGTTCCTTCATCGCGAACGATGAAACCCTGCGAAATTTCGTACTGAATGAGCCTCGAGGTGGAGTTTTCCGACACGTGAACCTGCTTGTTCCTGCGAAACATCCCGATGCGGACATGGGCTTCATCATCATGGAACCCGCTGACACGCCGCCCATGTCAGGTTCCAATTCGATGTGCGTGGCCACGGCTCTTCTCGATACCGGAATGGTGCCCATGACCGAGCCCGAGACCTTGCTGACCTTGGAAGCACCTGGAGGCCTGGTGCGCGTCCGCGCGACATGCCGGAACGGGAAAGCCGAGCGGGTTCAAATCACCAATGTCCCCTCGTTTGCCGACCAGCTCGATGCACAGCTGGATGTACCGGGCATCGGTCCTCTGACCGTCGATACTGCGTACGGCGGCGACAGCTTCGTGATTGTGGATGCCGCGGAAGCAGGCGTTCGACTCGACCCGTCGAACGCCCGCGAACTGGCCGAGGTAGGCGTCCGGATTGTGGAAGCCGCCAACCAGCAATTGGGCTTTACTCATCCCGAAAATCCGGATTGGGATCACATTTCGTTTTGCCAATTCACGGAGCCTCTTGAAGAAAACGACGGAGTACTCAGCGGCCGCAATACCGTCGCCATCCGACCGGGGAAACTGGATCGATGTCCGACGGGCACGGGTGTATCTGCCCGTATGGCCGTCCTGCACGCGAAAGGCCGCATGGATTCCAACATGACCTACCTCGCGCGGTCCATCATCGACTCCGAGTTTACCGGCCGCATCGAAGCAACGGCTCGAGTGGGTGGCCGTGAGGCGATTATCCCGACCGTGTCCGGCCGAGCCTGGATCGTGGGAACGAGGCAGCTCATGCTGGATCCGGAGGATCCTTGGCCTCAGGGGTACCGGGTCGGCGACACCTGGCCTGGAGCTTGACCATGACTCGGGGTATGCCCGCTAAGGAGGCGTAACGAGATCCCTGAAAGGGGTCGGCATGCCAGAAAGGGCTATTCTGAGACCCGGGTCCCAACCATCCAGAGCGTATCGTCCTCGGCACGCAGTTCGAATCCAGAGACGGCGCCGCTGTCATCGTAGACAAATTCTACCATGTCGTCCAGGGTCTGGAAGACTTCGCCGTCCTCGAGGAACGCCACGTAGTAGATGCCTCGAGCCTGCGGCAAGGGCAGCATGCCGGTCTGAAACATGAAATTGGGGTCGTCCGGGGAGAGCTGCATGTTGAAACGCAGTTGATCGCTTTCGAACCACATTCGCATCTCGTATTGGAAGGGTCTCGGTGTCCAAACATATTCGTTCACCTGCATCGCGTAGGTACCGACGTAGGGTGCTGCCTCTTCTTGCGTGACGAACATCTGCAAGCGCGACGGGACTTCGATGGGCAGGATCACTTCATGCGTCTCGAAATGCAGACGCAGCTTCGTGCCCGAATTGGTATTGTCGACGAACTCCCACGTCAGGGTTTCCTCAACGGGTGCTTCGCGATTGGGAGTCACCCAGAATGTGATCTCATCACCATTCTTTTGTGGCTCCGGCAAGTGAAACTGCTTCCACTCCGGATCCAGGATTACCTCCCAGTCACCCGTCTCTGTTACCACCATCCAGATGGAATACTTCCCGGCGGGTATTTCCGTGCCGGAAAGCGTGATGTCATTATTGACCTCGATGATCGTCGCCCAGTCTGCGCCCGGTGTCCAGATGTGTCCCCACCAAATAGGACCGCCGAACATGCCCGTGCGTCCGCGTAAACGCGGGCGGGAATATTCGACGTCAATCGTGGTCCCATCGATGGTCTGAGAGACCGATCCGCGAGGACTCAACGCAATTTGGGCGTCGGCCTCATTCGGCAGCAGGAACAGGGAGCATAAAAGAAGCCCTGACACGGTCAGAACTGGCAGGAATCGAGTCATGGATCTGGGCGGCAGTATCTGGGCGAACCAGCGGTGGATCAGTGGCAAATCAGCCTTGAAACAGTGGTAGATCAGTAGTGGGTCATCCGAATCGCGCATCGATGGCGCGTCGGATTCGATCGAGGGACTGGCCTTCTTCATGTCGACGATAGGCCAGTTTGGCCTCGCCCTGACAGATGGGACAACCTGCTCCGCGGCCATCTTCGTAGAAACACGTCAACAAAGAGCGGTAGCCGGGGCGGACATGGCACCCGCAGTAACACCCGATGCCGTCGGCAATCTGGGGTATTTCTCGGATCATCCGCACGACTTCAACCGAATCCTCACCGTAGATGGCAGCCTGTTCGTCGGTGATGACGAGAGAGGCGTCGATCCCCTCACGCGGTTCCGGATGTTCGAAACGAGCAAAGGCACGCGCCGGCAGGACACTCAAGCCCATACCAGCGAAAGCCACCTTGAGAAAATTGCGTCGCGTTGATGTGGAATGTGTCGTCATGCAAAATAGGACGGTTTGCCGGGCGCTGGGTTTCACCAGTTGGTGAAACCCAGCGCCCGGTATCGCCTGATTAAAGATCCAGTTCGCGTTTCTGGAGCAGGAAGAGCCCTTCTCCACGACTTGAGACAGCAATCACGCCGCTGCGGAAGTACGGATAGTTGCTCCAGGAGCCACCGAATCCGGCCTCGTCTTCTCCGAAGGGCACCGTATCGAAATGCCCCACCTCGACCGGGTTCTCCGGATCGGATACGTCAAGGATGCGCAGACCAGCCTGATAGTTGGACTGGTACATGAAGTTGCCCTTGATGTAGAGGTTGTGATCCGAGGCCGCGTTCGACAGGAAGAACTCGCGCACCAAGACCGGGTCCTCCAGATCGCGCACGTCCCAGATGAGCGTCCGGGTGTTTTCCGTCAGCCCCCCCATCTCGTCGAGCTCATCGTTCATGTAGAAGTAGTTGTGATCCTCTGTCAGCCACCCCTGATGGGTGTAGGCCTGGTTCGGATAAGACGTAGCGGCGAGCGTGACCGGGTCAGCCTTATCCGTCACATCCGCGATCACGAACATGTTGCCGCTGGAGTTGAAGCAGATCTCACGACCCTGGAAGTCGGTGTCATCGCCTTCATAGAGGACGCACTGCGAATCATGCGTACCGCCAGCGTCTGAAAACGACTGACATCCGGCAAAGACTGGATTCTGCGGGTCGTTGATGTCAACCATGTGTAACTGGCCGCTGCACGTCTCACCGCCAGAACGATTACCCACGAGGTAGGCATACCCCGAGGCCTCGTTGATGACCACGTTGTGCGTGGAGGCCGTGCCGTCGTATCGAGCGGTCTCCTCGAACGTGACAGGCATATCTGCCGGATCCACATCGCGCAGCTGAGTCAGATCGAAGATTTGCAGACCATGCTGTTCGGCACCGTCCGCGACCACGAAGGCATGGTCCTTGAAAACCTTGACGTCGCGCCAGCCACTGCCGGGAGAAGAAGCTGTCTTCAGCATTTCGCCGACCCATACCGGATTCGAAGGATTGCTGATATCAACGAAGGAAACACCCTCCGTACGTCCGAGAATGACCCATTCTTTCCCGGTTTCCGAGTCTTCCCAGCCCCATATATCCGTCATACCCACTCCGCGCTCACTGGAGACGTCGCCGATGCTCAGGAATGAAACCAGGTCCACATTATCACAAGCAAAGCCCTGGGCTTCGCCATCCTCGCACTCGACTTTGCCTTCGGAATACGAAGAGAACCGGCTGACGTCGCTGGCAAGAACGCCAGTGTAATGCCACATGCCGTCATGATTTTCCCAGACGGTAGCAAGACCCGCCTCATAGTCTGCCGTTGGGCTTCCGATAGCGGCTACCGACCCATTGAGGGCAGCACCAATACCGAACCCGGGCTGAAAGCGGGGATCCGGAGCCGCGATATGTGTCATCTCGCCTGATTCCAGGTTCACGGCATAGGCCGATCCGCCTGCTGTTACCATCGCCTGACCGTCCGAAACGGCGACGCTGCGACCGAAGCCGAACAGGCGCTGTCCTTCTTCCAGTTCGGGGACCATGGTGGCCTCATGCCCGAACATGCCATTGGGCTGCAGCGCGTACACCTCCAGGGCACCCGTACGATTCGTTGCCGGGGCACCTGCGTATACTTTTCCGTCGGAAACCGTCAGGGATGACCCAAGCTGAGCCGATCCTTCTACTGAAGGGCGCAGCATACCCATCTGCATCCAATAGCCGTGATCCATGAAGACATAGATGACGCCGGCCTGCTCGTTGGTCCGGGGAGCGGACACAAAGATGTTGCCATCATCGGCGGCAACGCTGAAACCGAATCCATCACCTTCCTTCGCCGTGGCAGCCTGCAAGACGGTCATTTCCTCCCAACCATCGGTGCCCGGCTTGAAGACGTGGACAGCTCCTGCGTGGGTATCGCCGTTGTAGGACGTCACGATGATCTGATCCTTAGCAAAAGCAATGTTGCCGGTCCGGTTTCCGGCCCGAGCATACGCCCCGCCGAACTCAGCACCCTCAGCGAGGTCGGCTGGCTGCAGTTTGCCGGTCTCTGCCCAGCTGCCATCATCCTGCTGGTCAAAAACGTAGGCTGCGTTCATCCCCGGTGCACCGACAACGATGCGGCCGTTGCGCATGAAAACGGTGCGGCCGAAGTCATCGCCTGTCTGGGCATCGGACGCCATCAGACGCGTGCCCTCCATCCACGCTCCATCTTCGCCGCGCTGATAAACGTAGACAACACCAGCTGGCTCATCGCCTCGGGGCCAACCCGTTGGCGCCGAACCGACCACAATATGATCGCCTGAAATCGACAGGGTGCCGCCGAATCCAAGACCGGTTGAACCAGAAACGGCCAGCGATTGGGCGGTTGCTGGCAGTGCGACGAGTGCGAGCATCAGCTCGATCGCCAGCAGGCCAAGCAAACGATGAAGAAACGTGCTTTTCATAGATATATAGACTGGGTGGAAAAAAGCTCGGAATCGGCATAACGCGGCTGTATGCACCGCGTTTCTCGAATTCGGACGATTTAGATGCCGAAGACATTCCCCAATCGTGCTCCAATTCGCTCGCCTGCTGCCTGACCCGCAAGAAATGGTGTCCTTGCATCTCGCGATTCCGCAGGCCGCCGCGTAGATTCATGCGATTCGTTCATCAGACGTTATCCGCATGGACACCACCACACAAGCCAAGCCCGGCTTTGTAGAAGGGGCACTTAACCGCATCGAGGTAATCGGCAACAAACTGCCCGATCCAGCGATGCTTTTCCTCATCTCCCTTATCGTCGTCTGGATTCTTTCCTGGCTGATGTCCGGAATGTCCTTCGCGGACATCGATCCACGCTCCGGCGCACCCATTGTCATCAACAATCTCCTTGCCGGAGATGCGATGGCCACCTTCCTATCCCAGATGGTGACCATATTTACCGGCTTTGCCCCACTCGGGGTAGTGCTGGTAGCCATGCTCGGGGTGGGAGTGGCCGATGAAGCAGGCTACTTCAACACCAGCATCAAGATGACCTTGTCGTGGACGCCCAAGGCGCTTATGACGCCCATGGTCGTTCTCGTTGGTCTCGTTTCGCACAGCGCCATCGATGCTGGATATGTGCTGGTGATTCCGCTGGGAGGCATCATCTTCTACGCGGTTGGTAGACATCCCATTGCAGGTATTGCGGCGGCGTTTGCCGGTGTATCTGGTGGGTTTTCAGCCAATCCGCTTCCGGGTGCCCTCGATCCGCTTCTGCAAGGCTTTACGCAGCCGGCGGCCCAAATCATTGATCCGTCGGTGCTGGTCAACCCGCTGGGCAATTACTATTTCACCGCCATCTCGTCCATCCTGATCGTGGCACTCGGCTGGGCCATCACCGACTGGATCATCGAGCCGCGCCTGAACCGGACCACGCCGATCGATGAGGATGCCGAAAAGGCAGAAGACATGGATACCGTGTCAGCCGTGGAAAAGAAAGCGTTTCTTTGGTCCACGCTGACCCTGGTTGCAGGATTGGTGTTGCTGGTCTTCATCCTGATTCCGGAGGACTCTCCGATGCGGGATGCTTCCGGATCACTCAACAGTTTCCAGGCGCCGATCATGCAGTCCATTGTACCGCTGATCTTCTTGCTCTTCCTGCTGCCTGGGGTGGTATTCGGATATGTAACGGGCAAATTCCGCAAGTCGAAGGACATGGTCGATGCCATGACCAAGGCCATGAACGGGATGTCCTACTACATCGTGATGGCCTTCTTCTGTGCCCTGTTCGTGTACGCCTTTGGACAGTCGAATATTGGCGCGCTACTCGCCCTCAAAGGTGCAGCATTGCTCAAGGCCCTGGCCTTCCCGGGCGGTGTTACGATCGTTGGTATTGTCTTCCTGACAGCCTTTGTGAACCTTTTCGTGGGCTCGGCTTCGGCCAAGTGGGCATTGCTGGCTCCGATCTTCGTGCCCATGCTCATGCAGGTCGGCATTTCCCCGGAGCTGACACAGGCAGCCTACCGCGTGGGAGATTCGTCTTCGAACATCATCACGCCGCTGATGCCATACTTCCCGCTGGTGGTGGTTTACTGCCAGCGGTATTTCAAGAAGACGGGCATCGGCACGCTGACCTCCATCATGCTTCCATACACGGTAGTCTTCTTGGTGGTCTGGTCGATCTTCCTGCTCGTCTTCTGGGCGATTGGCATTCCGCTCGGTCTGCAGGCCTTCTACAGCTATCCGCCTCCGGCTATGTAAGCCGTGTCGGCCGAATCAACTAGACGGGCCGGGCTCGCCATGCGGCGAGCCCGGCCCGTGTCATTTCCGACGAGTGGCAACCGGTAATTCCCCAATGTCCGTGAACCACCGAATTCTCCGGCACATTTGGACACGAATCTGCTGCACTCGTACCATGCTTCCTCCAGCTACCCCAACTCTGCCGACATGCGCACCCTGTCCTTCCTGTTCATCACCCTTCTAGTGCTGCTGCCCGCATCGGCACAGGAGCCTCCGGCCATCGAAACCAAAGTCGTGATGCTGGGCACCGGTACGCCCAATCCCATGCCGGATCGAAGTGGTCCCAGCGTGGCCATCGTTGTAGGAACGACTCCCTACATCGTGGATGCGGGGCCAGGCATCGTTCGTCGCGCTCAGGCTGCAGTTGACCAGGGCATCGAAGGCTTGCACATGACCAAATTGAGCAAGGCGTTCCTGACACACTTGCACTCGGATCACACGGTTGGTTTACCTGATCTGATGCTCTCACCCTGGGTACTCGAGCGCACTGATCCGCTGGAATTGTACGGTCCGGAAGGTACCTCAGACATGGCGCATCACCTGCTGAAGGCCTACGAACGGGATATCCAGATCCGGCTGTACGGACTGGAGCCAGCCAACAACACGGGATGGCGTGTAGAAGCGCATGATGTTACCGCCGGGGTTGTGTATCAGGATTCACTGGTTACGGTGGAGGCATTCAATGTCCCACATGGAAGCTGGCCGGATGCGTTCGGCTACCGATTCACGACACCGGATCGGGTCATCGTCATCTCGGGTGATACGGCAGAATCAGACATCATCGAGCAGATGTGCCAGCAATGCGATGTGCTGCTGCACGAAGCGTACTCCGATTCTGCTTGGGAGCGTCGTACACCGTTCTGGCAAAGCTATCACGCCCAGTTCCATACGTCGGCTAAGGAGCTTGGCCGCATCGCACAGCGCGCGCAACCGGGATTATTGGTGCTCTATCATCAATTGGAGTGGTCTTCCTCCCTGGAGACGCTCCTGGAAGAAGTGCGATCAGAGTTTGATGGAAGTGTTGTCAACGCAGAAGACTTGGGGGTGTACTGATGGGACTTTCCGCCTTGATTGGCCTGCTGGTAGGTGTACTGGCTGCTTTTGCATTCAACCGACACGTCGGCTCGCGCCCGGAACGGGCTCGCGAATACTACGTGTTGACCCTGATTGTCGCTGCGTTGATATACGTCGTCCTTGCCTTTCTGGGAGGGGCATCTGACTGGGCCATCCTGGTAGAGGTATGCGGCGTGTTGGTTTTTGGCGTGTTTGTGCTTCTGTCCGTAACCCACGACCCCCGGTGGCTGGGCATTGGATGGTTACTCCACCCAGTGTGGGATCTTATTTTTCATGCTCCCATCGGCCCGTGGACGCACGCCCCCGAGTGGTATGTGTGGGCCTGCCTCGCATTTGACATCATGGTGGGCGTGGTCATTCTGCGAAGCATCACCAGCGCCAGAAACCCATCACCATGAGCCTGAATGACGCCCGAGGCTTGCCCGTCGAAACTGACCGGCTCCTGATCCGGCCCATGCAGACCGAGGACGCAGCGTTCATTCTCGAGCTCCTAAACGAACCGGATTTCCTGGAAAACATCGGGGATAAAGAGGTACGGACCCTGGAAGATGCCCTCGGATACATTCAGTCCGCCGGATGGGACAATTACCGCAAGCACGGCTTCGGCATGAACACGGTGGAACTCGTGGATACGTCTACTCGAATCGGAATCTGCGGGCTCTTGCAGCGCGAAACGCTGACCTTTCCTGACGTGGGTTTTGCCTACCTGGCCGCTTTCTACGGAAGGGGGTATGCGACGGAGGCAGGGCATGCCATGGTGGGCGTAGCCCGTACCGTTTTCAGACTGCCTAAAGTATGCGCATTCACGGCTGTGACCAATGAAGCATCAGTGCGTGTGCTTCGGAAATTGGGTCTCGAAGGCGGCGAACAGAGACACCTTTCGACCGGTGGACCAGAAATCCGCTATTTTGAGCGCACGCTTTCCTCTGACTGAACCGGTTCTGCCGTACTGGCATCTGCAGCTCAACCTACTGACCTGATCACCATGAAACGTACCCTGATTCTGCTCGCCTTTGTCGTGGCCGCCTGTCAGCCTTCTGACGATGTGGCGATGTCCGACCATGCACCAGACGCGATTTCGCTCGATGGGCGTGACCTGTATGCGTCCGCACCAGACAGCGCCCTGATCGCCCGATACGAGGCGCGAAAACGCGATTACGAGGCGCATCCCGGCAGCGCTGATGCCCTGATCTGGTACGGACGCTTTTCAGCCTATGCCGGAGACTACGATAAGGCGATCGCGCTCTTCACCGAGGGAATTGAACGCTTTCCGGATGACGCGCGCTTCTATCGCCACCGAGGGCATCGCTATATCGCGATCAGGGAGCTGGACCGCGCCATCGTCGATTTCGAGAAGGCCTCTGATCTGATCGAGGGTACTGAGAACGAGGTCGAGCCCGATGGGATGCCCAACGCCCAAGGCATCCCCGTCAGCACGCTGCATGGCAACATCTACTATCACCTCGGCTTGGCCTATTACTTGAAGCAGGACATGCGTAGCGCCCTGCGCGCTTACGAGCGAAGCCTGGCTTCCGGCACTTATGCAGACAACGTTGTGTCCAATACCCACTGGCTTTACATGATTCACCGCCGCATGGGCAATGAGGAGGCAGCAGCGGCCGTGCTGGAACCGATATCAGCGGACATGGACATCATCGAAAACCATGCATACCACCAACTGACCCTGTTCTACAAGGGGTTGATGAGCGAAGAGGAACTGACTGGCGATGGATCGGCGGGCGATGCCATCCGTTACGGCGTGGCCAACTGGCATTTCGAAAACCACGACGTCGAGCGTGCTCAGAACTTGCTCGGTTCGCTCCTTGAAGAAGGGACTTGGGCTTCCTTTGGTTACCTCGCAGCCGAATCCGACTGGATCACGAATTATCCCGACACAGATTAGCCGGGACCGGATCGCTGGGCGAGCCAGAAAGTCCTAATTACTCCGCCTCGTAGCGCACCTTTCCGTCAACCAAGGTCATCAGAATCCGACCTTCCATCAATCGGTCGACCGGGGTGTTGAATGGGTCGATATCCATGACGGTGATGTCGGCCCACTTGCCGACTTCAAGCGTACCGGTATGGAAATCCAGTCCCGATGAGCGGGCTGGCCAGATGGTGTAGGCGCGCAGGGCCTCCTCCACCGAAACCACTTCTTCGGGTAGCCAACCACCTTCGGGCGTCCCGTCCTTCTTGGTGCGCGTCACCGCGGCGTGCAGTCCGTAGAACACAGACCAATCGGTTCCGGTGAAGTCGGAGTTGAATAGAAGCAGCGCGCCTCCTTTCCGGAGCTGACGCCAGGCATATGCCCCTCGCACGCGGTCCGGACCCAGGCGCTCTCCAGCCCATGGGCTGTCTTCGACGGCATGTCCGGGTTCCATGGATGCCACTATGCTCAACGTTCCGAACCTGGCAAAGTCGTCCGGATGCACGACTTGGGCGTGTTCTATGCGGTGACGCAACGCCTGGGTTTGCGGGTGCCGTTCAAAGACGCCTTCGTAGAAATCGAGCACATCCCGGTTTCCAGCATCCCCGATGGCGTGGATTCCAGCCTGAAATCCGGCTGCCATGAATGCCTCGACAGCATCGGGGTCAAAGCCATACTCCGCTCCGGCAATCCCGCGATGACCCGGTTGATCGGCGTAATCCTCAATCAGTTTCGCGCCGCGGGACCCGAGGGATCCATCGTAGTACGCTTTGACCGAACGGATCTGCAGCATCGCTTCAGGATCCCTTGTGGGCCCGCGGCGCGTCCATTCTTCTACCTCCGGCGCTTCGACCACTCCAACAGACAGCATGGCCTGAACCCGCATCGGAAGCTCATCGGCCTGTGCCATGGCTTGATAGACCGGCAAATAATCTGTTCGTACGCCTGCATGATGGGTCGATACATATCCAGCCATGAGCAGCGCATCCATCCCATGCCGCAGAATGCGCTTGCGATGTTCCAGACTCCTCTGGGGCACCGCGTCATTGAGCATATCGGTGGCGTTATTCAGCAATACCCCACTCAGCGACCCATCATCACGCCGAACCAAGGTTCCTCCCACGGGATCTTGGGTCTGTGAGCCCACGTCTGCTGCTTCCAGGGCCAGCGCGTTACCCAACGTTCCAAATCCTCGAAGGCCCTTGAGAACGACAGGGTTTTCGGGAAAGAGCGTATCCAGGAAGGCCCGGTCAGGAAGCTGATTGGCCCATTCCCCTTCATCCCATCCCGTACCCAGAATCCACTCGCCAGCAGGACGCCCCCCGGCTGCTTGCGTCAAACGATCCGCGATCTCTTCCTCAGACAAAACACCCACAAGGCTGATTTCTTCTGCTTTTTCTCCAATCTCGTGCAGGTGGCCGTGACTTTCTACCAATCCTGGAAGCACCGTCGCTCCATTCAGATCCACCTCGCGCGTAGATGCGCCCGTCCATGAACGCGCCTCATCGTCATCACCCACAAACACAATCCTTCCATCCTGCACGACCACAGCAGAGGCATCGGGTGTCCACGTACTGTCACGCACCGGCGCATCCAGGGCCGGCGTGCCGTCCAGCCCGGGATCAGACCATCCCACGGTGTAGACCTGACCATTGTGTAAAACGAGATCTGCCTGGGAATTACTGGAGCAACGTACTGTCAGAAAAGCGGCAGCAAACAATGGAAGAAGCAGCCACCTAAAGGAGCGACTCAATGGCATTGAACGTGGCATCGATTTCAGAACGCGTGTTGATGAAGTGAATGGCGATCCGAAGATCACGAGGGCCATCGACCGGTGACGTGAACGATGACGCTTCTGATCTGAGCGATTCGTAGACCTGCCACCCGGTGAGCGGCTCAGGAAGCCGAATCACCAGCACGCCGGAACGAGCCTCTCCGATCGGTGAGGTGATGGTGTGGCCTCGTTCTTGCCAGGATTCTTCCGCATAGGTAACCAATTCGTCTACACGCTTCAGAATCCGATCCATACCGATCGACTCCATCCAGCTCAATGCGGCATCGAATCCAGCAAAGGTAGCCAGCGCGCGCGTACCGAATTCGAATCGGCGCGCCTCCGGAATGAGTTCATAACCGCCTTCCTGGTCGTAGGAAAGCGTAGAATGGGAGCCTGTCCAGGACATTTCCGTGCGGTCCAAAACGTCTTCATGACAGAAAAATGCACCTGTCCCTTTCGGTCCCAGAAGCCACTTGTGCCCACATGCACTGTAGTAGTCGCATCCCAACAGTCGAAAATCCACAGGTACGCATCCCGGACCCTGTGCCCCGTCGAGATGGAAGCGGATGTCCCTTTCCCGAAGCCATGCGGCCAACGTAGCGGATTCCTCATCCGTTATACGACGACCATTATTTCGCGATACATGAGGAATGGATACAAATTTTGTGCGCGTCGAAGCGACTGCCCTGACGGCATCCATCAGGTTGGTACCCGTCGTGAGATCGGCCCGGCGCACCGTGACCCCGAACCGCGTAGCTAGGTTGTACCACGGGATGGTATTGGCAGGATGCTCCTGGTTGCTGATGATCACCTCATCATCCTTGTCCCAATTCCTCGACCAGGAGGCAATATTGATTCCTTCAGACGTGGAATGCGTGAGCGCGATTTCATGCGCGTGCGCACCGAACAGGGCACCGAAATGGGTCCGTAAATCCGGCTCTGTGGCTGCGACGCTCGGATAGATATCCGGATGAACCGGCCCCTGATTCTGGTAGTGAAGGACCTTTGATACTACATCCAGCACCGGAGTGGGACTGGGAGCGATACCGGCCGTCTGGAAAAAGCGATCCCTCGTAGCTGGAATCTGCTTTCGGGCATTCAGCACCCATTCAGGTGTCATTTCCGATCCACCCAGTCGGGGAATCATGGCCATCAGGTCGACAGGAGAAATGACTGCCGCGGAGGAAGTGACAAGTGCGGTTTTCAGGAACGAGCGTCGAGAAGCCATGACGATCGGGGATCTTAGTGGTACATTGGCATGATAGCATATGCCACGCATAATGTCCGACTCTGATCAGCCACTCTCTGTCATGTCCCGATTCCTGACGTTCATCGCCCTAGCCTTCCTGGTTCTTCCCGTCGCAGCACAAGATGAAGAAGCAGCCGTCTCCGCCGTTTTGGACGATGTCCATCGCCTGGCCTCAGAGGCAGACTTCGAGGGCTATTTCGACCTGTACACGCCAGATGCCATTTTCATGGGTACCGACGCCAAAGAACGTTGGACGATTGCTGATTTTCAGCAGTACGCCCGCCCGGCCTTTGATCGCGGTACCGGCTGGACGTACACGATGACGGAACGGCACGTATTCATTGACGACCAAGGAAACACCGCTTGGTTTGATGAGCGCTTGGATAACGAAGGCTTTGGTGAGTGCCGTGGTACAGGTGTGCTGGTCAAGGTGGACGGCATCTGGAAAGTGAAGCAGTACAATTTGACCGTACCCATTCCGAACGAATTGTTGCGTCCCGTCGTTGCACAGATTCGGGAAGCACAGACTGACGGTTAAGTTTGTGCGGACAACGCGATCCGTGCGATCCGTATCTTCCCGACAGATGCATCACATCTATCGGAACATGTTACGTCGTTTACCATGAGTCAACGGAAAATCCGCTTCGCCAACCGGGACCTGAGCGGTTTCATTCCCGAAGTGAAGGCTGAAGTCAATCAGTACTTCAAGGACAACAGCCTCTCGAAGCATGCCAACTGGCGTATGGTCCGGAACGGGATCGTCGTCCTATTGATGACATTTGGCTCCTATGCCCTGATCATCTCCGGCCAATTCAGCCTGATGCAAATGTGGCTGTTGACGTTCATTATGGGCGTTGGAGCCGCTGGCGTTGGATTCGGCGTGGCTCATGATGCGCTGCATGGTGCCTATTCATCAAACGCCACGGTCAACAAGCTTCTCGGGTACACATTCGACATGCTTGGTGCCAATGGATACATGTGGAAGATTACCCACAATGTGATCCACCATACCTACACCAACATCCCCGGTGTGGACGAGGATTTGGCAGTCTCCCCGCTGGTACGGTTGTCGCCAGAGGAGCCCCGATTCGGATTCCATCGCTTTCAGCAGTTTTTTGCGTTTCCAGCCTACAGTCTTGCCACTGTCAACTGGTTGTTCGCCAAGGACTTCCAGCAATTCATGAAGAGCGATATCGGGCCGTACAAGGACAAAAAACACCCTGCTTCGGAGTGGGTCATCCTGTTCGTTACCAAGGTCCTGGTAGTCCTGTACATGATCGTTCTACCCCTCATGCTACTGGAAATAACGTGGTGGCAATTCCTGATCGGATTCCTGACCATGCACCTGACGGCGGGCTTGATTCTCGGCGTCATTTTCCAGCTGGCTCATGTCGTAGAGGGAACGGAATACCTCAGCCCCGACGACGACGGTAACATGGAACATGCCTGGCTTATCCATGAGATGCTGACAACGGCCAACTTTGCCCATCGCAACAAGGCGCTGCAGGCATATATCGGTGGACTGAACTACCAGATCGAGCATCATCTCTTTCCTCAGGTCTGCAGCATCCACTATCCAGAAGTATCCAGGATCGTCCGGGAAGTAGCCGCACGCTACGAGATCCCGTACAATTATCACCCAACGCTGCGCGGGGCCATCGGCTCACATTATCGGATGTTGAAGATGTTGGGACGAACCGATAAACCTGTGGTCGCTGCGGCGTAAGCGACACTGTCCTCTCCCCGAGACTTGAATCGTATTCCATTCACATTGCCAGACGTTGGCCTGCGAGAACTCGAAGGCATGGTCTTGGTGGACGACGAGTTCCTGGTGGTTCACCTCACCAACAAGCTGTTGGGCTTGGTCGACGAGGATACCGATGTGATCAAGATTGAGCCGGGTGCCATTCAGGATATCCGCATCCAGAGACGACCCTTCAAGGATCGGTTGATCATCACACCCAAGAAGCACGAGCTACTGGACATCATCCCGGGCAAACACGCCAATGACGTCCGCTTACGCATCTGGAAGACCCAGCGACAGAACCTGGACCTGCTCCTTCTGGAGGTGCTGGCGCTTCAGAAAAGCGCCAAAAGAGAAGCCTCAGCAGGGTGAGGACGACGGACCGGACGACGGACCGTAGCGAAGAGCCGTGACAACGGGTTTTTCCGATTCAGGAATATGGACCACAAACAATCGGTCATATTCCGATTCCTCGAGATCGGGGTAGTCCGTCCCTGCCAGTAAGTTTACCACGCGAGCGGTCGTATTGCTGTGGCCAGATACGACGATGACAGCATCCTCCGATTGCTGGATGGTCTGGACCAGTCGCTCCAGAAAACCGGCAGATACCGGCGTCTCGATGATCTCCAAGTCATGATCTTCAGAAAGGCCTTTTACGGTCAAGAGCGTCCGCTCAAACGGAGTGGAGTAAATGGCATCAACCGAAACATCTTTGAGCGTATTGCGCAACGATTCCGCGCGTTCAATACCTAAGCTTGTAAGGCCGGGATCGGACGCAGGCTCTGTACATTTCTCAGCATGGCGAACCAGAATAACAGTCTTTGTAGCTCGGGCATCAGCGGAGTCAGCTTCCGCTGGGTAAATGGGCAGCCATGCGGAAATGGCCACGAGAGTTAGAATCAGGGCGACGGACGTGAAACGAAATCGAGGCATGTACAGACACAGGGCTGAAATCGGAAAGCAAGATGAGGTACCATGGGCCGAAAGCGTGCTTTTGCCCGGGACAACCCGAATGTAGGATGCATTTACCGGTATCGTTACCCGTGTTCGCAACCGGACTCCTTAAATCGTGTACCAACACCCATCTCGCTACGCTTTGTGTACCAATTCTCCCATAGCTCATGAATTTCTGGTCTTTCGCGTGGGTTCTCATCCCAATCGCAGGCATCATGGCCGGTGCCTGGTCCGAATGGCTCAAGTTCAAAAAAGAACAAGCGACACTGGGCGCATCCGCGGAATCGCTCGAGACGTCTTTCCAGGAGCTAGCCGAGAAGTTGGAACAGCAGAATGCCACGTTGATTACGCGCATTCAAAACCTGGAAGCAATTGTGACAAGCGCCGATTGGGATCAACTGACAGACGTATCCATGCCAGAGGCGCTGCCCGAACCAGAACCAGAAATCTTCCTCCCCGATCCCGAAGAGGAAAACCGGGAAGAAGCGGAGCGGATTGCCAGAAAATTGCGCTCGTGATGCCCGCCCAGATTATCGCAGCAGTCAGTAGCATTGCAGCCATATGGATGCTCCTGATGGGTGCACAGCCGGCTCTCGCACAACCGGTTCTCGCACAACTGGCTCACGTCGCGGCGGTTGATCAAAACGGTACGAGCTTGAGCGTCGGAGTGGTCCACCCTGTCACGCCTGATGCGGACGTTCGTGTGGGACTGTACACGTCTTCAGAAAACTGGCTCGACGACAATCCCGTCTTCGGTGCTCTGGCTGCCACCACCGATACACTGACTACGGTAACCTTCGAAGACTTACCAGCGGGCACCTACGGGGCAGCCATCTATCTGGATGAAAACCGCAATGGGAAACTGGATCGCAACCTGATTGGGCTGTTCAAAGAGTCATTCGGCTTCTCGGAGCGTGCTCGAGCCCGATTTGGACCTCCAAAGTGGAAAGATGCCGTGTTTGAAGTGGTCGGTGATTCGGTAACCATTCAGGTACGCCTGAACTGATCACATGGCCACAACCTCCTCCTTCACGTTCAGTCGCCGCCGTATGATGTGGCTCGATCCGTACATGCGGCACTATGTGCGACGGCGCACGCACGGGGTGTATGTTGATGGAAACCTGAATTGGTCCCCAGACGCTATCAATGTCCTGATGCCGCAACATGTGAGCCGTCTCGATGGCTTCGTAGTGCGCATGATTCAGCGCCAGGCAGCTCCGCAGGCGCGTTTGGTAACCATCATGCTGAATCAACAACTGAAGCGCTACCCGGTATTCAAGAAGGCAGGTGCCTTTGGTATCACACCCGGTACGACCGCATCTGGCAGAGATATCCTGGGGCTGGTCCGCAATGACTTGGCCCCCGGAGATTGCGTGATGATTTTTCCGCAGGGGCGCATCGAAGCTGTTGACGCGGATCTCTCGGACATGTACCACGGATACCGATCATTCGCGCACCCCAGCATTCCCACGCATTTCACGCCCATGGCGCTTTCTGTTGAAGCACTGACCCATTCGAAGCCCAGCCTGTTTGTTCAGGTAGGAACCAGTGTGGCATGCGAGCAGGCCGCCGGTGCCTTCCGCGAAACCGTCCATTCCTTGCGCCGCTTTATGAGGGAGTACGGAGAATCTGCCGACGCTTCGTGGCGCGGTCACCGGCTCTTCTAATGACAGAATTAACCTACGTACTGATCGGGCTGCACGGAGTGATGATCGTCAACCTGCTGCTCAATATGGCGGCCTTCATCATGAGGAGGCGTGCACGCAGTTCAAACGAACTAACATCGGTCTCCGTCCTCGTGCCCGCGCGGGACGAAGAGCACAATCTGCCCCGCCTGATAGACTCTTTTTCCCGACAGGACCACCCGGATGCGGAAATGGTCATTTACGATGACCAGTCAACGGATTCGACGTGGGATATCATCCAAAATGCTGGGGACGAGCGTGTTCGCGGCCTTCGCGGTGGCGACCTACCCGACGGTTGGGTGGGTAAGACAAACGGCTGCTACCAGCTATCCAAGCATGCGAAAGGGTCGGTGTTCTTGTTCATCGACGCCGACACTGAATTCCAGCATCCCGCCGCCTTGCGGCATATGTGCGAGCGCTTTGCGGCACGCCCCGAAGGCACCATGCTGACTGGTATGACACTCCTGAAAGGGGGTGGCAAAACCATTGTTACCATGGTCGGCGCGCTGATCACGAGCTGTATCCCTTGGTGGCTGGGCAAACACGTTCCCGCTGCCGCCATGTCTGGCGTGAACGGTCAGTGTTGGATGATTACCTCCAATGACTATCGCAGACTTGAACCGCATCAAAAGGTGCGTGGTGAAGTCCTGGAAGACATCCGCATTGGCCGCTATCTGCACAGACAGGGACTCACCCCCTTGCTGGACGATGTCACGGATGATCTGACCGTTCACATGTACGCCACCTTCCCCGAGGCGTGGCGCGGATTTCGAAAAAACACGGCCGATATCCTGGGTCGCACCGTCTTCACCTCGACTCTCGCGCTGGCAGGGTACACCCTGGTTTTCATAGTGGCGCCCATTCTGGCTCCTGTTCTGATCGGATCCCTTTTCATTCTTAAGATCCTCTCGGATCGTATTACGCGGCAGCCGCTCTCGATCAGCCTGATGGCTCCTGTTTCTTTTCTGCTCATCATTTTCCTTGGGTTGGACTCGATGTTCAATCGTTCACGCGGACGAATAGAATGGAAAGGTCGTATCATTGCGCCCATCAGATGACCCTCATTGACCGCCCCGTCGCATGCAGTCCGCACCCAACCTTACACTCCGTCTGCTCCCGGGATCATTCACCGTCCATCAGCTGCCTCCGGAGATGGCTATTCCACCGGCTGTCCTCGATTCCCAGCCCTGGTTCATGGCGCAAACGGACGTCGAATTATCCATTGTCTGCGACAGCAATGTCATTGTAGCCAGCGAGAAATCAGAACCGGATTGGGCGTGCTTCAAAGTGGTAGGCCCCCTGGACTTTACGCTGGTTGGAATCCTGGCGCGGATATCGGACACGCTCGCGCGCGAACGCATCAGTATTTTTGCGATATCCACCTTTGACACCGACTACATTCTGGTCAAGAACGCGGAGTTGGATCGAGCCCTCAAGGTTCTCAAGGCAGAAGGCTATGAGCTCTGAGGAAACGGATTCGGTCGAAGGCGTCCAGAGTGATCGCCAAAATGCCTGCCGACCGAGAGAAACAGATGGTCAGAAATGGAAGCAGACTGGCATTTGCTTCTGCTGACAAACGGGGCCGCGAGTGGATTGAAGTCCCCCCACAGGAACCGTGAGATGTGGATCGAATTACTGGAACAGGTCCGCCATTATTAATCCCAATCCTTCAGCTAAGCGTTCGTATGACCTCCAGACGGCTTTTACCCTTTGTGTTTTCAGCTACGTTGCTGGTCCCATTGCTGATCCTTCCCGGCTGTGCATCCATTGACATGGCGGCTATCGATACTATTCTCTCGGCCGAAGCTCCCTTGGACGAAGGGACGGTTGCGTCCGGCCTCAAGGAAGCCTTGAGCGTGGGGACTGGACGCGCGGTGGAGACACTTTCCTCAGACGGCGGGTTCGGGGCAAACGACCTGCTGCGGATTCCTATCCCCGAAAACCTGGAGACGATGACCAATCGGCTACGCGCGGTGGGACTGAACGACCAGGTAGATCAATTCGAGGACCAGATGAACACGGCCGCCGAGCAAGCTGCAGGCCTCGCGCTCGACGTCTTCGCAGGAGCCATCCGGGAAATGACCATCCAGGACGCTTTCGGCATTTTGAACGGTCCGGAAAATGCGGCGACCCTCTACTTCAGGGATCGGACCGAGGAAGCATTGACAACCCGATTCGGACCCGTGGTGGACGACGTCATGCAGCAACTTGGCGTCGTAAGGGTTTATGAGGACCTCGTGACGCGCTACAATGCCATTCCGCTGGTCCGGCCTGTGCAATTTGATCTGGAAACGTATGTCGTGGGGCAAACCCTGAACGGTATGTTCTCCACGCTAGCATCGGAAGAGCAGCGTATCCGGGAAGATCCGCTGGCGCGAACCACCCAGCTACTGCAACGAGTGTTCGGCCGGAGGTCGGGGTCTTGACGCGTATCCTGTCCTTCCTGCTCATCCTTCTATTTATCCCGACTTTGGCTTGGGGACAATCAGAAGAAGGGTCCCTGGATCGCACAATGGACCCGGTATGGCTCGATTCTTTGTATCACAGCGGGAAAGCTTTCGGCCAATTCCTGGAAGAAGCTGACTCGCGCCGGGAGCGATGGATCAACAATTATGGGGACGGATCCCCCGATGAAGCCTGGACCGATCGCGCTGCCAACTTGTCGGGAACGTGGTACCTGCTGGCCGTGGCCATTGACGGATGCAGCGATTCGGTTTCAACCATACCGTATCTCGCTCATCTCGCCGCATACAGTGAGCACGTCAACATGCGGATCGTGCTTCCAGAATCAGGGCGCCCCATCATGGAAGCACACCGAACCCAAGATGAGCGCGCTGCCACACCGACGGTATTGGTTCTGAACGAGCGGTTCGAGCCAGTTGGTGTGTTCATCGAACGGCCTCAGAGTCTCAAGACCTGGGTGTCCACCGATGGTGCCGACCTTACGAGTCGGGAGTTCGTACGTGCGAAATTTGCCTGGTATCAAGCCGACGGCGGCCGCGAAACAGTCGCCACTATTCTGGACATCATCGAGGCGACAATACACGAATAAGAGCGGATCCCGTGGATCCGTCCGGTGTAAGGAATTCCCCTCTGGATCGGAGGCTGGTCCGACAATAGGTTGCCGCACGACCTCACTCATATCAATCTCGATTCTCATTCCACCTGCTGATGAAAACCATCCTCACCTCCAGTAAGTCTGTCGATCAGGCGGCTGCCGACTTTGAAGAAGCGTGCTCCCGAAATGGCTTTGGCGTTCTACACGTGTACAATCTCAAGGAAACGCTGGAGAACAAGGGCTTTGAAAGGGCGGAAGAAATCCGCGTCTTCGAGATCTGTAATCCAGGTCACGCGACCAACGTGTTGGACATAGACCTCGAAATCAACATGGCACTGCCTTGTAGGGTCTCCATCTATTCCCAGGCGGGCGAGACGAAGGTGGGCATGATCAATCCTTCGGATATACTGAAGATGCTATCCGATGACAAGCGTCTGGGATCGATCGCGGACGAAGTAGAAGCCACCGTCAACACCATCATGGAAGAGACGGTGTAGGATGGGCTTTTCTGGTGTCCTGGTCTCCAGGTTTTCGACCCCGCTGCTGACGAACAGATGGGGTAACGGTTCGTAGTACGGATTCTTCCCCGCCTAAACTCGGCTTGAACATGACAATTCTGCGTTCTCTGGCCCTCTTCCTTGGAGTGGCCCTGTCATTTTCTGCGTGTGCTCCCGACTCGGGTTGGGCACCCAATCCCGATGAGCCTCGGGCTTTTGTAACCACGCTGGGTGCGGATACGGTCGCTGTCGAGGTGTACCTGCGCACCGATGCATCCATCGAGGGTACGCTGATTGAGCGTTCGCCATTTACCCGCATGACCGATTATCAGGTGGATGTCGCCGAGGATGGCTCCTTCACCAGCCTGCTCTGGTCTACGCAGGTACCAACCACCAATCCCGACGGTCCGGAGATTCAAGGAGGCCGTGTCACCGTGCAGGGAGATTCTGCGCTGGTCGTTCGGTACGGCGGCCAGAATCCGGGTTCCAGCAGGGTTGCTCTGCCATCTGGAAGTATCCTGACGCTTGGTCGCACGGCGGCCTCTGCCTTCGCCTTCGAAGAAGTGGCCAATCGCCTGCTTGATGGTGCCACATCGACGATGATCATGGGGCCGAGCGGTCGTGCAGCAGCAGAGAACAATGCGACCGTAGTAGCCGGCGATACGGTCTCGATGGATTATTTCGGACAGGCCCGAAAGGCATGGACGGATGGAAGTGGCCAGCTCCTGGCCATTTCTGGAGCCGGAACCACGAATTCGTCCGAAACCCGCCGAGTAAAGGCCTTCCTGGTAGGATCGTTGGCGGATCGATGGGCGGCCATGGATGCCCCCGGTGAAGGCATGGGAGTGCCCAGTCCCGCTGCCACGACCCAGGCCACGGTTGAGGAAGCGGATATCGAAGTGAACTACTCACAACCCTCCAAGCGTGATCGGGACATCTGGGGTAACCTGGTACCAAACGGATCTATCTGGCGAACCGGTGCCAATGCCGCCACGCACTTCACCACCAGTCGCAATTTGAGCTTCGGCGAATATCAGCTTCCAGCAGGCACCTACACCTTGTGGTCCATGTACGAGAATGGTTCATTCTCCCTCATTCTGAATGAACAGACCAATCAATGGGGAACGGCCCATGATGCCGAGCAGGATCTGTTCGCCGTCAACATGACGCCGGAGACGTTGTCGGAAGTTCAAGAGCGTTTTGTGATAGAAGTGACGGGCACCGAGGAAGGAGGACGCCTCAGTCTGGCGTGGGATACCACGCGCTGGAGCGTTCCATTTTCAGTCAACTGACTCAACCTGACGTCGTCCCATTTTCCGGGATATCTGACCCATGAGTGATACACCCACACTGAGCCCGTTTCTGCAGTTTGCCCTGGAATTGGCCGGCACCGCAGCACAGGAAATCATCCCGCGTTTTCAACGGACTGATGTACGCTCGAAAGCCGATGGGTCACCCGTGACCGAAGCCGACACAGAGGCCGAGCGGGTCATGCGGGAGCTTATTCAGGCCCGCTACCCGGACCACGGAATCCTGGGTGAAGAACAAGACGACCTCAATCCCGATGCCGAATGGTGCTGGGTCCTGGATCCCATTGACGGGACCTCCTCATTCGCCCTCGGCCTTCCAACATTCGGAACCCTCATTGCCCTGCTCCGGAATGGGCATCCAATTCTTGGCGTGATCAACATGCCTGGTCTCAAGGAAACCGTGTATGCGGAGCTTGGGAGCGGATGCTGGTACTTGAATCGGATGGGCGATCTGGAGCAGGTCAAGGTATCCGAAGGTGCGGATCGCGTTGCAGACGCATACCTGTCAACAACTGGACTCTACAATACCGACATCGATCCGAATGGAAAGGATTCGGTACCGTCCATGTCTGTTCTGATTCGCAACGCACGAAAATTCCGCTTCGTTGGCGATTGCATACAGCATGCGTGGGTCGCTCGCGGCCTCCTGGATGGTGCCGTGGACCCCAAAATGAACCCTTGGGACAATGCCGCTCTCATTCCCTGTATTCTTGAAGCAGGTGGGGTACTGAGCGACATCTCGGGTAATACGGACAACCTGGTGCATGCACCGAACCTGGTCACCGCCGCCAATTCAGATTTGCTCAAGGACATCCTGAGCACCTTAAACGCGAGCTGACCATGGCATGGTTCGACATAATGGGATCGATAGGTGTCGTCCTGATCGTTCTGGCGTACGCCGCTGTTCAGATGCGTAAGATGCACTCCGAACAACTGTCCTACTCGGTGATCAATCTGATTGGTGCAGCCATGATCCTGGTGTCTTTGCGCTACAATTTCAATCTGGCCTCGTTCATCATCGAGGTATTCTGGATCCTCATCAGTCTTTGGGGTATCGTGCTGTGGTTCCGGCACCGGAAAACAAGCAACGCTCCTTCTTCCGAATCTCCCTACTGATGACTCCCAACCGATTTACCTGGACATTTACTGTTGGCCGCGAATCCATCGATGTAAATGGGCACGTCAACAATGTGGAGTACGTCCGGTGGATGCAGGAAATCGCCATCCGGCACACTCAGCAACTCGGGGCAGACGTTCGCGCTGCCGCGGCCGGACTGACCTGGGTGGTGCGCTCACACAATATCGAATACCGGATTCCATCGTTTGAAGGCGATGAGATCCAGTTGACGACGTGGGTCGGGTCGGTGGAACGCGTAACATCGACCCGCGAATACGAGTTTCGTCGTACCAAGGATGATGCCCTCATGGCATCTGGTCAGACCAACTGGGTCTGTCTGAATCGAGAATCGGGCAGGCCCTCAGCTATTCCCGAACGGTTGATGTCCATGTATTTCGAGCCCGAACCGGAGTCTTAATTTTCGAATGATCAACCTGGGAGGTAACCCATGTTCATTCTTCTCCTTGCTGTCACGTTTTTCCTGGCCATCACGGTTTCCTGGATCCTGACGCGCCTCTTCCAGAATCCCATTCAACAGATCCTCGATCGGATCATCGGAGAAGAGGTTTCGAATGCCTGGGCACGATACCTGACTTTCGCGATCTACGTCGTCGGAATATCAGGCGGTGTTCGCGTCTGGGATTTTGAAAAGTATCTGATTGCTCCGAAGGATGGTGTAGTCGCTGCACTCACCCCTGAAGCATGGACGATGGAAATCTACCGAGCCATCGCGGGCACACTGCAAAGTGTTGCCTGGATGCTGTTGGTGTTTTTCGTTTTCGCTCTGATCGCCTTCGTGATCGTGAAGGGCCGCGAAATCAGGTACAAAGACTGATTGTTGCCTTACCGGGTCACAAGCACGCTCGCCCCGCGCTTGTCGGATCGATCTGTTGAGCGGATAAAGTACATGCCGGAAACAAGACCTTCGGTGTGGACCACATTCCGTCCACCCGTGAGTTCCAGAGAACGTACCTGCCGGCCCAGGATATCTACGAGTACATAGGTACCGGAAGAAGGAGCATCGAGGGTGAAATGATTGCCGCTGCGCACCGGGTTCGGATACGCAGCCAGATCAGCCGTCGTACCAGGCAACACCTGCTTCTCGATGTCCGTCGCTAATCCATTGATGAATCGTTCGGCAAACAGAAAAGCCTCAATGCCGATATCCCGACCCATGAGACGACCGGGAATATCATCCGCTGGGGGGTGAATACCGCCCCAGATACGGGACAGGCTCGTCTGGTCAGACGCATCCCGGTAAGTGGCCCATTGCAGGATCACATCCTCACTGGGGCCATCCTCGAATACCAGGAATTCATTCTTTGGCGCAAAGAACTCTCCCATGCCGCCCGGGAAATACTCATCGCCCGTCAGCAGCGTCATTGCTTCCGCTGCAGCACGTGAGAACGTCGAGTGACCCGAAACATAGCCGGCGAAAGGTGGCGTCACAAAGCTCGGACGCTGATAGGGCCACCAGTCATCGGCCAGAATCCAGCCGACGCCCCCTACATCTGTTTCCGGATCGAAGACAAACGCGGGACCACGCCAGCCATAGATCTTGATCTCGTAGAGATTCTCTTGGTTGGCACCCACCAGCGGATCACCATCCTCCACCAATTCGATATACCCGGGAATCAGCGGAATACCGACTGGGTGATACCGAGGCTTCGATGGGTCTGTACTCTGGCCAAATTCTGCCATCCCTCGAATGGCGGAAATCGGACGGATATAATCATACCACCCTTTTGCTCCCCAGGCGGCGACGGCAGCGTCGTGCATCGTACCGCCCAGCACGAAATAGGCAGTCACATCCCAGGCCATGTCGTCCAGAATCGGTCCACTTCCTCGGAACTGCTTGACCAGGTCTGGATGATCGGATACATAATTGAGAATCGTGAACCAATGGCCAGGCGGAGTCTCGGAATCGGGGCCGTCGGCCCAAAATTCAGCGAGTACACGGGCGTAATCGGCACGCGGCACGATCTGCGCGTCGTAGGGCTGGCTCGTATGTGGGTTGATACTACGCCCCTGGCTCGCGTCCAGTCCTTCGAAGAGATTATAGAAATCGCGATGTCCTTGCCAGTCACGGGGAAGCTGACTGAACGGAATATTGCCAATACGAGCCGGCGAAATATCCCAACGTACTCCGTCGGTCGGATCGAGCATGGACGACCACACTGCGACCAGGGAGTGGGACCACCTGTACTCATCCGAAAGCCCTCCTCCGTTCAGCACATCGATGGTCGGCGGCGGACCCGGGTCGTGATATACCCAGTATTCGAATCCGCCTCGTTCATAGATGGTCAGGTCTTCGTTGGTCAGCGAGAATGGATGGACCTGACCCCACTCCGGGCCCAGGAATTCAGGAGTCCCCAATGGAATTTCCTGCCCTGCCTGATCGATGAATACATCAAAAGACAATGGCTGCCAGCGATTCATGTCCAGGATGTGCGGGTTGCCAGGAATAGGCGGCACCAGTGGCGGATTGACCGGACGATAGAATCGGTTCGAGTACAGCTCAGCTTCATTGGCTCCGTCTGCTGAACCGTATTCGATCATGCATTGAGCGAGATAATTGCCGAGCGCTGCCGGTTCACCCGTTGCGTAGTCGACACCTTCGAAGGTGCGATCAAAGCCCAGCTCATTCATCAGAACATCGTAACGGGCAAAAGCAGCTTGCATACCCGGTGATTGCTCAAAACGATGGCGCAGCAACCTGTAGGACGCGTAGCTGATCGCTTTTTCCCGCGCTGCCTGAACGTTTCCCGGATCCGGTACGCCTTCGAACGAGCATGTAAACCCGTGCAGCCTATTTCCCAACATGTAGGGCTGCGCCTCATCGTCGTAGGCCGACCATGCATCCCACATGAGCACGGATGTATGGAAGAGATTGCGAGCGTGGACCGTGGGCCGGGC
>JAURNP010000111.1 GCA_030830105.1 Rhodothermales bacterium | reverse complement strand
TATCGTCCTCACGTCCGAAAAGGGCGCACAGTGGACGTCCTTTTTCGCGCGCCAACATGTCGTGAACGGCCAGGTCCACCGCAGCCCTTGCTGACGGAAATTCGGGGGACGGACGCGGCAGTTCGTCCAGTGCATAGCGGATGGCATCCCGGGCAAAAGCGTCCAACGCATTTCTGGAATCCGACACAGATTCCCCCGTCACTTCCGGGGCAGGAGCTGCACAGCCGATTCCGATCCGATCATCGTGCATTCGGATCTCTACGAAGTGATTGGTGATATCGGTAATCGTTTCGTAGGCAATAGTGTACGGCTCCAGCAGTGGGGTCTGGACCGTATGGATCGAAATGTGTTTGACGGTCATGGAGTGAGATCTCGCGTGCGCAGGTGGGATTCAATCAGGTTGATCAGACGATCGCAACCCTCCCTGAAGATGTCAACGGCTGGACGATTGAAGTCCTTTTCGAAGCCCGCACATATTGCTACGGATGCCTCTTCGGACAGACCTTTCGGGTTGATGGTCAGCGCGTCCACACGCCGATCAGAGAGGATTTCGAGGGCGGCGATCTGTCGCTCCATGAGGGGCATGGGCAAGTCGGGGAAACCGTCGAAGGTGGTTCGTGCCGGGACATCCTGAAGCAGCAGAATGTCGGGTTTGATCGCGGCGACCAACTCGAGACCGCCGGGATAGGCCGGATGCAGCAAGGCTCCCTGGCCCTCAACCACAACCACATCCGGGCGTGCCTCTCTCCAGGCACGGCGCACGACGTGTTCGATTTCTCCCGCTACAAAATCGTTGACGAGTGTATCCAGCCGGATACTGAAACGAGCACCCTGCAACCAGGCGGTTTGCCCGGTGCCGATCATCTCAGCTGTGTAGCCTTTGTCACGCAATGCATTGCGCAGGACCCAGGAGGTGGTGCGTTTGCCAGAAGCCGAGTCCGTCCCCAAGACCAACACGCGGACGGCTTCCACCTCTTCGATTTGTCCCTCGTAAAAATGCAGCTCAGAGCGATGTGGTGGTTTTCGGACATCAATCAGGTTCACACCGTGCTTTTCAGCGAGTGGGGCAAACTCCGGATCTTCTGATAAGAACAGGTGGAGGCCGCAATAGACGTCCAGTCCCTTCTCGATGGCCTGTCGAACAGCTTTGCGGGCATGATCCGGCAACACCCCTCCGTCAGTAGCCAATCCCACGACGAATGCCCCGTCCTTGTCCGGCATTTTTTCCAGTGCTAGGCTCAGGTCCGGGACGATCGGGATTCCATTGGGTGTTCCGTCCAGGAATGTGCCTGCATCCTGGCCGGCGAAGACGTGGTCGACGACAGCCCGAACGTCAAATCGCTCGGTGAATCGAATCAGGCCGTGGGCCGTCTTGCCACGCGTGGAATCCATGCACGTGGCGCAGTAAACGATGGCAGGCGCAGGAATCATTTTGATGGACTGTACGGATGGGCTCAGAGGGCGTCTGACCTCATGGTACGACACTTTCGGACAATCGAAAACCCCATCTCCAGCGCTTGCTCGGCGTTCAGACGCGGATCGACGCGACTTTCGTAAGCCTCGTGCAGGTCCTTTTCCTCAAGTCCGCGGGCCCCACCCGTGCACTCGGTGACGTTTTCTCCCGTCAATTCCATATGTACGCCACCGAGAATGGTGCCGCACCCGTGGTGGATATCGAATGCCTGCTCCAGCTCGGACAGGATATTCTCGAAACGGCGTGTCTTGAGTCCATCTTCCGTCTCCTCAGTATTTCCGTGCATCGGGTCGCACGTCCACAGCACCGGGTGTCCCGACGCGGTAACCACATCGATCAGTCGAGGCAACGCATCGCCGATTCCGTTGGCACCAAAGCGTGTGATCAGTGTGATGCGTCCGGGTTCATGATCCGGATCAATCCGGTCCAGGATGGCCGTCAGCTCACTCGCTTCAAGATTGCTACCCACCTTCAAACCGATCGGATTGCAAAGGCCTCGCACGTACTCGACGTGGGCGCTATCCAGCGTGTTGGTTCGCTTTCCTATCCACGGAAAATGCGTCGAGAGATTGTAGATGCCCTTGGTTGTCGACCGGGTAAAAGCCTCCTCGTACGGCAGCAGCAGGGCTTCGTGACTCGTGAAGAAAGAAACGCGGTCCGTGTTGCTGATTGGCAGGGGAGAGACCGCTTCCGTGAAACGCAAAGCGTCCAGAATGGAATCAACGATGGCCTGGTACTCGGCACGCAGGTGATCCGATGTCACGAAGTCCAGGTCCCAGTATTCCGGATGATGCAGATCGGCAAAACCGCCATCTCCGAGAGCACGCACATAATTGAGTGTCATGGTAGAGCGTTCATAGGCCGTGATCATGCGTTCAGGCGCTGGTCGCCGAGCCTGCCTCCCGAACTCCGGAGCGTTGACCATGTCGCCGCGATACGTAGGAAGCCGCTCTTCGCCGTGTCCTTCGAAGTCGGCGGATCGAGGTTTGGCGTATTGGCCGGCAAACCGTCCAACCCGTATTACCGGCATGCGCAATCCGTAAATGAGAACGAGGCTCATCTGGAGAAGCACTTTCAGTCGATTGGCAATGATATCAGGGCGACACTCATCGAATCGTTCGGCACAATCGCCTCCTTGTAGCAGAAATTGCTTTCCTGTTGATGCATCCGCAAGATTATTCTGCAGGCGATTCACTTCCCACGGAGTTACCAGGGGCGGTACGACTGCCAACTGCTCAAGTACACGGGTCAGCTTTACATCGTCCTCAAAAAAGGGCTGCTGTCGGGCTTCAAAAGCCTGCCAGGACGAGGGCGACCACGATGGGAGAGGAGATGCGATGGATGGATGTTTGGACACGTGCGCGGTGGGCGGACGAAAGGAAATTCGGCGAGGGAAGGCATAAGCACTTACACACCCTGGCTGCGGAGAACCCTTGGCGTACCGATTCGTTCGCCTTTACCGCGTTTTTTCGATTTTTCAACCCGTTTTGCCTTTCCAGTAAGGTGTGCTTCTATGCGTACTCTGATTTCAGTCCTCTCTCTAGCGCTTCTGTTCATCGCCGGATGTGACAGCGGTGATGTCATTGAACTGGAGGCGGCAAAAGTTCAGGTCCGTTTGGATCTCGATAATCTGATGCCACTTCAGGATGGTTTTACGTATCAGGCTTTCGCACGCGTCGGTGCTCAAACATTCGCCACCGATAAGTTTAATACTACCGAGAATGGCTCTTTTGTAAATGCTGCTGGCCAGTTCATCCAGAACGAGTTGACCTTTCCTGCCGACGTTTCGGGTGCATCACTCATTTATGTAACGATCGAGGAAAAACGAGATAACAGTGAGGAGCCTTCAGTCTCGGTAGTGTTTGCTGGCGACGTAGTAGAATCTGTCGCAACCTTGTCTCAAGGCCACCCGGAGGCATTAGGCACATCCTTGGAAGGCCAATCCGGGTCATTCATGCTTATGAGCTACGTGGCGGGTGCGCAGTCGGACGACGTGTCCGGGCTGTGGTTTGTGGAAGGATCGAAAAACTCTCCCACCGCGGGACTCTCACTTCCGCTACTACCCCAGGGATGGCGGTACGAGGGATGGATTGAAGCTGGCGGGACATTGATCTCTACCGGTGCCTTTCGGGAAGGCAATGGCGCAGATTCGGCACGGCCGTACTCTAATTCTGATACGCCGTTGTTTCCAGGCGAAGACTTTCAGGAAAATGCTCCCGACGGGGTTTCCTTTCCTTTGAACCCAGCAGGTGGAAAAGTTTACGTAACGGTAGAGCCATTCCCGGATGACACGGTAGACCCTTACGGATTCTTCGTGTTGTCTGGATCTATCCCATCCATTCCAGTTGCCGAGTCGGCTTATCCGCTAATGTCCAACCTGACCGCTCCGACTGGCACAGCAACGTTGTTTTAGGACGTTTGGGTCGCGGGTGGATCCGTGGTTGACGGATCCTCCCGCCTTGGCTCAGACTACTGAGAACTCGCGTGTGCGTCGCGACGAGCTCGTTTGCGCCGGTCCCTGATAGCGCTTCTCTTTTTGCGCAGCTGTCTTTCTACTGAAGATTAGGCTTCCTGGATGGCCTCAGGTATGAGTGGGGACTTGTGGGAACCGGAAATATTATCTGGCTTGTGATAGAGCGTCAGGGTGGCCTCGTACTCGTTGACGGTGGGTTTTCCGGACTGTTGTTTGATGGACAAGTGGGCACCCGTAATGTCTGAGTGTCCTTCTTCCAGCTTGTTCAGCCGCGAGGTGATCCAATCATGTGTGTCTTGGGAAATCTGGAGGTGATCCAGATGGAGTTCGAGGTTGATGGCCATAGGTGATTGCATTTCTGGTGAGCAGGACGAAAGCGCTACCTTTGAAATAGGCTCTGATAAACAATTAACCAATGGAGCGGAACGGATTTGCGAGGGGTCCCCTTACATCGATGGCGGGGGATTGTGGCGGCCGGCTTTTCAGGTCCTCCAGGCCCGTCTCTGCCGAAACTATCCGTGCAGGGCACCAAACTTGCTTCGCGCATAGGCCATCCAGGGAGCGGCGGAAAGATCGCAGCCAGCAGCGTCCTGCATGATTTGGTCAGCCGTCTTACGGCGTCCCCACTGATGCACGTGGGTCCGCAACCAGGACAACAAATCGGCAAACTCACCCCGGCGGAACTGACCGTATAGGTCAGGCATGGCCGCAAGGGCAGCATCGAACAACTGAACCGACATGAGATTGCCGAGCGCATAGGTCGGGAAGTATCCAATAGCTCCGAGCGACCAATGAATGTCCTGTAGGACGCCTTCGGCATCATTGTCTGGACGGACGCCGAGCCATGACTCCATTCGGTTGTTCCATTCGACGGGGAGGTTCTTGACAGCCACACGTCCAGCGATCATTTCCTGCTCCAACTCAAAGCGCAACATGATGTGGAGGTTGTAGGTCACTTCGTCTGCTTCCACTCTGATAGTGGAAGGCGCCACCGTATTGACTGCCCGATAGAACTGATCCAGGTTCACATTACCGAGGGCATCCGGGAAGGTCTTTTGTGCGGAAGGAAAGGCAAATTCCCAGAAGGGCAGACTGCGGCCGACCAGGTTTTCCCACATGCGAGACTGGGATTCATGTATTCCTAGCGATGTGCCGTCCGCGAGCGGGGTGCCCTCAAGTGCAGGATCGATGCCTTGTTCATACATCGCATGACCGGCCTCGTGTAGCGTACCGAAAAAGGCCGGGTTGAAGAATCGTTTTTCGAGTCGGGTGGTGATTCGAACGTCAGAAATAGAAAAAGACGTAGAGAAGGGATGAGCGGAGCGGTCCTGGCGACCATGCTTGAGATCGTATCCCATGCGTTTGGCCATGTCCAGTCCAAATTGCCACTGTGCATCTTCTGGGAACTCGCGATGAACGGGTCCCTCGCACAACATCCCACTGGACGTAAGCTCCTTGACAAAGGGGACAAGATCGTCACGTAATTCCTCGAACACTGCGGCT
>JAURNP010000110.1 GCA_030830105.1 Rhodothermales bacterium | reverse complement strand
GGTTGGCGATTTGCCCAAACCTTGGGGTACGCCTCCGTCCCAACTCTGGCGTGACATCAAGACATACGAGGGATACGCGTTTATCGTAGCTGACGGAGCAGGGGATCACGGGATGCAGGTATTCGACCTAACGCGTCTTCGTGACGTCACCGACATGCCGGCCACTTTCGAACCGGATGTGCACTATACCGGCATCGCAAGCTCACACAACGTGGTCATCAATGAGGATACGGGCTTTGCCTACCTGATCGATGGGCCTACGTGTGGTGGAGGGTTGTACATGATGGATATCAAGGATCCGCTTAATCCTACCTTTGTGGGCTGTGCAAAGACGGGTGAGCGAGGCACCCACGACTCGCAGTGCGTGGTTTACAGCGGCCCCGACACTCGATATACGGGAAACGAGATCTGTCTCAACTCCAATGGTGCGTACTTCGAAATCCAGGATGTTACCGACAAGTCGAACCCAGTTGCGCTCTCGACAGCGTCTTCGCCAAACGCGGCGTACATCCACCAGGGGTGGCTCACCGACGATCAGCGCTACTTCTACCAGGATGACGAATCTGATGTTGTTCGCGGCAACGTGGAGACCACTCGAACGCTGGTCTGGGACATTTCTGACCTGGAAGATCCGATTCTGGTAAACGAGTTCATGGGATCGATGCCTGCCAGCGCCCATAACCTGTATCTGAAGGACGGCTACGGCTACCAGGCCAACTATCGCTACGGACTACACGTTTTGGATGTATCTGATCCAGAAAACCCGGTAGAAGTCGGCTACTTCGATACGTCGCCGACCATGGATGGACCTGGATTCAGTGGCGCCTGGAGCACGTATCCGTTCTTCGAGAGTGGAACGGTGATGATCACGTCCTTGCGTGAGGGCGTCTTCTTCCTGAAGAACAAGAAGAAGGAGATGTAGCGAGGTATGATGATCCATCATTTCAAGGACGTGTATAGCCACATGGAGTGGGCAGACTCCCTGATCTGGAATGCCGTTTTTGAATCCGAGACAGTTTGCGAGGACGCTTTCATTCTCAAGAGCCTGTTTCATCTACACGAGGTCCAATACGCATTCCTGAATTCGTGGACCGGAAAGCCCATGGAGCGCTATTCGCAGGATGTTTTCGAGAATGCAGCCGCAATGCGAGACTGGGGGTGCGCCTTTCACGAGGATCTGCATGTGCACATGCAGGATCTACGCGAAGAGGCCCTGGGTGAGCTGCACATCCTGCCGTGGACAAAATATTATGCTCGTCGTCTCGGCCGAGAGGCAACCGACACCACGCTGGCTGAAACCATGCACCAGTTGGGATCGCACTCCATGCATCATCGCGGCCAGGTTATGCGCCGCTTCCGCGAAATGGGTGTGGCTCCTCCCGGTCTGGATTATATTGTTTGGGTCTGGTCCGGTCGACCGGAACCAAGTTGGAACTGATGAAGATCATCACTTCATGACCACGCGATTCCTGGTCGTTGCTCGGACCCATCTGGAAAGTGGGTACAAGTGACCAGGCGTCCACCGGTAGACTGACGCGTATCAGTCTGTTCGTGATTCGTGCTTGACCCAGTCGACTTCCATGGTCCACGTCGTGTCCATGGCGGAGGCATCGATCTTCGCAAAATTGATGATGGCAAACATTGGCTCGGATATGACGGTGCCGAGTCCGTCATTTCGAGCAACTTCCTCGCCATTGAGCAGAAAGATCAGATCATCTCCGCTCCACTCGACGCCGTACTCATGATAGGTGTCGAGGTCGCCCTGAAGATCGCGTTGGTAGGTCCACCAATCTCCGTTGCAGGGCTGATCTTCTAGCTCGATAATGGACCGAGCTACATACTTGTCTTCGGGTGCTGCGGTACCGTGATGTTCAAAGATGTCAATCTCACCCGAACCGAATTGGGGCCAGCAGACCGTTTCGTCATCTTCCTGGACAGGCGGCTCATTGTTGCGAGCGCCCAGGAGCCACCATGCTGGAAACATTCCGTCGGTGCCGCTGCCTCCTACACGCAAGCGAGCCGTCCACCGACCCTTGGCAAACTCCTTCAAATTCTTGGAGGCGATCCGCCCAGCTACATATTGGCTGGGGGGATGTTGCTCTCCCATCTTGCTCATATTGTCGCAATCGATGGGCGCACCCAGGTCGATGACGCGCACTTTCAGTGTTCCCTCTGACACTTCGCGCGTTCCCATGGCACCATCGCGCAGATAGCACTGGTCTTCGTTGTTGACCCAGAGGATCTGATCCTGCCAGTTTTCAGGATTGAACGTGTCGAAGTCGTCGAAGAAGGTTGTAGTCCATCCGTCGTTTTCGGCGACATCGGTAACCTCTTCGATCGCACAGGCGCTTACGAGAAGGGCGAGAAATAGAACGAGTATTGTTGGTTTCAGGGGGCTCATGATCCGCTCAGGTCCTTGATGAAGATGTTGCGCCAGCGAATTTCTCCACCGTGCGTCTGTAGTTGAATAGGTCCGCGGTTGAAAATAGGGATGGAGCGATCGAAATAGTTCTCCATTACTGCATTTTCGACGATTGGCTCATCATTCATCCATATGTCGACGCGCTCACCGCGCATTACAATCCGGATTGTATTCCACTCACCGAATGGCTTGTCCATGTGGATGATCGGGTCTTTTCCCAGTGCTCCTGCGCTGTTGTTCCATAGTGCACCGGATCCATTGTCAGCGCCAAGGTCCCATTTGCCCCCTTCCTCGGTAGTATCCCATATCTGTACTTGCGGCACGCCACGCAGGTAGATTCCGCTGTCAGCTCCCGGTACGGTCTTGTACTCAAGCAACCCGCTCGAAATCAGCAAAGTCCTGGTTGGTTGTCAGGTAGAGTCCCTCGCCGTCATTGACCAGCTAACCATCTTCGATCGACCAGTGCTCCCTGATATTGGCGCGGGTGCTGTCCTTGTGGGCTTCCAGCTCCTCAGGTGTCATCGCCCACAGAACCCTGGGATCCTCTGTACCGTGGCCAAACCACCCGTCCAGGTTTTCACCATTAAAGAGGGAAATAAATCCTTCAGGAGGTTGATCGGAAAGGGGAGGCGCTGTGAGGCCATCAGGTTGAGCGCAGCCAATCATGAGGGCCAGCACGAGCGGTAGGACGCGTTTCTTGTAGAAGTCAGTTGGTAAGGTGATTCGGGATGACTTAGACTCCCGTCGTCGTTGTTTCTGAAAACCCATTCCCGTCATGACGCAAGATACCTGGCGAAGTCCAATCGTGTGGCCCTTCCTGTGGATGATCTTGATCACAGGATGCCAGTCAAATATCTCGATGTCCTACGAAGTAGCATTCGAGGAGCCAATTGTCCTCGAGGCTGAACCTCGCCTCTCCGCGAATGCTGAGATCGCGGACTTCAATCAAGACGGAAACCTCGATGTCGCCCTGGCAATCGGCCGGCACTGGGAGGGCAAGAATTTGATGCTTTTTGGAGATGGATCGGGTGGATTCAGCCGTGTGGACACCTTGTCCTCGCCAGGGGATAGGACGTATTCCATGTCTGCTGCCGATATGGATAGCGATGGGGATCTTGACCTGGTCGTATCCAATGATCGTCCGGATAGTAATTACATCCTCTTCAACGACGGTCTGGGTGAGTTCGGGAATCGCATGGACTTCGGCCACGCGGACTGGCCCACTCGAAACAGCACTGTAGTCGATGTCAATCACGATGGTAGACCGGACATCCTGGTTGCCAATCGCTCGGGCGATCCGCGGACGGAGGCCATCGAGCCCGGATCATTGGCGCTGGGGGGAAATAACTACATATGCCTCAACGAACCGGGACAGCATGTCCGGATAGACTGCCATGCTTTCTCGTCGGGATCCTCGACAACGATCGCAGCAGCAGACTTGAACAATGATGCACTGATTGATCTGATCGTGCCTTACCGGGATGGTGGCCAGAGTCATGTCTTTCTCGGAGACGGTTCGGGGACGTTCAATGGGCACACGCCGTTTGGTCCAGACGATGCCTCTTTCCGAGCTGCTCTCGCCGTGGATGCAAACAGGGACAGGAAAGTGGACATTATCGCGATCAACGATCGAGAGAGAACGTCTACGCTTTTCTTGCAAACAGAGCCCTTCGGGTTCGATGGGGGCACCCGCATCGATGAAGGAGACGCGATCCCTTACGCGCTGGAGGTTGCCGATGTCAATGGCGATTCTCACGCAGACATCATTGTTGGTTACCGACAGGCACCGTCCATTCTGTTTATCAACAAGGAGTCAGGATTCGAAACATTGGCATTTGGCGACAGCCTGGGAGCGGCCTATGGCTACGGCATTGGAGATGTGGACGGCAATGGCCACCTGGATATCGCAATAGCCAGATCAGGAGCATCTGATCTGCTGTTTCTTTCCGCTGGATCGCGTTGAGCTTCAAGCGTTTACCGTGAAGAGGGAACTTGGCCCTGACGCGCCTGTTCAGCGCAACCTATTCTGGCACCGCCTTCCCGGGCGGACAGCAGGGCCTCCATCGCGTGGGATTCTATTTATTACCCGCATTGCGAGCCGAGTCATTCTTCGGCAGTCATTTTTGGGAGGCTACGCCACGGACTCTCTTGCCCCTCTCTGTTGTACGGGTTTGATCATTTACCGTACCGACTTATTCGGTTGACGCCTCAGTGCGTCCCGTTGGACTGCGTTCCCCATGTCTCCTGAGACGGTCGCCAACTGGTGACCGGGCGCATTTAGTGCGGCAATTACCAATTTCATGTCTACTGATAACACGAACACTCCGAATGGATTTATCCAATTCGGCCTCCACACAAACATCATGCGTGGCATACAGGATGCGGGTTTTACCCAGCCGCGTCCTATCCAGCAGGAAGCCATTGCTTCTGCACAGGAAGGACGGGACGTCCTTGGCCTCGCACAAACCGGGACTGGAAAAACGGCGGCATTCGCCCTGCCAGTCATCGACTCTATCCTGCGCTATCGGCCCCGTCATACGAGTGCGTTGATTCTCGCTCCGACTAGGGAGTTGGCTAACCAGATTGCCGACGAGATTGAAGTCTTTGTCCGCCATACCAACGTGTCCTTCACGACGGTATACGGTGGCACTTCGATGGGCAAGCAAATCAAAACGGTTCGTCGCCGTCCTGACATCATTGTCGGTTGCCCGGGTCGCGTACTCGATCTGATGCAGCAAGGCCATCTCGACCTACGTGATCTGGACACCTTGGTTCTGGATGAGGCGGATCACATGTTCGATATGGGCTTCTTGCCCGATATTCGCAGGATTGTGGATCGGCTTCCTAAGGAACGTCAGAACCTTCTTTTCTCCGCGACCATGCCGCGTGACATCCGCAAACTTGCGGACGATATGCTCTTCGAACCGCATGTGGTAGAGTTGGCCAATGATGCACCGGCATCGACCATCGATCACGGGTTGTACAACATCAAAGAGAGCAGTAAACGTGATCTGCTAGATCAGCTGCTGGAATCGGATGATTGTCGTACCGCCATTGTATTCACTCGGACAAAGCATCGGGCGAAACGACTGGCTCGTCAGCTTGAAAACAATGGTCATCGCAGCATCGCCCTTCAGGGCAACATGTCGCAGGTAGCCAGAGATCGTGCCATGCGCGGATTCCGCAATGGCGAATACGATATTCTGGTGGCCACTGATATTGCCGCTCGCGGGATCGACGTAGAAAAGGTCTCTCACGTGATCAACTACGACGTACCGAATACGCCACATGCTTACACGCATCGTATTGGTCGCACGGGTCGCGCCGAGACAGAGGGTAAGGCCTACACCTTCGTGACTGGAAGTGACATCGGTTGGCTGCGTGCTACCGAGCGCATGATCGGGTCACCCATCGAGCGTCTTCAGGCAGATGGCTTTGCGCCAGATTTCTCCGAGGCAGATACCTCGGCCCGCGGTGGCAATCGCCGATCGAGTGGGAATCATCGTAATGGCGGTAGAGGCCGCAACAGCGGTGGTACGAGAAAGCATCGTCGCAAAACGCAGGACAGCCGTCGCTCACAGCGTTCCAGATAGAGCGTTATACCGCAAGGTGGGCGTGACTGCTTACTCCCAAGACGGATAGATCAGGGCGGGTGGCCAAAAGGGCCACCCGCCCTGTTTCGTTCTCTTCTACTAATTAGCAGCCACGGTTATGCCCCGGAAAAGGGCTTCCATTACCTGCAATTTCAAACAAGCCAAGCATACCGCCACGATATGCGGGTTAAGTTTCGGGTAGCCGGAATGGAGATTCCTCCGGCTACACTTCGTCGATCAGGAGCGGCACATTGTCGCCTCTGATCTTTTTTGTTTCAGACGGTCCCAGACAGTACTTCATGACAGATAGAAAGCCATCCATGCAGCTTCATTCAGCCCGAAACAGGCTGGTGCAGCTCATGATTCAACGTCCTTCGAACATCAAGAACGACTTGTTGTCCGGATTGACGGTATCTCTGGCATTGGTGCCCGAGGCGATTGCATTCGCATTTGTAGCTGGAGTGGACCCAAAGGTCGGGCTCTATGCGGCTTTTATGATGGGGCTGATTACGGCAGTGCTGGGCGGTCGTCCCGGGATGATTTCAGGAGCTACCGGCGCAGTTGCCGTGATCTTCGCTCCGCTGGTGGCCAAGATTGTTGAGCAGGGGCAAACTGCCGGCTTGTCTGCAGACGTGATCGTTCAGCAATCGTTGGGGTATCTGTTTGCGGCCGTCATTCTCATGGGTCTGATACAGGTAGTCTTTGGCATCCTGAGACTGGGAAAATTCATCCGACTGGTACCTCACCCCGTGATGCTTGGCTTCGTTAACGGTCTGGCCATCATCATCTTCAAAGCACAGTTTGACCAATTCAAAGTGGGAGGGGAGCTCATAATCTCCGGGCCGCTTTTCGTGATGCTTGGCCTGATCTTGCTAACCATGGCAATTTCGATCTATCTGCCTCGTATAACGAAAGCCATTCCAGCTACGCTGGCAGGTATCGTTGTCGTTTCAGTGCTGGGTGCGTTCATCAACAGATCCAATCCAGGCCTCGTGCGCACCGTATTGGACTTTGTGCAGGATACTGATGGAAGTATCACCACCATCGCGGCAGGTCTTCCGGTATTCAGCTTGCCACAGATACCGTTTTCCCTGGAGGCACTCAATGTGATCCTGCCCTACGCGGTACTGGCCGCGGCTGTCGGGCTCATTGAATCACTGATGACGCTCACGCTGGTCGACGAACTTACGGAGACACGAGGGCGTGGAAACAAGGAGTGCATCGGTCAGGGTGTAGCCAATATTGTCAATGGCTTCTTTGGCGGGATGGGAGGATGCGCCATGATTGGACAAAGCATGATCAACATTCGCGGAGGAGGAAGGGGCCGCCTTTCCGGTATCACCGCCGCTGTGGCCCTACTCGCATTCATCCTTTTTGGAGCCTCATTGATTGAGCAGATTCCCCTGGCTGCCCTTGTGGGTGTCATGTTCATGGTTGTCATCGGTACGTTCGAATGGTCCAGCTTACGTCTGTTTGGCAGGATTCCGCTGTCCGATGTCCTTGTGATTGTCATTGTATCGGTTGTCACCGTCCTCGCTGATCTGGCGATTGCTGTCCTGGTAGGGATAATCGTGTCTGCACTGGTCTTTGCCTGGGAGCATGGCAAGGTGATGCATGCTGAGCGCAAGACCAGAGAAGGTCGGACACATTATCACCTTGAGGGGCCGCTGTTTTTTGGTTCGGTGAGCTCGTTCAAGAATCTGTTTCGATTCAAGAAGGACAAGGAGCACGTCATCATCGACTTCGCAGATTCTCGCGTCTGGGATCACTCCGGGATAGAGGCGCTGCAGAATATCACCGAACGTTACAATCAGTACGGAAAGAAGCTACACCTCCTCAATCTCAGCAAGGAATGTCAGGCCCTTCTAGGACGCGCAGAGAACATCGTCGAGCTGAGCGTAATCGAGGATTTGGAGTGGCACATCGCTGACGATGCGCTGGATTGATCTCTCGACGTCTGCACATTCCCAAGCTCAAGTTGAATCTGGTGTCAATCCATCTACATACAGCCTTCGCCTTCATAAATAACACTACCAAGCCCGGCGCGCCACGAGTCAATGAGTCCTCCCATCATGGCGAAGTAGTATCCCACTTCGACTCCGGAATCATTTTGCATCAATACAATGATGTCAACTTGGCCTTCTCCTCCATACTTACTGTGCCTTGTCGTCATACGCTCTCCGAAAGCTGCCTTCGCCTCATCCAGTGTAGATCCAATTCCTATTCCTTCTGGAGTTCGTGCAGACACACTAGCTATATCCAGTCGCTCAACGACCCCTTCAGAAAGCCGAAGTTCTTGTCCTTCAGGCAAAAACTCGGTTCCCGTGTAAACACATCCCCATTCAGTCGCCCCTTCGCCGTTCCAGATCGCTGAACCGTGCGCAGAGTCAGCTTCTGCTATCGTCATTCCAAAAAGAATAGGTCCGACACCAAAGGGGCTGATAGTGTCGACAGCTACAACGGCCGGTTCCTCAACATCTACAGGCTCTGTATCAGTCTGGCATCCCGAGAACACACTAAGACTCAGGATCAGGACCAAGCTGAACGAAATATATCCTTGGTAGCGAACGAACGGTGTAAAATACATTTCGGTCTTTCCTCTTAGATTGGTGGCTCGTGAAGGATAGACAATCACAGCGAGATGCGGAAAATACTTGAAGTAGTCAGCGTAAAGAACAATGTCATTGCCGTGGTTGCGGGTGTTGTGGTTGGGAGCATCGTGAACTCCGCCATTGTCAACATCGGGCCTTCCATCTTCCCGCTTCCCGAGGGAGCTGATGTTTCCTCGATGGAATCTCTGGCGGAAAGCATGCACCTGTTCACCTTCTGGAACTACGTGCCACCTTTCCTGGCGCATGCACTAGGTACGCTCGCTGGTGCATTCCTGGCGGTTAAACTGGCTGCCAGTCATTACCATAGGATTGCTCTTGCTATCGGTGCCCTTTTCTTTCTGGGAGGCGCGTACATGGCATACATGCTAGGGGGCTCCGTGATATTTATCGTGGTGGACCTGGTCTGCGCCTATATTCCGATGGCGATTCTGGGCCAGAGGCTAGCCGGTGGCAGCCCAGCCGACTAAAAACATTCGAAGGCCACCTATGTACCGTTTTTCCTTGTTAGTGGTTTTTCTGGGCTTGATGGGGGTGCACTGCGCCTCTGAAGAGACGGCGACGCTGAATCAGCCCAATGTTCTGTTCATATCCTTGGATGACATGAACGATTGGGTGGAGCCTTTGGCGGGGCACCCACAGGCTCTCACACCTCAGCTGGACCGTTTCGCAGAAACCGGGGTGACGTTTGCGCGCAACTATGCGCCCAGTCCGGGTTGCAATCCCTCCCGATCCGCTGTTTTGACCGGATTACATCCAATATCGTCTGGGATGTACTCGAATTATCAGGACTGGAGGGAAGTGCCACGACTCCAGCAGGTTCAAACCATTGGACAGCACTTCAGGGACTCGGGATACTTCACGGCAGGTGCTGGAAAGATCTTCCATTACAGCCAGGTGGATACACTGGGATGGGATGCTTATTTCCCAAGTATTACCGACCCTATGCCCCAGGAATTCCTCTTTGAGAATCGTCCCGTGAACATGGAGGCGTTTCCGTACATGTACAACATGTTTGATTGGGCGCCCCTCGAATTGGCTGACGAGGAAACAGCCGACTACCGCACGGTCGAATACATCACGGGGCAGCTGGAGCGGGAGCACGACAAGCCGTTTTTTCTCGCCGCGGGGATCTACCGACCCCACCTTCCGTGGTACGTTCCTGAAGAGTACTTCGATCGCTTTCCGATCGAAAGCATCCAAAAGCCCGCGCTTCTGGATGATGACGTTGATGATCTCGGTCCTGTGGCAAGAGAATTGATCGAACGAGGTGGCAATTATCACAAACACGTGGTGGAAGCTGGAGAATGGGAGAAAGCCATTCAAGGGTACCTGGCATCCATAGCCTACGCGGATGCCATGGTCGGCCGCCTGCTCGACGCACTTGAGT
>JAURNP010000109.1 GCA_030830105.1 Rhodothermales bacterium | reverse complement strand
TCATCCGGAATGTGCATCTTGCGATACTTACCCAGATAACCCTTCTCCGGGTCGATGACACAAGCCGTATTGTGATAGATGCCTTCGGTCCGTTTCTCGAACAGGCTCACGACGAACGATACACCCAGTTCGGCCGCCAGTTTTTCGAAGTGCGCAGACGTAGGCCCAGGCACAGGTTCCGCCAGCTCAAACAGGTCTACTGATTCCGTCTGGCAGAAGTAGCGGGTCAGGAAGAGTTCGGGCAGACAGATCAGGTTGGCTCCCTGAGCGGCCGCTTTTCTGGATAGTTCTTCGGCGCGAGCCAGATTGATGGCCGGATCATCACCGCAGGCGAACTGCAGTGCGGCAATCTTGGGAATGGTATCACTCATCGGACCAAGTACGCGTCTTTGCTCCAGAGAAGGAAGGGCCTTCCGAAGGTGCCGTGAAATAGGTGGATTCATTGAAGGTCTCGGCGTAGCGTTCCAGCAATTCGTATCCCTCGGATGAGCCAAGCTTACCAGCCTGGACCTTGGCGCGGATGTGCTTGCTCATCCGGTTGTAGAGGTCGTTCGGGAAGTATTGGACGAGCGCGAGCATATCCTGGACTTTGGTACCGCGAATGATCTTCTCCACGTAGAACCCTTCTGGTTCATCCTGGTCGGCATATATATGCGCTTCCGTGACGCGTCCGAACAGGTTATGGGTATCGCCCATGATGTCCTGGTAGGCACCGACCAGAAAAATGCCGAAGCGGTACGGTTCTCCAGGAATAGGGTCATGTATATGCAGATATTCGTACTCGCGATGCCCTGGGCCTACGTAGGATGACACCTTTCCGTCCGAGTCGCATGTCAGATCGACCAAAACAGCACGGCGTCCAGGCTCCTGATCCAGACGCTGGATGGGCATGATCGGGAAGCGCTGGCCGATTGCCCAGTGGTCCAGAAGTGACTGGAAGACTGAAAAATCGCACAGGCATTGGTCAATCAGGTGGGAATCGAGTCGATCCAGCTCTGGAGGAAGCGCCTCAGAATCCCAGGACTGGACACTGTCGTTGATGCGGCGGCAGATAGCCCAGTAGAGTCGTTCGATATCTGCTTTCTCTTCGAGAGGCAGGTACCCAAGGGAGAAAAGGGAATCAGCTTCTGCACGTTTGGCAGCTGCCTCGTGGAATGCCTCCAGTAACTCGGAGACTTTCATTGTCAGCTCAGACCGGACCCACTCGCGCAAGGAATGCAGATCATGTACGATGCGATGATTGCTTTCGAGTGGTGTGAATGATTCCGGGGCTTCATCTTTGGTGTAGAGGCCGATCGAGTTGACTATCAGGACGGAGTGGTGGGCGGTCAGTGCCCGCCCGCTCTCCGAGATGAGGTCTGGATGAGGAACACCTTCTGCATCGCAGACATCCTTGACCGTCGATACGATGGCATTGGCGTATTCGCCCAGCGAATAGTTGATGGCATCATCATGGCTGGCATACGTACCGCCGTAGTTGATGCCCAGTCCTCCTCCTACATCCAGGTACTTGATGCCGAGGCCTCGACGGACCAACTGGGCGTAAACTTGAGTGATCTCGCGGACAGCCTTCTTGAGTGTACGGATGTCGGAGATCTGACTGCCGAGATGGAAATGCAGCAGCTGGAAGCGTTCTTGTTCGCCACGGCTTTCGAGAGCTTCCACGACTCGAAGCAATTCTGGCACGGAGATGCCGAATTTCGAGAGGTCACCTCCTGAATCGGCCCATTTGCCAGCGCCCGCCGTCGTTAGCCGGAGACGGACACCGAATGGAGCCTTGAGGCCGATTTCACGGGCTTGTTGGTCATAGGTCTGGAATTCGTCCATCTTCTCGATGATCGGGAGGACGGCCTTGCCCATGCGCTGGCCTGAAAGGATCAGCTCAAGCATGGACCGGTCCTTGTAGCCGTTGCAGATGAGTAACGTCTCGTCGTCGTCAAGAAGGGGAAGTGCGGCGATGAGTTCCGCTTTGGAGCCGCATTCCAGTCCCATGCCGAGGGGTCGGCCAGCATCGAGGATTTCTTCCACGACCTCATGGAGCTGATTGACCTTGATCGGATAGACGGCTGTGTAGGTGCCGCCAAATTCAACTTCATCGACCGCTTCGCGAAAAGCGGCGTACAGCTGTTCGATCCGGCCTTTCAATACATCCTGAAAACGGATCAGGAGGGGAAAGGTGATGCCTTTCTTTTCCAGATGGGAAACGACGCGGTGAATGTCGATGCCGGGCGCTCCGTTCTTGGCAGGAGACACCTGGATTCCTCCAGAGTCGTTTACTGAAAAGAATCCATCTGACCACGCTGACATCAAATACAGATCTTCAGCATGTTGCGTAGTCCAGGTTTCCTCCGGGGAGAGGGGAGGGATGGCGTCAGATACAGATGAGTAGGACAAAGTAGTTCTAGTAAAGGGAAGACGGTGATTCGCACACTTTCTCGAAAGCACCTGCTGAAGTGAATCCGCACAAAACGGGGAATGGACCCGGGACCGGGAGGTGCACACGCGGCGGCGCTGTGCAGCGCTGTTGGCTTGTCAGACGCTACGTTCCAGTACCCAGGCGAAAATCAACGGAGCGACAATTGTCGCATCGGATTCGATGACATGGGATTCGCTGGATTCGTCCAGCTTGCCCCAGGTAATCTTTTCGTTTGGAACGGCGCCGGAATACGATCCGAAACTCGTCGTGGAATCACTGATTTGACAGAAATAGGCCCATTTGCGCGTTTGACGCAACAGATCCTGTTCCAGCATGGGGACCACACAGATCGGGAAATCGCCGGCTATACCGCCGCCGATCTGGAAAAATCCGACTTTGTGATCTCTGGAAACGTCAGTGTACCAGTCTGCCAGCCACATCATGTATTCAATGCCTGAGCGAACCGTGTGTACGTTGGCGATATCTCCCTGCATGCAATGCGCAGCGTAGATATTGCCTAACGTCGAGTCCTCCCATCCCGGAACGATGATGGGGAGATTTTTCTCGGCCGCGGCCAGAAGCCATGAATCGGCCGGGTCAATCTGGTAGTGATGCGCCAGTGAACCGTCGAGCAGAATTCGGTAAAGGAACTCGTGCGGGAAAAGACGCTCGCCGGATTGATCAGCTTCCATCCAGGCCCGTAATACCACATCTTCGATGCGTCGAATGGCCTCCTCTTCCGGTATACAGGTATCTGTGACCCGGTTGAGGTGCCGTTCCAGCAGGGCCTGCTCGTCCGCGACGGTCAAGTCCCGATATTTCGGAATGCGGACATAGTGATCGTGTGCCACCAGATTGAAGACATCTTCTTCCAGGTTGGCACCCGTGCAAGCGATCGCATGTACGTGACCGGCACGGATCATCTCGGCCAAAGACAGTCCCAGCTCAGCCGTGCTCATGGCACCTGCCAGCGTAACCATCATGCGTCCACCATCTTCAAGATGGGAAACGTACCCTTTGGCCGCATCAATCAGGGCTGCGGCATTGAAATGACGAAAATGATGTTCGAGAAAATGAGCGACGCCTGACATGCCTTCGCGATTCGGAGAAAGGTGTTCTGTGGACCCTTCCATCCGACTACCCGCGGCATGCTGATCCCCTACCATTCGTCGTCACCGTCATCCCAGTCGTCATCGTCGTCCGACCAGTCGTCATCATCGTCTTCGTCTTCGTCTTCGTCTTCGTCTTCGTCTTCGTCTTCGTCTTCCTCATCTCCTTCGAGGAAGTAGTCATCATCATCGTCGTCGTCATTCCAATCGTCATCATCAAATGCGAGGGAAACAGACTGTAGGATGCGATCCGCATACGACAATTCTTCAAAATCCAGTTCCATCTCATCCACGTCTTCGGGGGAGAGGATTGTATCAGCAACATGCAACATGGGGTATACCTCTTATGGGTTGGTTGCAATAGATCTGGTTGATGAGTTCCGACGCTGGACAGGAACGCAGAGCTGAAGAATCACCCTGCACTAGTCGGGACTTTTCGCTGGCAAGAACACCGAAAAATACGTCAGTACCCAACGGTCCGGTATGTGAATTTTGATGATCACAAGCGGAAAAATTTTGCGGTAGGAAGGAGCCTTGGCACCGTCGATGGGTTCCCGCTCATTTTCTCGTTCCAGCACCGGCAAAAAGGAATACAAATCCTGCGTGTTTTAAGTGCTTTGGGGGTCTGATTATTGATCGGTCAGGTATTTTTTGCGATTAATACAAAAGCTTCTATTTTATAGCTACCCCTCACAATACTTCATTTGATATTTTTTACTTATGGATCTTACTAAACTCTCTCGAGCGGACCTGAAAAAATTGGCTAAAGATGTTGAGCGTGAGCTGAAAAAGCGCGAACGGATGGCAAAAGCAGAAGCCAAAAAGAAAATTCAGGCTATAGCGCAAGAAGCAGGATTTGCTGTTTCGGAGTTGCTGGAGGAGGCAAAGCCAAAAACGCGAAAAACAAAAACCAGAGCGAAGGCGAAGATCAAATACCGCGATCCCAAAAATGCCAAGAACACGTGGGCTGGTCGTGGTCGTATGCCTAGGTGGATGGCGGCCTATGTTGAGAAAGGAAAAAAGAAGGAAGACTTCGCAGTCTGATTTCTGTTGATCCAGCCTCTTCTGCAGGTATTTTAAAGGGGGGCCGCGCGATAGCGCGGCCCCCCTTTTTTTACCCATGGCCCTCGATCCAGAGTGAGCTACCACCTATTCCGGGTTTTGCCCATCGCGGAATCAGTCCCCATCGAAAGATGGCCCATTCCTGCAAGCCTTTTTCTGTCATCCGAATTCCCGGTAGGAATCCCGTTGGCGCGAGGTTGAATCGGGGCAGAAGTCCTGGTTCGGTCAGTATGTCTGCCCCTGCTACTTCGTCAAATGTTTCCCGCAGGTATCCTGGCGGCATGTGATTTACGATTCGTCCGCACATGACTTCATCCGGCAGTTTCGTTGTATGGACTTCTACATCCTGAAAACCGACAGCGCGTGTTCAGGTTCAGGCATGCTGTTTTCGATCGTTGGCACTTCGATCAAACGATGCTTCTCGTTCGTCCCGGCCGTAGTACTGTGATCCAGGGCGTCCCTTGTAGCCCCCGATGACGCCTCCCAATGCCCAGGCTTCCTCGACCATGATACCACGCCAGGGACCTACGGCCTGCAGCTTGCCCTTCACGATCAGGGCACTCTCATGCAGGACTTCGCCCAGCTTCTCGCGGATATCGGGTTTGCAGATGCACTGGATGTAGCCTGTCTCGTCCTCCAGAAAGATGAACATCGTCCCTTTGGCCGTGCCGGGTCGCTGTCTGAACATGACCAGTCCAGCAGCGGCAAACATCGGTTGCTGCCGCTCATTCCACGGAATGGAAGTGCCAAACTGCTTGGCTGTATCGATAGGACGGATCTCCCAATCCGCCAGGTGCTGACGCAGAACGACCATGGGATGGACGCGGGGACCGGAGTGGGTGCGAAGATCCCATTCCAGGCGGGTGCGTAGCGTGATGCCGGGCAGGGCCGGGATATCCTTTTCGTCGAGAGAGCGCACATCGAGCAGCGTATGCGCCATCTTCTGCGCCTCGAAGTCCAGCTGCGCTCCTGTGGCGCGGCGGCGGAGGAGTACCTGCATCTTGTAGAGGACCGTCCGGTTGGCACCTTCGAGCTGGTCGAATGCGCCGGCCTTCGCCAGGGAGCGAAGCTCTTTCTCGTCAGCCGGTACGCGGTGGAAGAAGTCTTCGAAGCTGGTGAAGGCCCCCAGCTGCCGCTCCAGGACGATATCGCGGGCAAGAGACTCGGACACGCCCTTGACCGAGGTGAGCGGTTTTCGAATGGCCCAGGCGTACTGCACGTTCTCCAGGTCGAAGCGCAAGCCGGAGATGTTGACATCCGGGACGAGCACACGCACGCCATGTCGCCTGGCTTCCTGCTCGAGCGTGATCTGGGCATACATCCCCGGTCGGTGCTGCATCACAGCTGCCATGAATGCGGCCGGATGATAGGCTTTCAGGTAAG
>JAURNP010000108.1 GCA_030830105.1 Rhodothermales bacterium | reverse complement strand
GCGGATTCGTCCGGAATTGGAATCTGGATCTCTGCCGTGTAGGGGCTCTGGACGACTTGCTGATTGAGTTCGCTCAGATTCTGGGCGACCAGCGTCACGGTGAAGTCACTTTCCAGGAAGAGCGGGTCGTGTGCCCATTTCTGGAGGAAGACGAGCGTGTTACGGTCTTCGGCCGAGTACATGGACGCTTCGGCCATCGGGATGACGGTTTCGGCATAGTCGATGATGCAGGCAATTCGTTTGCCCTCACCCAGCCGCACTCGGAAGTAGTTCTCCAAGACGGAGAGGACGCGAACCGGGTCCTTCGGCAGCTTTTTGGCGAAATCCGTTCCGAAAATCGTGTCGTAACCGGAAAGTGCCCGGTTGAAGTCCTTTTGTGAGGCGCTGTCGGCGAAGTGGATGCCGGATGATCGATCGTAGAACAGAACGATGTCGCGAGCGGCGAACAGTTCCTTTACCAGGAATTCGTGCAGGGACATATAGACCGGATTCCCCTTCACATTTTCGGATGCCACGAGGTCCCGCACGTTTCCGTACAGGATGAACTGGGTCAGGGTCTTCGTGAAGTACTTCCGTGCATACTCCTTGGCCCACTCGGGATAATGCGAGGTGTATTTCTCCAGCAAGCTGGGTCCGGCTGGGGATGGAACGTCGATAGCGACGGTTTCTGGGGCCCCCTCTGTGCTGTCGGCAGAGGACGAATCCGTAGCACCAGCGCCGGAATCAGAGATAGTGTCTGCCTCCGATTCGGCTTTTGTCTGCGGCGCAGCATCTTCTGCTGCTGCGTTCGTCTGGTCCGTGGGCAATTCTTCGTCTCGGGGTGCGTCTGTTTCTGGCTTGTTGGCCATCGTCTGTCCGTTGAGCGTGTTGGGTAGGACGCGCCGGGAATGAGGCCAGGCGCGTGCGCAAGAAACGCATTCCTACGGATTGGGTCCAGACCGGTTGCGGGATTCGGACCGGGTCTCACAATTAAGATCCCTCATTCGGATCCAGCAGGCCCTACGAATCCTGAGGGTTTGACGAACGAGAATCGCGCCAATAAAAAAAGGCGGGCCGCCCATGTGGGCGGCCCGCCTGAAATCTCTCACGTTGATCGGGCAATCGAGCACTCGGGAGGCGAAACCGACGCCGAACGACGTCTCGCGATCGCGTCCAAGGCAATGCGCCCAAGGCAATGCGCTCAAACAATTATGCTTATGCAATCGAGACGGAATCGTCGAGGTAGACGTCCTGGATGGCGTTCAGGATGCCAACACCTTCTTTCATCGGGCGCTGGAAGGCTTTACGACCTGAGATCAAGCCCATGCCGCCGGCACGCTTGTTGATGACAGCCGTCTGAATGGCTTGCTGCAGGTCATTGTCACCGGAGGCACCACCCGAGTTGATCAGACCAGCGCGGCCCATGTAGCCGTTGGCCACCTGGTAGCGTGTGAGGTCGATCGGGTGATCCGAGGCGAGCTCGGTATAGATGCGCTCATCCAGCTTGCCGTAGGAGGAGTCACCCGCGTTGAGCGCTTTATAGCCTCCGTTGGACGTTGGCTGCTTCTGCTTCAGGATGTCGGCCTCAATCGTTGCGCCGATGTGGTTCGCCTGTCCGGTGAGGTCGGCACTGTTCTCGTGATTTACGCCGTCGACCTTGAAGCCAGAGTTGCGCAGGTAGCACCACAAGATGGTGACCATGCCCATTTCGTGGGCCATGGCAAACATTTCGCTTACTTCCTCGAGCTGACGATTGGAATCGTCGGAGCCGAAGTAGATCGTCGCACCCACACCGACGCAGCCCATGTTCCAGGCTTCTTCGATACGGGAGAAGATGATCTGGTCGTGCGTGTTCGGGTAGGTAAGCAGTTCGTTGTGATTGAACTTCATGATCATCGGAATGCGGTGCGCATACTTGCGGGCTACCGAACCGAGAACGCCATAGGTGGAAGCGACAGCGTTGCAACCACCCTCGATGGCCAGTTCAACAATGTTGGCCGGGTCAAAGTAGGCCGGGTTTTTCGCGAAGGAAGCACCACCGGCATGCTCGATACCCTGATCAACAGGCAGAATCGAGATGTAGCCCGTGCCACCGAGACGCCCCGTGTTGAAAAGACGCTGCATGTTGTTCAGCGTGGGGATATTACGGTCGGAGTGCATCCAGATGCGCTCGACGAAGTCAGGACCCGGCAGGTGCAGGTGGGACTTGTCGATGGTGGTGCTCTTGTGATCGAGCAGGTAGGACGCTTCGTTGCCCAAGATGTCGGCAACGTTGGTATTCGGTGTGTCGGCCATGGAGACGGTGACAATGAGGTTGGCTTAGGAACAAACAGGTAGATATTAGGACTCAGCGCTGCGATGGACAACCCTGCAAAAGGCTGGAATCGCTTCCGGGTTGTTGAAGAAGACGGGAATCCGACTCCCAAAAAGGGCTGAATAGAGCATTCCCTTCGATCCGAGGCCTGTCATCACCCAGATTTTCGAATCGGGGTGAAGCGGGCCAACCATGGGCAGACGTGTTCCGGGTACGGTCACACGCTGCGCGGTGCGCTGCTCCAGCACGCGCGCATTCTTCAGCATCGGGATGACACTGGCTGCGCGATGCAGTAATGCATCGCGCCCCGCGTCGGTTGGGTCCATCGACTCCCAATTCCGTTCGAACGTAGAGCCCACCCAGACGCTACCGTCGCCGGCATCGACCAGATACGCCTTTCCGGAGAGGGGAGGCAGGTGATCTGGCAGGGCAGTCGGCTTTTCCAGGCGGATAATCTGGCCCTTGATGCCATGCAAATTCAGCGTTCGCGTCAGCGGGTGAGCAAGCATCCCCGCACCCATGCAAAGGAGAAGCCGCTTGCCACGGAACGTACCGCCGGAGGTTGACAGGGATACGGCATCCCCGGATTCCTCGACCTTCCATGCTGGGTCAATGGCATGGACGCCAATCCCATGGAGCCACGCCGAGGCTGTTTCCTGTAAATCGAGTGCAGCACCACGGCGGACTTCCAGAATCCCGAAAGGGGCGTGAACGAAGTCCAGGGAGTCGACCGTCTCCCGGAATCTACCCAGTTCAGGATGTGCCGCGGCTTGCTCGCGAAAGGAATCTGCCTGGGTGATGTCCCCGGCTGGTCGGTAGAGCGGAGCGTCTCGGCCCGGGAGCGGTTGGTTTGTATTGATTCCCATGGACTCCAATGCGGCCAATGATTCGGCTGCCATCCAGGCTGGTCGACCCTTCCGGGCCATCATGGGATTGACCAGTCCTCCGCCAATCTGTGAAGCGCTGCGCCTCAAGTCGTTGTCGTGCAATACGCAGACATCTCTCCCGGCCGCTCGCAGGTGATAGGCCGAAGCGGCGCCGGCCAGGCCGGCGCCCACGATGATCACGTCATATGTCCGATCTAAGGAGATGCGATTCGAGCAGAAAAGGTGGGAGGGTGCCCGGATTCACGCCGTCTCCGGATGGCAAGCGTGCCGGTTCAAGGAATGGAAAGCTATCTTGTCCGACCTGCGAAACCAAGCTACGCTCAAGCACGGGGCGAGCGATATGTCCAAGTCCCATCCTGTTGTCGTTATCGGAGGAGGTGTCATTGGCCTCTCCATCGCCTGGCGCCTGGCAAGGCGCGGCGAACGGGTGCTCGTGCTCGAACGCGAGAGTGTGGGCAAAGCGGCTAGTCGTGTGGCAGCAGGCATGTTGGCAGCCGCCGCTGAAGTGGGATTCGAAGAGCCAGAACTCTATGATCTGTGCCGGGAATCGCTCTCCGAATGGCCGGCATACGCGGATACGCTTCAGCGCGAATCCGGTCTCGACCTGGATTACCGAAGCTTTGGAACGCTCGTAGTGGCGGACGACAGGGATGCGGCCGAGGCACTTCGACGTGGATTCCGATTTCAGCAAGGGCAAGGGTATCCCGTTTCATGGCTCTCAGGTGGCGAGGCGCTTGAACGCGAGCCGATGCTTTCACCGCGAATCGTGGCGGCGGTCAGCGTACCCGAAGATCATGCTGTCGATAATCGTGCCTTACTCGCAGCGCTGGTAAAGGCTATCGTCAACGCAGGCGGGGAGATCCGGGAAGGGGTCGAGGTCAAACGCATCGATGCAGACGCTTCCACGCCTTCGGTGGCCGCCATCGAGAAGGACACTGGAGAGCCTATACACATCGAAGCGTCACGACTGGTAGTGGCTGCTGGAGCTTGGACCAGCGATCTGGAAGGATGGCCGGCAGGCGGCAAGCCCTCCATCAGGCCGGTCAAAGGGCAGATTCTCGAACTGCGCATGCGAGCGCCATTCAATTTGAAGCATGTCGTTCGGGGGCCCAAAGCCTACCTGGTGCCACGCACGGATGGTCGCTTGATTGTTGGTGCGACCAGTGAAGAGATGGGGTTCGATCCGCGGCTGACCGTGGGCGGCGTTTACTCTGTTATGGACGGAGCGTGGGAAATCGTACCGGGCATCCTGGATCAGGACCTTCTGAACATTGATATCGGATTTCGGCCCGCCAGCCGGGACCACCAGCCCATTATCGGCTTCACGTCCAATCCGCGGATCTTTCTGGCGCTGGGGCATTACCGACATGGTATCGTATTATCCGTCATTACAGCCTTGGCAGCCGAACGCATACTGATGGACGACGAAGCGGACTCGCGCGTCGCAGCCTTTGCTCCCGGCCGTTTCTGACAAAGATGAGTTGGCCCTGCGGCCGCGAAATGATGAGTGCAACCACCATCCAGATAAACGGAGAGACCGTCACTCTTCCCGATTCAGGGGCACTGACAGACGTGCTTCGTGCTCACGGCATTGATCCCGCGTCGGCTCGCGGTGTGGCTGTTGCAGTGAATGAACGGATCGTTCGGCGCAGCGACTGGGTCGACAAGATCCTGACCTCAGGCGATGAGATAGAAATTGTGACGGCGCGTCAAGGAGGCTGAGGGCCTCCATCGATTCAGGAAACCCATGCAGGCATCCCAATCCACAGCTCAGAAAGACGACCACGCTTGCGGTGACCCACTGGTCATTGGCTCCCTGACTCTGCATTCCCGATTGCTTCTGGGTACCTCGGGCTATCCGAATATGCAGGTACTACTTGAGTCCATTGCTACGTCAGGGACAGAGCTCATTACGGTGGCGATCCGTCGGATCAACCTGGATGATGAACAGGAGGAGGGATTCCTTTCCACGATCCGGTCGCTACCGGTTGCTTTGCTTCCAAATACAGCCGGCTGCTACACAGCTAAAGAAGCCGTTCTGGTTGCGGAATTGGCTCGTGAGGCGCTGGAGACAGATCTGATCAAACTGGAAGTAATCGGGGATGACGAGACCCTAATGCCCGATTCGGAACAGTTACTCAAGGCTGCGTCCGAGTTGGTGATGTCAGGATTTACTGTGATGGCCTATTCCAATGACGACCCCATTACCTGTCGGAAGCTGGCTGATATCGGTTGTGCGGCAGTGATGCCGCTGGCCTCCCCGATCGGCAGCGGCATGGGGCTCGTAAATCCATACAATTTGCAGCTGATTCGAGAATTGCTGCCGAGCGTCCCATTGATTGTGGATGCCGGAATCGGAACGGCGAGTGATGCCGCTCTCGCCATGGAGCTGGGCTACGACGGGATTCTTCTCAATACGGCCGTTTCCAAGGCTGAGCATCCTGTTCAGATGGCGGCCGCCATGCGGCATGCCGTCATGGGGGGGCGATTCGCCTACTCGGCCGGCCGTATCCCACGTCGCTTCTTTGCACAGGCTTCCTCGCCCATGCAGGGGCGCGTTGGCCAGTAGTGATTTGACTTCCCATGGTATGGATACCAGTGGTCAACGTCCCCGGCTGCTTCTCATCGCGGACGGGTTCACCCAACCCGGTCTGGACCAGCGAATTGTTCAAGCCGTCCGCTACGGAGTGGAATGGATCATCTTGCGCGACCATGGAGCGCGCCCGGACATCGTTGAACTCAGTGCCAGGATTCTGATCGAGCGAATGCGGGCTGTCCATAGGACGGTCCGAATCGGGTTGAACGGGCCTGAGGATGTGGCGCGCAAGCTCGGTGTCGGCTGGCATCGTACCTCCTACTCACCCTTTTCACGGCGCTCCTCTCTGAGCTCTTCCAGAGGACTTCGTAACCTGGAGGGGCGAAGTACCCATTCGGCTGAAGAGGTTGATCGCGCGCGGGAGGAGGGGATGGATTACGTGCTGTTTGGCCATGTATTTGAAACGGGATCACACCGAGGCGAGCCTCCACGCGGATTAGTAGGGCTTAGGGAGGCCGTTGAAGCTGCGGGGACGATGCCCGTTATTGCAATTGGGGGTATTACGCCCGAGCGCGTGAGACCATGCACAGAAACCGAGGCTCACGGAGTAGCCGTTCTCTCCGGTTTAATGCAGGCACCAATCCTCTTTCAGGCCGTTGACGCGTTCTCTCAAGCACTCATTGAGCCGCTTGAACGCGATTAATCCATCGAATTAGTGCTGTAGCGAGCGAATCATATGTCTATTCCAGTCACATTGACCATCGCTGGTAGTGATTCTGGCGGAGGAGCCGGCATCCAGGCCGATATCAAGGCCATGCAGGCCAATGGCACCTTTGCCGCTTCGGTGATCACAGCCATTACGGCGCAGAATACCGTGGCGGTAACCGACGCATTCGAGTTGCCGCTGAGTCTGATTCGTAGCCAGCTGGAGGCGGTCCTGTCTGACTTCTCTGTGGCAGCAACGAAGACCGGTATGCTCTCCTCGATTGGTATTATCGAAACGGTATCGCAGGTTGTCACCGACTTGGGTATTTCACCACTGGTCGTGGACCCGGTCATGATTTCGAAGAGTGGGTTTTCCCTGTTGCAGGACGACGCAGTTGATGCATTGACGCGCCTGATGCTTCCGCTCGCTACGGTGTGCACCCCAAACGCCCATGAGGCTGCCCGGCTGGTGGGAGGCGAGATATTGACTGAGCAGGATGCGCGAGAGGCCGCCCGAGCTATCCATGCGATGGGTCCTCAGGCGGTTCTGGTGAAGGGAGGTCATCTGGATGCCGAGGAAGATGCGGTTGATGTGCTTTTTGATGGTGAAGTTTTCTACGTGCTGCGCTCTGCTCGTATTGACACGCCTCATACCCATGGGACCGGGTGTACCTATGCCGCGACGATTGCTGCCCGCCTGGCGCACGGGGATTCGATACCTGACGCCGTGACCAGCGCGCATGATTATGTACACGAAGCGATCAAGGCCGGACTGCCTATCGGAAAAGGACATGGACCCACTGACCACTTTTATTTCATGCGATGACTCGCAAGGTGTCCATGAGTACTGAAACGCTCCTCAGATTTCCTGAGGGGCGTTTTTTTTGGTTGCGATTCGATCGTGAAGGGTGTGCGCAGCTGTGATGAAGCTGACCAGAACGGTATGTGATGAAAGTGTTACGGCTGCAACTTCCCCTAACTTTCTGGCAATGATCCCGTATTGCGTTCTAAATGGCAGCCACACCCCGCCACCCAAACCAATCGAAATCGAATGTCACGATCATTCCTCGTCGGCAAGTTTCTTCCGGCCTACGGTAACAAGTTTGGTCAGCTTCCCAAACGGGAAATGACCTCTGAGGGGCTCTCCAATCAAGCTCTGAAGCAGCGTTTCAAGGAGCGCGGTGCATCCTACGTGCGCCGGCGCCGCGAATACCTGATCATGGGACAGGTTGGTCTGATCATGGCCATTGCCATGACCACGGGCGCTTTCCGCGTCTCATTGACCGGGGGGGAAACCCTCGACTACGTCATGCCGGATCAGGAGATCGTTCAGATGGAAGAGATCATTCAGACGGCTCAGCTCGAGAAGCCACCGCCACCACCTCGTCCGCCGGTACCAGTAGAAGTACCGAACGATGAAGTACTCGATGACATTGACCTGGATCTCGACGTTTCGTTGGACCTCGACGCCGTGGCCGTGGATTTGCTACCCCCACCGGCTGAGCCGGCAGAGGAGGAAGAAGAGATCTTTGTGATCGTCGAGAAGGCACCTGAAATTGTTGGAGGCCTGAACGAACTCTACAAGTATGTATCCTATCCTGAAATCGCCCGCAAAGCAGGCATAGAAGGTGTAGTAGTCGTTCAAATCGTAGTCCTGCCCGATGGGACTCCTTCAGAGCCCACGATCCTGCGCGGAGTGCACGAGGTACTGGATAAGGAAGCCGTTCAGGGTGTCATGAAATTGACCTACACGCCTGGGATGCAGCGTGCACGCGCCGTCTCTGTGTACATGTCCATTCCGGTCCGATTCGAGCTCAACTGATCTGTCCTGATTTACGACAGATCGAAGGGAAATCGAGTCGATGATGGCATCTGATGCAGGTAGGTTGCATTTTGCCTCGCATGGCCACTCTGAGACGCGAACTCACCACATTTGATGGAATAGCCCTGCTGATCGGTATTACGATCGGATCAGGCATCTATTCCACACCGTACCTCATTGCGGGGTACTTCCCGGACTTTACCGCGACGATCATCACCTGGATGATCGTCGCGGCATTTGTCGTCATGGGCGGACTGATCTACGCCGAGTTGGGGACCCGCCTACCGGACACAGGCGGCGAGTACAGCTACATAACTCGGGCCTACGGATCGTTCGCCGGCTTCATGTTCGGCTGGGCACAGTTGTTCATCATCCGCACCAGCCCGGCTGCTGGCTTGGCTATCATCGCCACGGATTATATCGGCTATTTCACGCCGCTGGACGGCTGGTCCCATACCGGTGTGGCGCTCAGCATCATCGCCCTGCTGGGTGTGTTCAATTTCGTCGGTTTGCGGTGGTCAGCTCTGTTCCAGCGGGTGACGACTGTTGCCAAGGTGGCAGGCCTGGCTGCCTTTGTTCTGCTCTTCCTGTTCCTGCTGGGAGGTTCTGAGAGTCGCTTGGCCCAGACGGCTCCTCCGCTTCAGAATGTCGGTTTTCTATCCAACCTGATCCCAGCCTTGATGCTCATCTTGTTCACCCATACCGGATATGACAGGGTGGGCTATGTGGCAGGTGAGATGACCAATCCGCGTAAGATCATTCCGCGAAGCATGATGGTGGGTCTCAGTATCATCATTGTCATCTATGTGGCCATGATCACCATCTACTATTACGTGATGGGTGTCGAAGGATTACGTGCCACAACGACGCCAGCAGCGGATGTGGCTGGTATGATGCTCGGCTCGGCAGGTGCCGCTGTGGTAGCCGTCCTGGCTATCGTATCGGCGGTTTCCAGCATCAATGGAACGATGCTGTCTTCCTCGCGGGTCTATTACGCCATGGCGCGAGACGGCCTGTTCTTCAAATCCCTCAATCATATACACGAGCGGTTCCGGACGCCCACTCGGGCCATTGTAGCGCATTGCGTATGGGGTGGTGTCATTCTCATTGTTCGCGGCTCCTTCGAGGATATTGCCGCTGGGATGATCTTTGCGATCCTGATTTTCTACACGATGACAACCCTGGCGCTGTTCAAATTCCGCCGCGAGGGAGTAGGGGAAGAACCGGAGGCCGACGCTCAACACACCGGTGGCATCTACAAAGTCCCGCTTTACCCCTGGCTGCCGGCTCTGTATCTGGCCGGCGTTGTGGGGCTCCTGGTATTCCGGGCATGGTTCGAATGGGAGAAATCGCTCATAGACCTCGCCTTCCTCCTGACCGGGCTTCCGATCTCGTTCGTCTGGCTGCGAAAGAAACGGCGTGGCGCTACTAAACAAAGAAACCATGCTGCAGACGTTTGATGAGCGGAATAAGGACCTGCAGGTCTGGATCAATGGTCGGCTTGTGCATCGCGACCATGCAGGGATCAGTCCTTTTGACTCTATCGTCCAGGGCGGCGACGGAGTATGGGAAGGTCTGCGGCTCTACGACGGCAAGATCTTCAAACTGATCGAACACCTTGAGCGATTGGAAGGATCGGCGCGGGCCCTCGCGTTCCGGGATATACCACCCATGGCGGACATTATCGATGCCCTTCGCCAGACGCTGAAGGCCAATGACATGCGCGACGGCGTGCACATCCGGCTTACACTCACCCGAGGCATCAAGGTCACCTCGGGGATGGACCCGCGGCTGAACCAGTCCGGTCCGACGCTGATCATTCTTCCTGAATACAAGCCCCCTGTCTATCAGACAGATGGATTGACGTTCATTACAGCCTCCATTCGTCGATTTCCACCGGACTGTCTGGATCCGAAGATCCACCACAACAACCTGATCCAGTCCATTCTGGCTAAGATCGAAGCCAATGCGGCCGGCGCCGATCAGGCCCTCTTGCTGGATCGGGAAGGGTTCATTGCCGAAGCGCACGGTACCCACGTTTTCCTGGTCAAGAACGGCTGTGTCTTCACGTCCGCGGCTGATGCATGTCCTGAAGGCATTACCAGGGAAACCGTGTTGGAGCTATGCGAGAGGAACGGGATTCCTGCGCATGTGGGTCGCATTTCCAATACAGATGCCTATCGTGCCGATGAAATGTTCTGCTCGGGGACTATGGGAGAACTGGCCTCTGTGACGAAACTGGATGGCCGGATGATCGGTGACGGACGCCCCGGGCCTTTTTCTAAACAGTTGAGTGACCTTTACCGGGATGAAACGCGGCTTTCAGGTTACCGTATAGCAGACTAATTGCGTTTCTGCTTGGAAACCAGTCAGTCGGTTGCCGCCAATTACCACTTCGGACCACGCTGGTCTACACTTCGTGATTTATTCCTCCTATCGTTTCTCGCTGCTTGCATTGATCAGCTTCCTGATCCTGCACTCTACCTTGAACACGGCAGAAGCCCAGTCGCTGCAAGCGCGTGCCGACACACTTGTCGTTCCCACTTCCGGGCTCGTCTTTCATCCGGCCGATGCGCTGTTGGCCAATGATGTAATTGCACCTGAGGATTCTGTGGTGATCGTGATGGCGTTCCCGCCCGCGAACGGAACCTTGACCGATCTGGGTGGAGGCTTTTTTCGTTACGATCCCAATTCCGGGTTTCTTGGGGAGGATTCGTTTCGGTACATGCTCGAAACAGTGCCCATCCAGCGATTTGCGATCGATCCGGAGGTGTCCGTGTTATCGTTCGATTCGACAGTGGAAACTGTGCTGGGTGTTGCCGAGGATGATGAAGAGATCCCCGTCGAAGGGGTCATTACAGTCGCGATGGGGAACGACCCTGCTGCCATCGATTCTGTTCATGTCCTGGATGCGAACATGCAAAACCAGGGCCCTCACAGTCTGAACTTCAATTTTGGCAGCCCTATCAGTGTCGGCTCCCTGCGCATTGTTGCCGATCCGGGAGTTATTCAACTCTCCATCCTTTCGCCAGGCCCAACGTCCGGAGCAACGGGTGTACTCAACAGCTGGGAGCAAGTAGATAACCTGGTCCATGTATCAGTCACAGCCCTCTTGGAAGGGGGCGGGTTGATCGCCAATCAGGTGCCAGATACGCCGCAGCAGTTGGAAACGGAAACCACCGAGTCGCTGACCGGGGCACTCTTTGCATCTGGTGAACAGGTCCTGTTTCTGATGAACGTAGCGTCATCCGGCGCCTTTGATCTCGATGGTAATGCTGTGACGCTGGATATCGCGGGGTCCTTGCAGGCCAGCGGTACCTTTGTAAGATCGCAGACTTCCAATGAAGCAGAGGTCCTTGTTCGCGTTGTTTCCGGCGCGTCAACGGAAGATGTGGTGGTCCGGGCCGGTTTCGAATTGGACGTTTTTCCCGTTCCGGTCAGCGATCAGCTCACGGTCAGAACGCGGACAACCTCGGACGTGATGCATGGACCGATCCAGATCACCGTACATGATGCTCTGGGGCGGGTAATCGAGAGGCGTACCATGAGTCCAAATGCCGCCGCCGGCGAAATGAATACAACGTTCGATACGTCAAACTGGGCGTCGGGACTCTACCTTGTACGCGTTGCCGGATCGCGGAGCAGAGTTACCCGCTCCATCATCCGTCATTGATCGGATTCGCCCCAATTGATCGCGCTGCGAATTACACTCGCAGGTTCGGACGCGATCCGCTAGATTGCTTTGCTTCTTTCATCCAACCCACCCACCTTGACCATGAGAAGATTTCTACCCTTTCTGTGCGGGCTCGTCGTTTCGGCGGCATGTCTCGTTTCGTCCAACGCCCAGGGATTCGGTGGCTCTGTAGCCATTTCCGGAACTGATGTCATCGTTGGTGAAACCGGAAACAGCCAGTTCGCCGGTGCCCTTTACGTATTCAACAAAGCCGACGAAGGCGCCTGGACCGAATCGTACCAGCTGACTGCTCCAGGCGGTGGTGAGAATGGTGACGGTTTTGGCAACGCACTGGATTCGAACGGATGGTACCTCGCCGCTGGCGCGTCTCGTAGCAACATGGCGTATGTGTATGCTCGTCAAGATGATGGCAGTTGGGATGCGGGTACTGCGCTGACCGCCGATGATCTCGGTGAAGAAGACGGTTTCGGCTCCAACGTCGTCGTCGGTGATGGCTTTGTAGCGGTTGCTGCATCCAGTCAATCCGACGGCGCAGGCGCGGTGTATG
>JAURNP010000107.1 GCA_030830105.1 Rhodothermales bacterium | reverse complement strand
CATCGGAATGACAATCCTGGAGATCCGTCGCAAGAAGGACAACTAGGTCCGCGAGAGGGGTCTGTCCGAATGCACCGCATTCCGGCTCCTATCTGCCAGCTACTGCGGAGGCTCCGGTTGCGCTCTCGAGAATCTTTCGAACCTGTCGGGATGCCCGATCAATCACCAGAATCAATCCCGGCGCAGGATCTTCCGGGAATTGATGATGGCCGCGCCACGTTGCCTCGGTGTTTTCGGCAGTTACAAACAACGTGGAATCATTCGGTGAGAGCCCGATACCGACCGGTTGCTGCATGGCCGGGTGAACAATCTGATAGTCGACCGAACCAAGCGTGGAATTGATGACCTGAACCGCATCGGCTCCACGGACGGCGACGTAGACCAGGTCATCATCCGGTCCCCAGACGATCTGCCGGGGATCGAAGCCCATCCATAGTGACTGGCGCTGAACGAGGTCGTTTGGGTTGGAGATATCGAACAGCGTGGCACTGTTGCTCCAATACCCACTCCCCCACATCCATCGTCCATCAGAGGACACGGAGAAATGGCGGAAGAGATGTTTCGTGCCCAGAACCGGTGTGAAGGTGACATCGGCCGAGGCGGGCTTGAGGATGACCATCTGATCGACTTCCATGCTCGATGAGAACACAGCATCGCCCTGGGGCCGCGCTGCAAGTGGATACGCATCGCGATACGTCACCGGCAATCGCGTCAGGAAGAGATCGGATCGGCGTAGGCGGACAATTTCCCGGCGATCGGCTGGAGTGCGATGAAAGATGCGGTCGTCATCAATCGCGGGCGCGACGGATACATACAGTTCGTCCCGCGTCGGATGCACCAGTAGCTGACCGGGGTCAGGTACGGGCACCATCGCCACCAATTGGTTGCTACGATTGAATTTGGCAACCACTTCGCGCTCATTCCAACGCGTGCTGGAAATCGAGGCGTACCAGAAGGTACCATCCGGTTCTACCGCGACATGGCGTGCCCGCGCCCTCGATGTGAACCCGTAGTCTTCCAGTTCCAGACGAGCAATGATCACCGCCTTGCTGGATTCGATGATGGTAATCACCGGCGCCGAAGCGTGAGTTATGTAGAGTCGATTTGCAGAGCTTGCATAGGGCACGCTGTTCAAAGGTCCGCGTGCGCCGTCTGCAATCCAGTTCTTCAGGCGCCCTATCTCTTTGTCTGTAAGCTGGGATTTGCCTCCTGGGTGCGGATCCCGATCGTAGGATTCCGCCAAGCGGATCATCACACTCTTATCTGGCCGGAATGGTATCAGGGCCTCGCCGCGATCCGAACCCTGGATCAGATGATCCCAACTGGATAGATCCAGTCCGGCAGCCGCCTCTCCCGAATGGCAGGCTATGCATTTGCGGTCGAAAAGCGACTGGATATGCGCTTCGTACGTCACCGGCCCCGTGGGCTCGGCAAGAGTCGGGACATCTTCACCGAGCAGCTCACAGCCTGCCAGCCACCAGGATCCCATGATCAGGAGGAAGGCCGCTATCAAGAGCAGGCGCGCGGAGTAATATGAATGGCTTCGAAAAGTCATGAATCTGTGAACGCCAACGTCAGTGCCCATTCAAAAAGTGCACCTTGGCATTTACAGGATACGTTCAAAACTGCGGTTTTCGGGTCGGTTCAACCCCACAGATGAGACCGACAGGGACCACACATCACGACGCGCAAGGAGTCCAGACCACACCAAGAATCAGCGGGCGACGACAAAAGAGATGGTTTCGGAAAACGTCTCGCCGACGACATGCAGGAAGTAGGTGCCAGGCTCTAGCGATGAGGTATCAATGCGGATGGGAAGCGCCTCCTCAGGAGCCAGTCGATCGTCGAACAGTCGGATCCGCTCCCGACCAAGCGCGTCGTGAACGGAAGCCGAGACCATCTGACTGGACGAAACAATCACTTTCGACTGCGCCGTGACCGTTGCCGGATTCGGCCAGGGGGCCTCGATCAAGTGGGTACCGGACAACACCGTGATCACGTATTCAGTTGACTCTATGCGCCCCCCACACTTGCTTACTGCTGAGATGCGAAGTCGGAAGGCACCCTCGCCTGTCTCGAGGAATGCTGATGAAGTCGTTTGTCCAGGCGTCACAGCAACGACATCCGTCACCTGAGGACCCGTCGCATCAAACTGGATGATCTCGAATCGATCCACTTCAGAAACCTGATTCAGCGACCAGGTCAGCCGGACTCCATTGGACTCCGCTACCGCATCGAATGCCGTAAACCGGGTACCCATGAAAGAGGACGGCCGGACAACGAACAGCCCTTCCCCGCGGCTCGAAATGATCACGAGATCTGAATCCGGGAACGGCCATGCCGTCCAGGCTCCATTGAAGTTCACCGCACTGTCTTCAGGACGCGTATCGAAATACCCGGCCACAAATGGATCTTCCGGATTGGATATGTCCATGATCCGAAGTCCGCTGGAATAGTTCGCCTGATATACGAAGTCACCTCGCACGTACAGGTTGTGATCTGTTGAGACCACGTTGGCTGCAAAGTCCGTCAGCAGGACCGGATCATCCAGATCGGCCAGATCCCAGATATAGGTGTGCGTGCGGGCGTCAAAGACGCGCTCATCGAGTTCATCGTTCTGAATGAAGTATCGCTGATCTTCGCTGAACCATCCCTGGTGCACATAGGAAGCATTCGGATAGGTGCCACGAGAGATACCCACCGGCGCAGTCGGATCCGTAACGTCAGCGATTGAAATAGCCGTTTCGTTCGACCCCACGCAGATCTCCCGGCCAGCATACGCGCGATCCGGGCCATCGTAGACCACACACTGGGCATCATGGATATAACCGCCGCCAGCTCTGCCTGTACCACGGTCTGCAAAGCAACCCAGAAAGGTCGGGTTGAGAGGATCTGAAATATCGATCATGTGCAGCCCACCATTGCACGATTGCTTATCGCGGCGCCCTCCCACGCCATAGGCCCGGTCGGAATCCTCATTGACGACCACATTGTGCACCACGAAGAATTCCGTGTAGTTCGCATCAGCAGTGAAGGTGATCGGGGTGGCGTTCGCATCCCGGAGTCGACGTAAATCGAACACCTGCATACCGTGCATTCCTTGTCGGGAAGCACTCCCATCCGCCACGACGAATGCATACCACCCGTCTACCTTGATATCGCGCCAGACATTGGACTGGGCCGTCGCGGGCATCGGTAATTCCCCGGCATATCTGGGCGATGCTGGATTCGTGATGTCCACGAAGGAAACACCATCTTGACGACCCATGAGCGCCCAGCGCTGGCCGGTTTCCGGGTCTACCCATCCCCATGCATCATTCAGTCGTCCTCCGGGACCCGCGCCCATCTCGGCCAGGGGCAGAAATGAAACGAGATCCACATTCAAGCACGGATAATCGGCGGCCGAGCCATCAAGACACATGACCGATCCCTGGGCAGATTTGGCTGCCAGCAACGAGCCAGCACCAGTCTTCCCTTTGGCGTCCTGGGCATGCAAGGGTGCGGCCCCTAGCCACCCCAAGAACGCAAGTCCCAGGCCCGTTTTCAGGATGCGAGTCCAAAAAGGAACTCTTGCGCGCACGCTTCCTGCTATTGGAAGCTCAAGAGTCACTGTGCTTTCACGATCCGCCTGGTGGTCTCAAATGATTCACCTTGGACCCGAACCAGATACATCCCGGCAGCAAGTCCGTCACCCGGCAAATATTGGCGGAGCGTCTCTCCTGCTGAGACCGTTCCTTCGAAAAGTACCTGCATTGAGCGTCCAAGTGCGTCAATCAGCTCAACTCGTACGGACTCGGTTCGCGCCATGACGATCTCAACCAGCGATTCGGACATGAAGGGGTTGGGATACACATCCAGCAGCGACACCGCGTCTGGAAGTTCTTGTCCACTCTCAATTGCCGTCACAAGGCTGGATGCAGGCTGCATGATGAACAGACCATCCGTTGAGCTGGTGGCGGCTACCATGTTGTCCTTCATGAACGGGTAGTTGCTCCAAGAACCAGCCCAAACTGACGCATCAGAAGGGTGGGTATCGAAGAAGCCCACTTCGATGGGATTGACCGCGTCTGAAATATCCAGGATGCGCAACCCGTCCACATACTGACTCTGAAAGAGTAGATGGCCGCGGACGTACATATTATGGTCGATGGTATTGCGCTGGGCGAAGAATTCCCCGGCAACCACCGGGTCGTCCAGATCCTGAACATCCCAGATAATGGTACGGGTACTCCCAACAGCACCGCGGGCCTCATCCAACTCGTCCCCTTGGAAATAGTAGCGATGATCGGCGGATAACCACCCCTGGTGAGTGTATTCCGTGGCAGGGTATTGACCGACAGAAATGGTTGATGGAGCCTGCTTCTGCGTTACATCCGTGAAGACGACAGATCGCTCATTCGAGTTGACGCAAATCTCACTGCCTGACCAATCGTCATCTGGGCCGTTATAAACTACACAGTGGGCGTCATGCGTATAGCCTCCTCCGCCCCGTGATGTACCAAATTCAGCATAGCACCCGACGAACTCGGGATTGGCCGGGTCAACCAGGTTGATAATGTGTAAGCCACTTCCACAGGGCTCGATGCCGCCTCCCATGCCTACCGCGAAAGCATATCCGGTGTCCTCGTTGATCACGATATTGTGAACCGAACTGACCAGCGTGTAGTGATTTGTCAGCGAGAAAACCTGCGGATCCGTCACCGTGAGTAGTTGGGTGAGATCGAACACCTGCATGCCGTGACCGGGCGCACCGTCCGCAACGATGTAGGCATGGTTGGCATAGACTTTCATGTCGCGCCAGGTGGATTGACGTGGATTCCCCTGAGAATCCACTTCACTTGAAGGAAGCTCGCCAAGAAAAACCGGGTTGAAAGGGTCGGTCACCTCGACAAATGCCGTTCCATTGGTCCGGCCCACAACCAGAAAGGATCGGCCGCTTTCATCATGCTCCCAACCCCACATGTCGTTCATCTGAAAACTGGGCTGAATGATGTTTCCGAAAGGATCCGTCGTTAAAGGCTCGGTGGTGAGCTGGGAACGGTCCATCCATGCAATGAGATCGACGTTCTTACAATCGAACCCTGCGGCTTTTCCGCCGTCACACACTTGACGTGCACCGGTGACTCCTTGAGCAAAAGAGGGTGACGTCATCAGCGTCAGCAAAAGTAGTCCGATCAGGCGATGTACAACAGTCATTGGTGTTCCGTGCTCGTATTAATTGTGATGAGTGGGCTGGAGGCCGATCCAGCACTCATGGTTCGGGTGAACCGTGCTTCGGCAAAGTGATATGGGTTTCTCCCTGTATCTTGCCCCCGAGTCGTTTGCAAGATGACGGTCTCTTTTGCTTGTGCCACCTACGTTCAGTTCGCCGTGTCCAACCTCGAAAATCGTATTGTGTTCATTACCGGAGCATCCTCCGGAATCGGTAAGTCCTGCGCCGTTGCGTTTGCCCGCGCAGGAGCTCGGCTGATTCTGACCGCCAGACGGGCCGAGAGGCTTCAAACCCTCGCAAGAGAGTTGGAATCAAAATACCAGACCGAATCACTTTCGGTCAGCCTGGATGTTACGGACAGGGATGCTGTTTTAGACGTCGTCCGCTCCCTGAAAGATGAGTGGGGGCGCATCGACCTACTCATCAATAATGCTGGAAAGGCACTTGGACTGGACAAGTCGTACGAAACACGGCCTGAACACCTAGAGGGCATGCTCGAAACCAACGTGAAAGGTCTGATTCACGTGACCAGCGCCATCGTTCCAGGGATGGTCGAGCGCAATAGCGGGCATATTGTGAATATCGGATCGACAGCGGGCCGATGGGTCTACCCGGGCGGCACGGTTTACTGCGCCACCAAACATGCCGTGCGAGCGCTGAATGAGGGACTGAAGATGGATCTGCATGGTACCCGGGTCCGGGTTTCTTCCGTGGATCCGGGACTCGTCGAAACCGAATTCTCGCTTGTTCGATTCGACGGGGACGAGGAGCGAGCAGACAAGGTTTACGCGAATACTAACCCACTCGTACCTGACGATGTGGCCGAGGCGGTCCTGTGGTGTGCCGCACGTCCGGCGCACGTAAATATCAGCGAAATCCTGATGATGGCTGTGGATCAATCCCATGCCACATTGGTGAATCGGTCAGGGCGCTCCCAGTGAGGCCCGGGGCCCTTCTCGGTCGCAGTCTATGACGATTCTTGACACAAGCGAACCCGTTTCGTTTATTTGATATCGGAAAACAGCTGACCCTCCCTCTCAGCTCTTTCTTTCGGGGCGCTGGCCGCATTTGCTGCCAGCGCCCCTCTCTTTTGCCTGAATCTGCGCGAGAAGAGAGGCCCTGCTTGCCCCCTCTCCGGATAGTATGCATCTTGAGCGGCCTTTCCACTTGCCCTCGACTTCGATGCGCTCGCTCATTCCCACCCTGGTACTGGTTTTTTTTATCTCGGCCTGCCAGCCCCCCGACGCTGACACCATCATCCGGGGCGGCTTGGTCTATGACGGAAGCGGTGAGGCACCCTTCGCGGCAGACTTAGCCATTTCCTCAGATACGATCGCTGCCTTGGGTGACCTTTCGGACTGGACGGCGCGCACGGATGTGGATGCCAAGGGCCTGGCCGTCACTCCCGGATTCATCAACATGCTTAGCTGGGCACCGGGCGACCTCCGACGCGACGGGCGCTCGATGAGTGATATCGTCCAGGGAGTGACGCTCGAGGTGTTCGGTGAAGGATGGTCCGAAGGCCCGCTGAATGCATCGATGAAGTCAGAGGAATACAGCGTCGAAGGCCGCCCGACTTGGACCACCTTGCGAGAATTTCTCGATCTGCTCGAAGAGCAGGGCGTCTCGACCAATGTGGCCTCATTCGTTGGAGCCACGACTGTGCGCATCCATGAACTTGGACACGAAGATCGCGCTCCTACCGAGGAAGAATTGGAGCGTATGAAGGGGCTTGTCCGCCAGGCCATGGAAGAGGGAGCGATGGGCTTGGGCACGTCCTTGATCTATGCGCCGGCCTTTTATGCGGACACGGAGGAGCTTGTCGAGCTATCCAAAGTGGTCGCTGAATATGACGGCATGTACATTTCGCACATGCGATCCGAGGGCAATCGGCTACTGGAAGCATTGGAGGAGTTGATCACGATTGCACGCGAAGCCGGCGTAAAAGCACAGGTCTATCACTTAAAGGCGGCCGGCGAAAGTAACTGGTCCAAAATGGATCAGGCCATAGCCCGCATCGAAGCGGCGCGCGCTCAGGGGTTGGCCATTACCGCCGACATGTATCTTTACGTAGCAGGAGCCACCGGTCTGGACGCGCACATGCCACCATGGGTACAGGAAGGAGGATTTGGGTCGTGGCGGGAACGTCTGATGGACCCTGAAATTCGTACCCGCGTGCTGGAAGAAATGCGTATCCCAACCGATGAGTGGGAAAATCTGGGGCTTGCGGCCGGTCCGGAAGGCATCATGGTTGTAGGCTTCCGCCAGGACTCGCTCCGGTACCTGACGGGGAGCACCCTGGCCGACATTGCTGCCGAGCGCGGGACCACGCCTGAGGATGTGGCAATCGATCTTGTCATTTCCGACTCGACGCGTGTCAGCACGGTTTATTTCCTGATGTCTGAGGAAAATGTCCGTAAGCAAATCGGCCTTCCCTGGATGGCATTCGATTCCGACGCCGGCTCGATGGCGCCAGAGGGCGAAAACCTGAATAGTAACCCGCATCCTCGGGCATATGGCAACTTTGCTCGTCTGCTGGGTAAGTATGTCCGGGATGAGCAGGTCATCCCACTCGAGGAAGCCGTTCGTCGGCTGACTTCATTTCCCGCCGAGAATTTGGGCGTGGAGAATCGCGGACGCCTCCAGCCAGGCTATTTCGCAGACATTGCCATCTTCGACCCTGCGACCATCCAGGACCACGCTACCTTTGAAAAACCACATCAGCTTGCCACCGGTATGCATCATGTATTTGTAAACGGCGGCCACGTCCTGAAAGAAGGAGAACACACCGACGTAATGTCGGGCCGCGCCGTATTCCGTGGAGAACGATGAATCGTACCCTGCCCATCCTGACTGTCCTTGTATTTCTGCTGGTGTCCTCCTGTGCAGACAGAAACGCTGACTACGATGTCCTTATCGAAGGTGCTACAATCGTTGATGGGTCGGGCAGCGCTCCGATCAAGGGGGATATCGCCATCTCTGGTGATCGCATTGCCGCGGTCGGAGACTTGTCGCACGCTACCGCTACAGAGCGAATTTCTGCCAAGGGCCTGGTAGCTGCACCTGGATTTATCGACATCCACAGTCATGCCACCAGTGGCAGCATCGAGCAAAGCGCCATCTCGCTACGCCCCGATGCAGAAAACTATGTCCGGCAAGGCGTGACGACCGTGCTGGGAGGCCAGGACGGTTCTTCCATGCAGGATGTGGGAGCGTTTCTAGCGTACATGGATGTACATCCGGCGGCTATCAATGTGGGCGTGTTTTTCGGCCATGGATCCCTGAGAGGACGCATAGTGGGACAGGAAAACGTACCGGCAGCGCAGGAATCCCTGAGTGAGATGGTCAGACAGGTTGAGCGGGCGATGATGGATGGAGCGTTTGGCTTGTCATCCGGGCTGGAGTACACACCGGGCGCATTTGTGGGCGTTGATGAGGTGGCTACCCTGGCCGCGCTAGTGGCTGAACATGACGGGATGTATATCTCGCATATCCGGGACGAGGGGGGACTGCTGCTTGAAAGCGTCGACGAGGTCCTGGAAGTAGGCCGTCGCTCCGGTGCCCGAGTCCAGATCACTCACCACAAAGTGATCGGAGAAGGAAGATGGGGCATGGCGGATCAGTCTCTGGCATTGATCGATCAGGCCAGAGCGGAAGGGGTCGACGCCAGTTCAGACCTGTATCCCTACACAGCGTCGAGCACGGGATTGACCATCCTGTTTCCGACTTGGAGTAAGGACGGTGGGTTCCAAGCCCTGCAGGCGCGACTGGCGGACCCGATCCAACGCGCGCGAATCCGAGCAGATGTAATCGAGCACATCACCGTCGAACGGGGCGCGGATCCGGCAACCATTGTCGCTGCCCGGTGTGAATTCGATGGTTCGTTTAACGGAAAAAGCCTGGCAGATATCCTTCTGGAACGAGGACACCCAGTCACCGTTACCGGCGCAGCCGAAGTGGCTCTAGAGTTGGTCGAAGCAGGCAGCTGCTCAGGCGTATTTCACTCCATGTCTCCCGAGGACGTGCGCTCCATAATGCAACACCCTTGGACATCCATCTCATCAGATGGTGGCATTCCAGCCCTTGGAGAGGGTGTACCTCATCCTCGCAACTACGGGGCATTCGCCCGAGTCCTGGGGCGTTATGTGCGCCAGGACAGCGTCCTGTCACTGGCCGAAGCTGTCCACAAGATGAGT
>JAURNP010000106.1 GCA_030830105.1 Rhodothermales bacterium | reverse complement strand
CGGCGGCAGGCTCTTCAGCTACTGCTTCGGCTTCCGGAGCTTCCTCGGCAACAGCCTCTTCAGCTACTGCTTCGGCAACTTCGTCAGCCACCGGCGCTGCAGCGACTGCTGCACCTGCTCCACGACGACGGCCAGCACGGCGCGTCTTCTTGCTGGAACCGCTGCTCGAACCGAACGGCTTGATGTCGTTGAAATCGACGAATTCAACCATGGCCATCTCGGCAGAGTCACCGGCGCGTTGTCCTAGCTTGACGATACGCAGGTAACCACCGGGGCGGTCCTTGATCTTGTCTGCGATCTCGCTGAACAGTTCGGTTACCGCATGCTTGTCCTGCAAGCGTCGGAAAACCTCGCGGCGGTTGTGCGTCGTGTCCTCCTTTGCTCGGTTGATAACCGGCTCAGCGAACTGACGCAGCGCCTTGGCCTTGGTCAGGGTTGTTGTGATTCGCTTGTGACGGATAAGTGCTCGGGTGAGCGCCGACAGCGTCGCCTTTCGATGCGAGGCCGTACGTCCAAGCTTAAATCCTTTCTTCTGGTGTCTCATAGGTCTGAATCAGTTTTCGTCCACCAGGGACGCTTGGCTTATCCTTTAACGTCTTCGAGGAAACGATCCACGTCCATGCCGAACTGCAAGTTGCGCTCCTCGATGACCGCCATCAGCTCTTGGAGCGATTTGCGGCCGAAGTTGCGGAACTTCAGCATTTCGGACTCTTCGCGACGTACGAGGTCCCCGATCGTTTTGATGTTGGCTGCCTTCAGGCAGTTGTGTGCACGCACTGAGAGGTCAAGCTCGTCAACAGACTGGTTCAGCAGCTCACGAACGCGCTGAACTTCGGCATCGACTTCCTTCTCCTCTTCAGTTGGCTGTGGCTCCTGATCCATCTTGATGAACAGGTTCACATGATCACGCATGATCTGTGCAGCAGCGGCAAGTGCGTCCTCAGGCAGAACAGATCCGTCTGTGGTTACTTCCATGGTCAGCGCTTCAAAGTCGATCTTCTCGCCTACACGCGTCTGGTTAACCGTGTAGCGGACGTTCTTGATCGGCGTGAAGATGGCATCCATGGCGACGACTCCGATAGGATCGTCAGCACGTTTGTTCTCGTCTCCTGGTACGTAGCCACGACCACGCTCCATGCGCAGTTCAACGGCGAAGCTGGTGCCTTCGGCAACCATAGCGACGTGGTGATCAGGGTTCAGGACTTCGTAGTCGCTTGTGGCGTCTGCAATATTCTTGGCAGTCCATGCGCCTGGGCCTTTCACGATGAAGCTGATGTTGCCATCAGCGGCATCGTTGGAGCGGAGGCGAACGCCTTTCAAGTTCAAAATGATGTCTGCAACATCTTCCGTTACTCCTTCGAGCGTGGAAAACTCGTGCTGCACACCGTCAATCTTGAGAGCGGTAATGGCAAACCCTTGTAGGGATGACAGCAGTACGCGGCGAAGAGCGTTTCCAATGGTTACCCCAAAACCGCGCTCAAGCGGCTGGATAGCAAAGCGTCCATACGTTTCGGTGGTCTCTTCCAGTTCGACACCGTCGGGCATCTGGATTGAGTAAGTACTCATAACAGCTTGATCTCAAATAAGTGATCTGAATGCGACTGTCCGCGCCAATGATGCGGCTGCGAATGTCGCCCGTAAGCCTATCAGGAAGAACTACTTGGAGTAGAGCTCGACGATGAGCTGCTCCTTGATATTCTCCGGGATGTCTTCACGGGTGGGGTAATCGAGAAACTTGCCCTGAAGAAGTTTGTGATCCACTTCGAGCCAGGGGAAAGCCTTACGTGTCCGATCCATGGCATCAGCAACCAATGACAGGTTGCGACTTTTCGGTCGCATTGCCACAATGTCACCACTACGCAGCTGAGCCGAGGGAATGTTCAGGACGCGGCCATTCACCATGACGTGTCCGTGATTTACCAGCTGGCGAGCCTGACGACGGGTGCGAGCAAAACCAAGGCGGAATACCGTGTTGTCGAGACGAGCCTCAAGGAATTTGAGGAGGTTCTCACCGGTAACACCCTTCTTACGGGCGGCCTTATCAAAGATTTTGCGGAATTGACGCTCAAGAACACCGTAGGTGTATTTCACTTTCTGCTTTTCCTTGAGCTGGACGGAGTAATCGCTTTCTTTGCGACGACGATTACGTCCATGCTGCCCCGGTGGATGGGGCTTGCGCTCTAGCGCTTTAGAAGGACCGAAGATTGGCTCCTTGAAGCGGCGCGCAATCTTCTGCTTGGGGCCTCTGTAACGGGCCATAATTATTTACCTCTCGTTAAGGGTTTTCCTGAACGTATGGGAGCTTTTCCGCTACCCATAGCCGGGCTTAGTCCCGAGCCGCTGCCCCATCGGAGCAGTGGATGTCGTTCGCGTCAGACGCGGCGACGTTTCGGGGGCCGGCAGCCATTGTGGGGAACGGGAGTGACGTCGCGGATCGTAGCGATCTCAAGGCCTACTGCCGAGAGTGCACGAATAGCTGACTCACGACCGGATCCCGGGCCTTTCACGAATACTTCCACGCGACGCAGACCGAGGTCGTGAGCTTCTTTGCCGGCTGCTGAAGCAGCAATCTGTGCGGCATAGGGCGTGTTCTTGCGACTGCCCTTGAAACCCATCTTGCCCGAGCTGGCCCAGGAAATCGTGTTCCCGTACTGATCCGTAAGCGTGACCTGCACGTTGTTGAATGTAGCCTTGATGTGAGCCTGTCCGTTGGACTCAACAACTACGTTCTTTTTACGTGCGCGTCCTCCGCCCCGTTGTCTTTTAGCCATGGTGTGTTGGGATGGTTAAACGGCCCCACCTGTGTGGTGGGGAATGAAAATTACTTGCGAGGTGCCGCCTTCTTGCCGGCTACCGTCTTCTTCTTACCCTTACGAGTACGAGCGTTCGTCTGCGTGCGCTGACCACGGACCGGAAGGCCACGGCGATGGCGAAGACCCCGGTAGCAGCCGATATCCATCAGGCGCTTGATGTTCAGCTGTACTTCCGTACGAAGCTGACCCTCCACCTGGTACTCATCTTCGATGAGCTTCCGGATGGCTTTCGTCTGATCGTCCGTCCAATTCTCAGGGCGCTCATCAGGATCGACGTCGCAGCGGGTGAGAATTTCGATGGCGCGAGGGCGACCGATGCCGAAAACGGCGGTCAGAGCGATCTCGCCCCGCTTCTTGACGTTAAGATCTTGTCCTGCAATTCGTGGCATAGGTCCAACGATAATGCGCGGAATCAGGCTTGTGGCCTATCCCTGACGCTGTTTGTGTTTCGGGTTCTTCTTGTTGATCACATAAACGCGGCCTTTACGACGGACAATCTTGTCGTCGGAGCTGCGTTTTTTGACACTGGCACGCACTTTCATGTCGATCTGGGATCTTGATCGCGCTTATAGCGCAAATCCATTTTTGGTTGTAGCCGATGTACTACTCATCGTGAACCATCTGGTTCACGCAAGTAATGTGAAGCTTTTTTGCAGCCGGAAGCCTACTTGTAACGGTAGACAATCCGCCCTTTGGACAGGTCATAGGGCGACAATTCAACTTTGACGCGATCTCCGGGCAGAATCTTGATGAAATACATCCTCATCTTTCCGGAGAGCAGCCCTAGAATCTCGTGTCCGTTTTCGAGACGGACGCGGAACTGGGCGTTGGGAAGTGCATCAATCACTTCGCCATCCTGTTCAATGGGCTTCTGCTTAGCCATAAGCTTGGGTGGAGGTCTGTTCGTAGGGTAGCTCATCGAGGGCTTCCTCGATGTAGCGGAATGTGGTCAGGATGTCGGCCTCGCCAGGGCGAACCGCAATCATGTGTTCATAGTGGGCCGAGGGCAACGAGTCGGACGTTTTGACGGTCCAGCCGTCTCCTTCCGTCCGAACTGAAGCCGTACCGCGATTGATCATGGGCTCAATGCACATGGTCAGTCCCGTCTTGAGCTTTCGCCCACTTCCGGGACGCCCGAAGTTGGGCACCTGAGGATCTTCGTGCAGGCTGCGGCCAATGCCATGTCCCACCAGGTCTTTGACGACGCCGTATCCTCGGGCCTCGCAATGATTCTGTACAGCTGCACCAATGTCGCCGAGGCGCTTGCCTGTGGTTGCTTGGCCGATGGCCAACATCAAGGACTCGTAAGTTGTAGTCAGCAATGCGCGAGTATCATCGGAGACCTGTCCGATCGCAAACGTGTACGCGCTGTCGCCATAGAAACCGTCCATGATCACGCCACAGTCAGCGGATAGGATATCGCCTTCCTGCAGGGGTTCATCCGTCGGAATACCATGGACTACTTGATCATTGACCGACGTGCACAACGTTGCCGGAAAGACGAGACTTCCGACACGATAGCCTTTGAATGCCGGTTCCGCGCCATGATCGCGGATGTACTCCTCAGCGACCTTGTCCAGCTCATTTGTACTCACACCGGGAGCGATGCGGGAGGCCACCTCACCGAGCGTCCGTCCGACCAAGTCGGCGGAGGCCCGCAGGCGTTCAATCTCCTTATCGTTCTTCAGGTGGACCATGACTGGCGGGTACGGGATCAGTTTTTAGCGACGTCCGCGGACGCGTCCGGACTTCATGAAGCCATCGTAATGGCGCATGAGGAGATGGCTTTCGATCTGCTGGAGCGTATCGAGTGTAACACCGACCAGAATCAGAAGGGACGTACCACCGAAGAACTGGGCAAAACCGTAGGTAACACCGAACTGGATGGCAAAAGCCGGGAAGATGGCTACAAGGCCGAGGAAAATCGATCCCGGAAGCGTGATACGCGTCAGGATGTTGTCAATGAATTCGCTCGTCTGTTTTCCTGGGCGGATGCCGGGAACGAATCCACCCTGGCGCTTCATCGTGTCTGCCATTTCCTTCGGGTTGACCGCGATGGCCGTGTAGAAGTAGGTGAAGAACACACAGATCACGAAGAAGATAGCCGAGTAGCCCCACGAGGAGATGTCCGTGAAGAAGACGCCCATCTGCTGCATGGTTGCCGATTCAGGAAACATGGTCGCGAACGTGGCAGGAACGAACATGATCGACTGCGCAAAGATGATCGGCATCACACCGGCAGCGTTGACCTTGAGCGGCAGGTACTGCGTCGAACCGCCATATACCTTTCGTCCAACTACGCGCTTCGCATATTGGACCGGAACGCGACGCGTGCCCTGAGTAATCAGCACAACCCCTGCAGTGACAACACACAGGACGCCAATTTCGAGCAGGAAGATGAACAGGTTGCTTGACAGCTCAAACTCGTTCAGGAGCGACGTTGGCAGGAAGGCCACGATACCGATCATAATGATCAGTGAAATACCGTTACCGATTCCGTTTTCCGTGATGCGCTCCCCAAGCCACATGACGAACATGGTACCCGAGGTGAGCACAATGACCGTGGAGATCATGAAGAACGTGGGCCCGATGACTATGGCCTGACCGGTAGCGCCATATTGCAGGTTGATCGCGAAACCGATGGACTGCAGCGCGGTGACCATGATCGTACCGTACCGAGTCAGCTGCGTAATCTTGCGACGCCCTTCCTCTCCTTCACGCTGAAGCTTCTGGAAATACGGAACGACGGCACCCATGAGCTGGATGACAATCGAGGCCGTGATGTACGGCATGATCCCGAGAGCAAAGATACCGGCAGCGCTGAAGGCGCCTCCTACGAAGAGATCAAGCAGACCCAGCAGGTTGTTGGGGTCTGCATTCGCATTGATTTCTGCGAGGACGCTAGCGTCAACTCCAGGAAGCGTTACGAAGGCGCCCAGGCGGTAGATGATGAGCAGACCGAGCGTGTATAGGATGCGTCGGCGCAGCTCCTCAATCTTCCAGACGTTGCGGATACTTTCGGTAAATCCAGCCATGATGGTGTTGCGTCAAGCCCTGCGGAGGGCCGGGTTCGGGTTACCTGTGGGATTCGAGCGGAAATCAGACCTCGGTTCAGAGAACCTCGGCCGTTCCTCCTGCTTTCTCGATCTTTTCCTTTGCAGTCTTGCTGAAAGCGTGTGCTTTGACGGTAAGTACGACATCGAGGTCGCCGCCGCCCAGCACTTTCAGAAGCTCGCCTTTGCTGATCAGGCCTTTGGAACGGAGTACTTCAGGCGTGATTTCTGCGGATGCCTCCACGGCGCCCGAAGAGACCAGGCCAGCCAATTTGGACACGTTCACGGCATGGTACTCGGTGCGGAAGCGGTTTTTGAACCCGTACTTCGGCACGCGGCGCTGCAGGGGCATCTGACCCCCTTCAAACCACACCGGAATGCTGGCGCCGGCCCGGGACTTCTGTCCCTTGTTCCCTTTGGTAGCCGTGTGACCACCATAACCGGACCCTTGTCCGCGTCCTATGCGCTTGCGCGACTTGGTTGCCCCTTTTGCGGGCTTCAGATTGCTGAGATCCATGGTTTTGCTACAATCGCCCTACCCGTGGCAGGACTCGCTAGTTCATTAAATGACGGTTCCGCCCGACAATGTCGAGCAGGACAGGTCAGGCGTTTTCAACCGTGACCAGGTGAGACACTTTGACCAGCATTCCGCGAATCTGCGGGCTGTCTTCGTGCTCTACAGTTTGATTCAGGCGACGAAGTCCGAGTGCAGCAACGATCTTCTTCTGCTGACCCGAACGCCCGATGGCGCTTCGTACCTGAGTTATTTTGAGCTTGGCCATTATTGCTTCCGTTCAAAGAGTGTGAGTCGTGCGGGGATCAGCCCTCAAATACGCGTTTGAGAGGGATCTGGCGGCGTTTGGCAACCTGCATGGGATCTTCGAGGTTTCGAAGCGCATCCATGGTCGCACCTACTTGGTTGTGCGGATTGCTCGAACCGAGCGACTTGGACAGGATATCCGTGAAACCGGCACATTCCAGTACGGCTCGAACTCCACCACCGGCGATAACACCGGTACCGTTCGAGGCTGGTTTCAGGAATACGCGACCAGCGTCCTGCTTACCCACCACAGGGTGAGGCACAGTGCCTTTGCGCATCGGAACCTGAACCAGATTTTTCTTGGCGTCTTCGGTACCCTTCGCAATTGCGCTGGCTACTTCATTCGCTTTACCGAGTCCAGTGCCGACCGATCCTTTGCCGTCACCGACGACAACAACGGCGTTGAAGGAGAAACGACGTCCCCCCTTTACCACCTTGGCAACACGTTTTACGGACACCAGGCGCTCAACCCATTCGATCTGGGAGTCGCTGGTGCGATCACGATTTTGACGATTTCTTCCTTTGGCCATGATTCGAGTTATTCGATGATTTCCGGATTCCCGGTCAGAATGAGAGTCCGCCTTCACGGGCGCCGTCGGCCAGGGCCTGCACGCGTCCTTGATACTTGTAACCGTTGCGGTCAAACACAACGTTCGTGATACCGGCTTCCTTGGCCGCTTCGGCCAGGGCTTTTCCAACTGCTGTGGCAGTCTCAACCGGATTCGATCCGGAGAGACCGTCCTGAAGACTGTTTGCCGCGGCTATAGTGTGTCCGCTCAAATCGTCTACGAGCTGGGCGTAAACGTTCTTGTTGGAACGGAAAACGCTCAGACGCGGACGCTCGGCAGTGCCGGCGATCTTCTTACGGATTCCCCGTTTGACGCGTTTGCGACGCTGAAGCTTTGTAATGGGCATGGTTTTTTTCGTTTACCGGAAGATTTCCGACCCTCCGGTGTTCACGCGGAAATGCTGGATTAACGGGCTGCGGTCTTACCGGCCTTACGACGAACGTACTCGTCAGAATAGCGGACACCTTTGCCTTTGTACGGCTCAGGCGGACGCAACGAACGGATCTTGGCAGCT
>JAURNP010000009.1 GCA_030830105.1 Rhodothermales bacterium | reverse complement strand
GTTTCAGCCACTCCAGACTGAGACGTTCGAGATAGTTGAATGCGTGTACCCAAACGCGCTGTGAGCCGGCCACGGTCGATGCCAGCGTCGCGGCCGTGCCGCTCGTGGTAGGGGACGTAGTCACCCACCCGCTGAATCCGGGGTGTCCGTTGCGTAGACCGTTCGGGACCACCCATTCTGTCAAGTCGGACAAGACCTGCTCAATGCCTGCGCCGTCATCTGGAAGGGAAGTATCCAGATAGTTTTTCCAGGACTGCTGACGACGACCAGCCGGATCAGGACCTTCGAATCGGTTGAAGGCGTCGAGCTGTTCAAGGAGCGATGATAGCGCTGCAAGATCGCCGAAAGCGGCATCGTCCGGGTAGGACATGGAGATAGCTGGTTTAATGTTTTGGCCCATCGTCCGGGACGGGGAAATCAGGAGGGCTGAAAAGTACGGCATTCAATCATCTTTCGAGGGCCGATTGAAGCCAGGTGTTACTTCGAGGTCGATTAGTGCGGCATTGAATGTGGGGTCCGCTACATGTCATCTATCACGTAACGGACAGAGGGAAATGAAGAGGATACATCGCTACGCACGGCCGGGGTTCCTGGCGGTTCTGCTGCTTCCCATCTTCGCATCCGCATGTATTGTGGTTGTCGAAGAGGATCGCGAACGGCACCGACATCTTTACGGATCGGAATGGTACTTGGAAGTCGTGTTCTACCGCACCGAAACGATTCAAGATTCGGACAGAACAGCTCGCGTGTCATTTGCAGAAAATGGCGTTCTCAGCGGCGACGCTGGTTGTGGACCGATCAATGGATTCTATACCGTCAATGAAAATGGCGGCATCGACGTGGATTCCGTTGAGATGAGCTCACGATGCGGGGGAGAGCAAGCCGCTCAGCTCTTTGCAGACGGCCTCCGGTCTGCCAGAACGTACGAGGCTGACGAGAATTTGCTGCGCATCGCTACGGACAACAGCGGATATCTGTCGTTTACGGCAGATCAGTGATGGCTAACGGGTCCGGCATGCATCGTACCTGTCGCGCGCCGGACCCACCGCCTTTTTGGCGGGCAAAAGTATCGGCTTCACTCATCTCACAATGACGATTCGGGTGCTGGCTCGTCGCGCCCGATCGGAAACAGTCAGAGTGTACACACCGGCAGCCAGGTCACCGGTTTCCACGTGCCATATGTTGAGCGCAGGAGCAGACCACGGAATGCGTCCTTGGAAAACCGTACGACCAAGGGCATCGGTCAGATACCAATCGGCACCTTCTAGCTGCGTGGAGTGATGGCGGACTGAAATTCTGTCCCGTGCCGGATTCGGCCATACCTGCAGTCCTGGAGATTCGTCCACAGGCTGCTCTGTGGCTACTGCGCTGGCCTGATCAAATTGCACGGCGAACACACCCTCTGTTGCTGGTGGAATGATGAGGGTGTTTGCCGCCGCGTCATATCCGGTCCATGGTATGCCTGCATGTGAAACGGTACTGATAGCGTAGCCCTGACCTGCTGAGTGGTCGTTTTCCAAAGGTGCCAGCGTGATTACACGTTCGGTATCGCGCGCATCGAATCGGTAGTAGACGATAGCCGGGGTCCGATTGAGCGTGAGGTGACCATAGAGGTATCCATACCAGCCGGTCTCCACGGAATGGTAAGCGGCTTTGTATGCATTTCCCTTGTGATCTCCCCATTGCGGGATTCCATCACCTTGACGGGTTCGGTCGGAATAGATTTCTCCGTGGATCGGGTCCACAAAGTGATTCATGAAGAAGGTAATGGTCTCATCGGCCATGTCGAGATAAGACGGTTCACCGGTCAGTCGATGCAATTCCAGACCCGCGGTGAAAGCCTGCTCCATTTGCCACCAGGCCTTTGTCGAGTCTGCCAGACCGTACAGTTGCATCACTCCGGTCGTACGGTCATAGTCCTTGTAAGGACCGCCATAAGTGTGGTCGTATCCCTTCTCGATAACATGATCCGCGAGGACGCACGCCGCCTCCAGGCGGCGCGCGTCCGGGAGAATGGCATGCATGCGCCCCAAGACCCATGCAGTCTTGAGTACGTGCCCCATGATCGTGACCCGCTCGTCGACCAAGGCGAACCAATTGGAATCATACTTTTCAGCAAATCCGATCACTTGATCGTCCATCGACGCTACAAGACGGTCGATGATATTGTTGGACAGCTCCTCCAAGCGAACCCGATATTCCTCGCGGCCCCGGAGCATCCAAAGGGCAATCGCATGGGTTGTCAGCGCATCTACTGTGGCATTGAAGCTTTTTCCGGTTCGAAAAGAGCCTGTTCTGTTGACCCGATCGTAGTAGCCCTCTCGTCCTGAGGTCCTATCCCAAAGGACATCGTTCAGATAATCCACGGATCGGTCCACCCATCGCCAAGCGGTGGAATCATCCGTGGCCTCCGCGTAAGCCAGCGGGCCGAGTACTGCGTAGTGCTGAATGAATGCCGTCTTGAACGTATTGGCGTTCTGCACGCTACCGTTGGAATTGAGTCCATTGAACCATCCGCCATGCGATTCATCCCACCCGTGTTCCGTCATGAAGCCGAATGCACTCTCGGCAAGATCCAGGTAAGACTCATCTCCCGTCAACTGAAAAGCCCGGACCATGGCGTACAGATTTCGTGACTGGGTCAACAGATCTTTGTTCGTACCCCAAGCCGTAATGAGGCTGCCTTCACGAGAGACGTTCGTGAAAAAGCCACCATTCGCAGGATCATGAACGCCTCTCCAGAAGTCAGCAGATTCCTGGACATAGGGCACAAACAGATCAGGATTCTGCAAATAGGCAGAATCCTGTCCATGGACAGGATCGGGGCTCAAGGCAAAGACGGCACAGGCCACTGCGATCAGGCGCCTTAGGTTCTGGCGGGACAAGGCAGAGGGATGGGTCGGAAGCAATGCAGGCTGGCGTTACAAGAGGGATGTTGACGACCTTTGAAAAGTACGAAACGACATGGAGCCGCTTTCGTATATCGGGAGCAAATGAACATGCCTTGCCATGAGCTGCCATGAGCGCTAGTCATCTTTTCAGTGAAGCGGATCGGAAACGGATCGAGGAAGCGGTACAGGAGGCCGAGTCACGTACGTCCGGCGAAATTGTGCCTGTGATCGTCGCGTCATCCGGGTCTTATCCGTCGGCCTTGTGGAAGGCGGCCTTACTGGGTGTCATCCCGGGGTTATTGGTCCACGAATGGCTGGTTCTTGGTCCGTCAAATTGGGGTATGTCCGCGTGGTCAGTTCAAATCACGCCACTGACCATGATTGTGGGAGCACTACTGTTTGCAGCAGCGGCTCGCAGTATTTCCGAGTTACAGCGCATGCTGGTGCCGTCCTCCCGCATGATCGAGTCGGTTCACGCTCGGGCTCAGCAGGCTTTTCTAGAAAATGAAGTCTTCCGTACGCGGGAGAGGACGGGCATTCTGATTCTCGTTTCGCTCTTCGAACATCGCGTTGAAGTGCTGGGAGACTCCATGATCAATGAGAAGCTGGATTCGAATGATTGGGCGGATGTGGTTACGGACATCATTGGAGGAATCAAGTCAGGCGAGCCTACGTCGGGGTTGGTATCGGCTATTGAACGCTGTGGCCGTTTGCTCGAGAAAGCCGGCGTGGCCCGTAGGGTCGATGACCAGGACGAACTGCCGAACGCTCCTCAGATACACTGATCCTCTCGACAGGCAGTGACAGCGTTTACCAGGGATTCCCTGCTTGACAAAACAATGGCGGGACGTGACATTGATCCGCGGTTGACCCAATCGGGTGACCGCTTCAGTTTCTGATCATGATCCATGCCGCCACAATGTCATTCCAGACGTGTACTCGCCATCCTTTCAGGCTTGCAGCCAGCCTCTTTCTTGTCGGTCTGTTCGCCACGAGCTCACTGCACGCCCAGCAAATCACCGAGGATGATTACGCGTGGGCGGAGGGATTCCTGTCGCAATACACGACGCCATTGGTGGTCGGTGACAACGTGAGCGTCACATGGATGGGCGATGAGGGCTTCTGGTACTCCGTGGATGTCGCCGGCGGAACAGCGTACTACCGTGTGGACGCGCGGCGTGCCAAAAAGGAATTAGCTTTTGACCACGAGGCGTTGGCCAGGGCTGTCTCGGCAGTGGCAGAGACTGAGTACACCGCTCACACCTTGCCAATCTCTGAATTGGAGTGGACGGCTAAGAGAGAGATTTCGTTTATGGGTGATGGCAAGGTCTTCACTTGTGATTTGCGTCGGTATCGTTGTGAGGCTGAAGCCAGCGAACGGGATCCACGTGCAGCCATGTTCTCACGCTTCGGAGCCAATGTGACCTCACCGAACGGTAAATGGGAAGCATACATCCAGGAGCACAACCTCTGGGTACGTGACACAGAGACAGGCGATGAGAAGGCGTTGACCGAGGATGGTATGGAGCTTTTCGGATATGCCACCAACAATGCTGGATGGACCAAGAACGACCGTCCTGTACTTGAATGGTCACCGGATTCCCGCAAGATTGCCACGTTCCAGCACGATGGACGTGGTGTCGGGTACATGTACTTGGTCAACACGCAGGTAGGACATCCTGAGCTGGAAGCCTGGCAATACCCACTACCTGGTGACAGCGTCATCTTCCGGATTCAACGTGTGATTCTGGATGTTGCATCCGGTGATATGGTTCGTTTGGACATGCCGGAAGACCAGCATCGCTCGACCATAACTGATCATGTGGCCTACCGCGGAGGTTGGGCGGACATCGACTGGGCCGAGGATGCTTCCGAGGTGGCCTTTGTCTCAAGTAGTCGCGATCACAAAGATGCATGGCTTCGTATCGCTAATGCCGAAACCGGTGCTGTCATCCAGGTTCTGCATGAACACGAGGACACCTTCTTCGAGTCTGGAGTAGGGGATATCAACTGGCGATTCCTCGAGGATACTGACGAATTCCTATGGTGGAGTGAGCGAACGGATTGGGGACATCTCTATCTGTACAACCGGGATGGAACGCTCAAGAATGCCATTACCTCAGGGGATTGGCTGTTTGAACGCATCGTCCGATTGGATGAGGCACAGCGCAAGATCTGGTTTATCGGATCCAACCGAGAGCCGGGAGATCCGTATTACGACTATCTCTACTCGGTCAACTTTGATGGCAGTGAACTGATGCTGCTGACTCCAGAAGAGGCGACGCACTCGGTGTCATTCTCGCCGGATGGATCGTATTTCATCGATACATTCTCTGAGCCGCATGTGCCACCGACGACTGTCTTACGGTCCGCCGATGGAGAGGATGTGATAGAGCTGGAGCAAGCCGATATATCCCAGTTATTGGCAACGGGGTGGCAGCCACCAATGCCTGTTCACGTCAAGGCACGAGATGGAGAGACGGATATCTGGGGACTGATGTATGCACCGACGAAACTGGACGATAATGGCTCTTATCCGGTGCTGAACTACGTCTATCCGGGCCCTCAATCGGGGTCAGTCGGATCACGCGCTTTCCGAGCTGCGCGTAGCGATAAGCAGGCGATTGCGGAACTGGGATTCGTGGTGGTTGAAGTAGACGGTATGGGCACGCCCGGTCGTTCCAAGTCCTTCCATGAGTATTACTACGGCAACATGGGAGACAACACGTTACCTGATCAGATGGCGGCAATAGAGCAGCTTGCATCAGAGCATCGCTATATGGATGTGGATCGGGTTGGCATCTGGGGGCACAGTGGTGGCGGGTTCGCGACTGTCAGTGCGCTGCTTCGCCATCCGGATTTCTACAAAGTGGGTGTTTCTGGCGCCGGTAATCACGACAACCGGATGTACGAGGATGATTGGGGAGAAAAATGGCAGGGCCTGTTGGTGGAAAATGAGGACGGCACGACCAATTACGACAATCAGGCCAATCAACTTGAGGTTGAGAATTTGAAAGGAAAACTCCTGATTGCCCACGGGGGGCTGGACTCGAACGTTCCGCCTTACAACACACTCATGGTCGTGGAAAAGCTCATGGATGCGAACAAGGATTTCGACATGTACATCTTCCCGAACAGCCGCCACGGATTCAGACAGCGTAATTTCTGGATGCGCAAGCGCTGGGACTACTTCGTGCAGCACCTGCTCGAGACGTTGCCGCCCAAAGAGTACACATTCGGTGAGCGCGGCCCGCGTCAGACTATGTAAGCTGCTCGACCCCGCCCTTTCTCTTATGTCCAGACCTGCCAAAAGGGCAACGATTTCGCCCTGTATGACATGTTTCATTACGGCTTCCAATGCATTACACTTTCCAGTACATCGGAAAGTGCACTCATAATATTGCTGCCACTTAGGCTCTTGTGTCCATGAATCCAATGCTTAGCAACACGGTTATCATATGCTTCTTGGTAGTATCGTTGGGTTGCTCATCCGACCCAAATACAGTAGAGGTAGAGACTGAGCCTGATGAGCCATGGTATATCAGCGTTCCTGGGGCGTATCGGCCGTCTGCCATAAACGGCCAAGCTCCTGCTGACTCTATCCTTGTGTATGAAGGCGTGGTTGACCCCGGCTCAGACCCCACTTGTCCAGCATGTACTTATGTGCGTTTGTATCAGTCGGACCTCTACCTAAATATTGATTACTACCGTATAACAACGGGAAGCACCCTTACCTACTGGGGCTACACAAACAATATTCTTTTCCCAACCCCTTTATCCGGGTACTACACTCCTGGGGCGTCTACTTGGGAATATTCAAAGCCGTGGGAGTTTATGAACGAAAATGAAATAGCAATTGAACAGGTAGATCCAGAAGATGCCTTTTTGCTTGTCGTTCAAGAGGGCGGCGCGGTCTTACAAACTAACGAATCCCGTGGCGAATCAATCCTGTGGGTTAAAAAGTAACGTGCACCCAGATGATCACTAATACATTTATG
>JAURNP010000105.1 GCA_030830105.1 Rhodothermales bacterium | reverse complement strand
CTCCGAGACGACCCCGAAGGGCTGCTCGGACTTCAGTAGTTCAGAAACGCGTTGTTCGGACATGACAATTGGTCTTCACCACGGGGAGATCACACAAACCGTAAACGATACAGTTGTGAGTACGTACTTTGGGAATTCTCGTACCCCTGCTCCGGCCGATGGTTCGGAGCCTGTCCATTCACTGACCAGCTGTTCTGATGGTTCGCTTCCTACCTCTCTTTTTTCTCCTCCTGCTGACGGCGTGTGCTTCTGAAGCGCAAGACGCCGCTAACGAAATGGGTGACATGACCATCGAGGAGTTCGAGCCTACTTCCTCCCTGGTAGTTGATGAGAACCCCGTGACCCGCGCGAAATTTCCGTTCGTGGACGTGCACAGTCATCACTGGCGTGCCGCCACCATGACCCAAGGCGCAGCTGACACGTTGATCATGGAGATGGATGCCATGAACATGGCCGTGATCGTAAACCTGTCCGGGCGTTCTGGAGAAGCCCTGCGCATGGCCATCGAAAACATGGAGAAGCGCTATCCAAACCGCATCGTCACCTTTGCGAATGTTGACTTCGAAGGCGTGGGCGGCGAAGGCTGGACGGAAAATGCCGTCGCGCAGCTTCGAGCCGATATCGAGGCGGGTGCCCGCGGACTGAAAGTTTACAAAAACCTGGGAATGGACGTCGTGGATACGGACGGCAATCGGGTTGCGGTCAATGACCCGCGGCTCGACCCCATCTGGGCGCTCGCAGGCGAAATGGGAATTCCCGTCCTCATTCATTCGGCCGATCCGCCGAACTTCTGGAAGCCGCGGGACAAGAACAATGAAAAGTGGCTCGAGCTGAAGCTCCGTCCGAACCGATACCGTCCGCCGGGAGAATACCCGCCCTTCGAGCAGATCATGGACGAACACTTCGACATCATGCGCAAGCACCGTGGCACGACATTCATCAGCGCCCACATGTCTTGGCTCGGAAACGATCTGGGAGCGCTCGGTGCCAAGCTCGATGAACATCCGAACATGGTCACCGAAATGGGTGCCGTGATCTATGAGCTGGGTCGGCAACCGCGTATGGCCAAGGAATTCCTGACGCAGTACAAGGACCGCGTCATGATGGGCAAGGACTCCTACAATCCGGACGAATTCCACACGTACTTCCGCACCTACGAAACGGAAGACGAGTACTTCCCCTACTACCGCAAGTACCACGCTCAGTGGCGCCTATACGGTATTGGCCTGAGCGATGATGTGCTCCAGCACATCTACTACAAAACGGCCATGAACGTCATTCCCGGGCTGGACTCGGCGTTGTTCGAGTAGCATCGTTCCCATAGACGTAGCCCGGTCAGTTCTGGCCCTCTTTGGCTCAGAAGCCGGCATCCACATCGACCGAGATAGGGTATCCGAGAACTTTGGCTACTTGTGCAGAGATCTCCCATTCTTCACGGTGCAATCCCATCGAACCGAATATTCCGTAGCCATTGATCACATTGGATGCGACGCCCGGTTGAGACAATTTGACGACGTCTTCTTCGATCAGCAACGGATGCCAAGCGGAATCTATGATGCGAAATTGCACGCCGAGTGAGGTCAACGTTACGGGCAACGTGTCAATCGCGCCGTTGCTCATAAACCGCTGCGCCCGCGCAATGATGGAATCCTGATCAGCCGTGATATTCAGCTGGTACTTCCACAAACCATCCAGTCCGGGTCCGGACGGCGTCTTGTACGGCACGAAGGTGCGATCGATGTAGTCGGGGCCTTGGACCAGATACACGGCGTTCAAGTCCCATAGCGCCGAAATTCCCGGTAACGAGATCTCTTGAATCACCGTCGAGTCGCCTCGAACGACCGGACCGCTGGCCAGCACGAACTTATCCGAGGCAGGTTTCGGTACCGTTGTGGTCGCTGTAGAACGCTTCTCATCGTTACGGATCACATCCAGGCGGTACGTATGGCCTGGTTTGACAAGGAAGTCTGCGTGGTAGAGATGGATGTAGGATCCATCACCCAGCTTTTTCAGCTCGTGGGTCCATAAGGTTGATGTGCTGTCGGTCAAATCACGAGTGTAGACGCGGGCGTCGATGAAGGCCTGCCCCTCGGCTGGCCCCCGGATATCCTCCGGGAAACGCGTGACTGGAATGATGCGCACTGACTGACGGATCTGGAGCGGATCCAGGAAGCCGTAAACTGTGAAATAGCGTTGATCGTTTTCAAAAGGATCCAAGAATGTATCGTCGCAGCCTGAGAGGGTCAGCGATACGAGAAAAATCCAGACGATCGAACGAAGAAAACGCACCTATCGCAACTCCATCTTGAATCCAACGGACGGAATGAGTGGTAACTGATCAACCCGACTGAACGTGAACAGATCGTAGTAGAAAAGGTTGTTTCGGTTGATGAGATTCAGCACGCCAGCACGAAGTGTCCCGATATAGCGATCGCGTTCAACACGTCGCTCGAGCCAAACATCTACGCGCGAATACGTCGGCTGGCGGCCTCCAAAGGGCTGTGAATACACGATACGATCGACGCCAGCCTCCGTAGAGACGTCCACATCAGGTGTCAGTAAATACCAGACGTCGAATCCTCCGGACTCGGTAAACGGAAGACCCGACCCGTATTGCCATTGCAAGGTCAGTCCTACCTCCCCTTTCTGGGCATGAAACAAGGTATTGAGCTGATGACGACGGTCGTGGGCTGGGTTGTACGTAT
>JAURNP010000104.1 GCA_030830105.1 Rhodothermales bacterium | reverse complement strand
TTCACGCCGTAGAAAACAAAGAGCGGGACAACGGCCCAGAAAATCCGGAAGCCGATATTCTGAACCACATCTCCGGCTTGTCCGAGTGTTTCTCCCACACGTCCAGAGGCCTGCGTGGAATCTACCAAGGCCGAGGTGGTATCGGCTTCAGCTGAACCATCCGAGGCTGGCTTTGGCATGGAAGCCGAAGGATCTATCGTTGCACCAATAGAATCGACGACCACTACAGAATCCGCAGCCAGAGCGGTATCAGCGTCGTTATTATTGACTGCGCATCCCGCCAAGCAGGCAAGAGTCAGGAAGAGCGCAGGCCAGGATAGAATGAAGCGGAAAGAAGTCAATGCGCTGCGGGTGTGCCTTGAGTCTTGGATTCAGGCGGCAAAACCCTCGAATTTTACCGTCGAATACGTACTCACAGAGTATACATCCTTGTCATGATCGATGCACTGCCGGCCGAGTCGTCCAGGCACTGTATCCATGAGGCCTAGATCCGACCCATGATAGCCCAACAAAACGCTCAGAATGTCATTCAGGAACTTCCCGATTCGCTTGTTCAGGCGGATACGTTGGGTGGCGTCCTGCCGGCGGGTCGTGAAGTCGGCGATGCCATAGATGCGCTAGCGGCTGGCGATATCACTTCATTCGGGGAAAAAGTGAGAGACTTTTTCTCCAACTTCGTTGAAAACGTGCTGCCCGAGGTGATCACGGCGACACTGGTATTCCTGTTTCTCTACGTAGCCTTTCGAATCACCCGGAAAGTGCTTTCACAGGTGCTGGCTCGGAGCAAACGAATCGATGACGGCCTGGAAGGCTTGTTGATGAAGTCTTTTGCCATCGTCGCCTGGACCTTCATTATCGTGATGGTTCTTGCCCAATTCGGTATTGACGTCACGGCTTTGGTTGCGGGTCTCTCCATTGTCGGTTTGGCGGTAGGTTTTGCCGCCCGAGACAGCCTGGAAAACTTTATTTCCGGGGTTACGATCATGCTTGACCGACCATTCCGGGTGGGAGACCAGGTCGTGGTCGAAGGTACGTACGGAACGGTCCAGGATATTACGCTCCGGTCGACGCGACTGCGGACCCTGAACAACGAGGTAATGGTCATGCCCAACACCTTGATGATCAACCAGAAGCTGGTCAATCATACCCTGATGGGGGTTATTCGCCTGGAGGTTCCATTCGGAATAGCGTACAAGGAATCGACGGAAGCTGCCCGTTCGGTCGTGTTACACCTGCTGAGAACGGATTCGCGCATCGCGGAAGATTACCCGGTCGAAGTCGTTGTGACGGACCTGGGATCGTCCAGTGTCAACATGGTGCTGCGCTTCTACATTCGGGATACCTCCAAGGAGGTACCCATGATTGCCGAATACACGGAAAAGATCTTCAAGGCCCTCAAGGCTGCCAGGATCGAAATTCCCTTCCCGCATCTGCAGTTGTTTGTTGACGGAGCCGATGGACTGCGTGGCATTGTGGACCGAGATGGCGGCGCGGACCGAGATGGCGAAAAAGGGGGCCCTTCCGATTCCATGGACTGGAAGCCGATCAGCTGACCCGTCTACCACATGCGGGTCACCCGCGTGGCAGCGATCGAATCCAGACGCGGATATTCCTGGCGAAGGACATTAGCCGTAAGGTTGGTCCGCATGGGCGCTGCACCGTATTCGCCGTTCAGGCTGTCCACAGAAGCCATACCTCGAAGGATGCGGCCGATGGGTGGGTAGCCGATCGTGCCACCGGCATCGAGCGAATCCAAACGGGTGTTGTCCACCAGGTTGATGTACATCGTCGTGTTGCGCGAATTGCGGCCAGCTCGGGCGAAAGAGATTGTACCCTTCACGTTGCTGGTGCGTACCGGTTCGTCCTGAATGGACATGCTGGACCAGACGGAGTCCACATCCGCGTCTCCCGATCCACCGAACTGGGCCACAAAACCATTGATGACCCGGTAAAAACGAGTGCCTTCGTAGTAATTGTTACGGAACAGATAAAAGGCACGGTCGACCCCTTTTGGTGACCAATCCCGATAAAACCGGAAGCTGATCGGGCCAGTGCTGGTCACCATTTCCACATCGAACGAATCTGGAGCTGGCTGTGCCATGGATGCAAGGGATGGACTCCGAAGTGGATCGGAGGAACCACATCCTGTGGCAATCAGCACCGAGGCAGTGAACAGGAAACCGAAAAGGACAGAGCGGGCAGGGGCACGCATGGCAGGTAGAGTCGGGTGAACGATTTCAAAAAAGGAATTTAATGGCTGCCGCGGCGACGGCCACAATCAAAATACGATGGACCCAGACGTCTGCATTTTCGAACTGGACGATCCAACGCACCCCGATCCAAGCGCCGAGTGCCTGGAATACGGCCATGGCCAGTCCGTATCCAATATGCACCTGGTCAAACCAGAAGAAAACGGCCAGGCTGGGAATACAATAGAGAAAGACGACAAGCAGCTTCACCCCATTCGCGGCCTTGAGCGTGAAGCGTGAAATGAGCACGAGTCCAGCCAGCAAGAAGATGCCGACACCCGCCTGGATGAAACCACCGTACACGCCGATGGCAAAGAATGCCAAAAGGGAGAGCGGATGTTTGGAGCGGGCTGCGTCAACAGATTGATCGTGGATCCAGCGTGATGGCTTGAGTAAAAGCACGACCAGCATCACCGCCATCAAGATGCCGAGTACCACGTTCATGGTCTCCTCGTTGATGTCGACAGCAATCAGTGTACCGACGATGGCACCCAGAATAATCGCGACAAGGAGTCGAGGCGTACCAACCAGTTCAAGAGCACCCCGGTTGCGATAGGTTGCCAGTCCGACACCACTCTGAAGCAGCACACCAATCCGGTTAGTACCATTGGCAACCGGAGCGGGCAAGCCACAGACAAACACGAAGATGGGAAGCGTGATAAGGGACCCGCTACCCGCAAGCGTATTGATGATACCGGTTCCAACTCCTGCCACGAGGAACAGGAGCCATTCGGCCGTACTCAGGTCAATCCCCAGAAAGCCGTCCACCTAGTCTCTCGTCCGCACGCCATTGATCAGCCGCCAGATCCCCAGAGGGTTGCCGTCCTTAAGTGCATCTGGCAGCATGGCGGCCGGGAGGTCCTGGAAACAGAAGGGTCGCGAGAAACGCTCTATGGCGCCTGTTCCCACGGAAGTCGACCTTGCATCCGTCGTGGAAGGGAAGGGCCCACCATGCACCATGGCCGAGCACACCTCTACGCCCGTTGGAAAGCCGTTCATGATCAGTCGGCCGCAGCGGTTTTGTAAGGCCGCTACGATCCTTGCGTCCAAAGGATGATCAGCATCGTCGGCCTGGACAGTCATGGTCAGCTGACCCTCCAGGGATTTAATAACGCGTAGCAATTCGTCATCGTCAGCATAGGTGACAATCGTGGTTGAAGGGCCAAAAGCCTCTGAAGTGAGCGAATCGTCTGCGAGCAAAGAGGCTACCGAGGTACGGAATATCCAGGGGTTGACTCGGTTGGCTCCCGGATTGTTGGCCGTCGATGCAAGGGTTTCCACGCTGGCGTGCTGAGCACGCTCCTGCGTGGCGCTTTCGTAGGCGTGGGCAATGCCTGCGTGCAGGGCCGTTCCACCACGCGACTCATCCATGGCACGCGAGAATGCGCCAATGAAGGTTTCGGCGTTGTTTCCTGCAGGCAGCAGTACCAGTCCGGGATTCGTACAGAACTGACCGACGCCCAAGCTGACGGATCCAGCAAGTCCCATCGCCATGGCTTCTGATCGATTGGCCAGCGCGTTGGGGCGCACAACGATTGGGTTGATACTGCTCATCTCGGCGAAGACTGGAATCGGCTCTTTGCGAGCCGCCGCACGTTCTGCGATGGCAAGACCACCGGATCGCGACCCGGTGAATCCGACCGCCTTTATGGCCGGATGCTCGACCAAGGGAATACCAACATCAGGACCCGTTCCCTGAAGCAGGGAGAAGGTGCCTTCCGGCAGGCCGACGGTCTTTACCGCGCGCTGGATGGCCGACCCTACGATTTCGCCCGTACCGGGATGGGCATAGTGGCTGATGGCGACAACAGGACATCCGGCTGCGAAAGCGGAAGCCGTGTCTCCACCGGCTACAGAGAACGCCAGCGGGAAATTGGATGCTCCAAAAACGGCTACTGGACCGAGTGAGATGCGCATGTAGCGCAGGTCCGGTTTGGGCACCGGCGCACGATCGGGCTGCGCCGGTTCGAGTCGCGCGTCTACCCACGACCCTTCCTCGACCAGCGCAGCAAACATGCGCAGCTGCCCGATCGTGCGCCCGAGTTCGCCATTTGCCCGGCCTTCCGGAAGAGCTGTCTCGAGAGGCATGCGGGCTGCAATCTGAGGACGGCTTGCCTCGAGCTCATCGGCGACCTCTCGTAGAAAAGCCGCACGCACGGCTGCAGAGGTGGAGGTAAAATCAGCCGATGCTTCGGCTGCGAGGGAAGCAGCTCGATCTACATCCGCCGCTGAGGCCGTGTAGAAAGTGCCTGGTAAGGCATCACCGGTTGCGGGATTGAGAGCTTCGAAAGAAGAGCCGTCAGCGGAGGCATGAGAAAATCCGAGAAGGGAGCGTCCGTGGAATGTCATGGGGACTACGAGTCGTTACGTTTTCAGGCCGAAAGATCTGGTGCGGGGCACCGGGGGGGTGAAGATACGGGCCCGGCGCTCGGGTGTAGGAAATGGCACGTGAAAAGCGCCCGAAGCATCCGCGGAGCAGCCGGTTTTGGTGGCTGGTCGAAGCGTGGGCGATGGCTAGAGGGTAGATGCTGAAATAGAGGCTTGGTCCTCTGAAGATGCTTTGACGGTGCCCGTCTCTTCCGTCTTCCGGGAATCCGGAGGCTGGTTTGTGTTCCGACTTGATGGGGATACGCTTGTCCGACAGGCCGTTGACGTTGGCGCGTGTTCGTGCCAGCACGTTCAAATTGTAGAAGGCCTGCAGGAGGGAGATGAAGTCATCCGCTTCCAACCGTTGATATCGCCGAAGGCGTCGTCATTCAGCGCTGAGACGTGTTATTCGTTCTGTTCAATGGTCAAATTAGACAGGTCGCGCAGCCAGGTATCCAGGTAGGGTCCCAATGCGAACAACTTGTTAAACGGACTGTAATGGAGCAGCCCCTGAAATCAACACAGGGGCGTTGATCACCATCAATCGCCTTGCGACCATGCCCACGAATAATCATCCTCATCCTTCTGAGGTTACGCCCGAATCCATCTACATGAACCGCCGCTCGTTCATTAGGCGAGCATCGGTGGCCAGTATCGGTGGGTCTTTGATCGCTGGAGGCGTTTGGGCGCGGCACAAGAATGCACCACGGGTGGAGGGAACGTCTGATGACGAGTTGACCCCGTGGGAAACGGTCACCGGCTACAATAATTTCTACGAATTCGGCACTGGAAAGGGTGACCCGAAAGAGAATGCCCAGGACTTCAAAACCGATCCGTGGTCGATAGAAGTGAGCGGGGAAGTTTCCGAAAAGCGGACGTTTTCCTTCGAAGAGTTGGTCGACGGTCTCACTGTCGAAGAGCGCATTTACCGAATGCGTTGTGTGGAAGGATGGAGCATGGTCGTTCCGTGGAACGGGTTCATGCTCAAGGATCTGATCGAGCATTTGGGTCCAACCGAGGATGCCAACTACGTCGAGTTCACTACTCTTATGGACCGAACGCAGATGCCTGGACAGAATAGTCCCGTTCTGCCATGGCCTTACGTAGAAGCACTTCGTTTGGACGAAGCCATGCATCCGCTGACTATCATGGTAACAGGGGTCTATGGCAAAAAGCTGCCGCCCCAGAACGGTGCACCGATTCGCATGATTGTGCCTTGGAAATATGGCTTCAAAGGAGCCAAGTCCATCGTCAAAATCCGCTTCACCAAGCGCCAGCCTCGCACGACGTGGAATGAGGCCATCCCTCGAGAGTACGGCTTCTATGCAAACGTGAATCCGGAGGTGGATCATCCTCGCTGGAGCCAGGCCAGTGAACGTCGTCTCGGAGAGTTTTTCCGCCGCGACTCCCTGATGTTCAACGGCTATGACGAAGTCGCGCCGCTCTATGAAGGCATGGATCTGTCCCGCAACTACTGATGGCTACGTTGCCGCCGACACTGAGCTCTCGCAAGCGTGACTGGATCCCGTATGCTAAAATCGCGCTCTGGATCGCATTATTGGCGCCTGCCTTCATCCTGCTGGATCGCATTCTCCTACTCGGTCAGTTTTCGGGAGGCAATTTCGTCGACGATCCGGTTGAGCTGATTCAGCACTGGACCGGTAACACGGCGCTCATTTTGCTGCTGTTGGGACTGGCGGTCACACCGATGCGCCGTCTGTTGGGATGGAATTGGATGATTCGATTCCGTCGGCTATTCGGGTTGTTTGCCTTCTTTTACGCCACGATGCACGTGGTATCGTGGTTCGTTTTTGATCATCAGCTCGCCCTTGGACCCATTTTCAAGGATGTTCTCGAACGGAATTGGATTCTTGTCGGGATGATGTCCTGGCTACTACTCATCCCTTTGGCTGTTACCTCTACCGTCGGATGGATTCGCCGACTCGGAGGCAAGAAGTGGAATCGTTTGCACCAATTGGTCTACCCCATTGCCATCCTGGGCGTCTTGCATTTCTTGTGGCAAACCAAGTTGCTTGAGAGGGACCCCGTTCTCTATACCGTCGCGCTGGTGATCCTGTTGGCTGTTCGCCGATGGATTCGTAGGAAATAGATTACGAGGATGTGGACCGGGAAGTACTCACGCTGAAGCGGTAAGCAAATTATCCAGCTTTTTAAGCGTGTCGATTAACCGTATGCCATCGGTTCGACCCGCAATGCAGTTGGCCCACTCCGACCACCGACCACCCAGGAAAACTTCGAAGGTTCGATCTCGATCGAGCGAGGAGATCAGGCTGCGGAGTAAATTACGGTCTTCTCCCGGGCCTGATGGAAGCGTCCGGCAGATACATACGATGCAGGCGTTCCACCGCTCTTGCTCCCGACGATATTCTTCGTTGGGGACATCAGCACCGAGATAGCGGACGGTGAATCCTCTCGCTGAAAAAACGCTCCGCGTCAATAGTGCGGTAATGTCATGGTGATCGCCTGCCGCACAGCCGATGATTGCTTGTTTTCCATTCGAGCTAAAGGATTTCAGCATGCGAAAGTGATGGCGGATGATGGTATCGCGAATGGTTTGGGTGATCCGGTGCTCGTCTGCAATACTTAGCAGGCTCTTTTTACAGCGTATCTCGATCTCGCGAAGCTGTCGAAGTAGGATGGGTCCGAGAACCATAACGTCTTCTGGGTAGACCAGAAAGAGGTGTTCCACCATGGCGTGGAAGTCATGGTCCTTTCCCTCTAGAAGGGCTTCGAAAAGAACTTTCGTCAGCTGGTCGTCACAATTTTGTTCGAAGTGTGACCGGAGGGCATCCAGATACTCTGTGAGCTCATCACCTACGGAGTGCAACACATGCTCCTGATGGTTGGAACGGAGGTAGTCAGCCAACTGGGAGGCATGGATTCGGAGGTGACCACCGCGCGTTCGTTCCGGACGCAGCCGACCTCTTTGGCACTGCCGTTTGACAGTTGACGGGTGAACACGAAGGATCTTTGAGGCCGTATTCGAGGTCATAAACGCTCAATATCACTCCTTTGAGCGATTTTAAATAAGAGAAGGTGAGAATAGGTGGTTTTAAAGCTTTCAGATGTTACGAAAAAGCGCTTTTTTACTCCAACCGCAAATGCTGACTAGAAAGCATTTCCTCAATAACCTCACCACAGATATCATGGAATCACTTAGCCTCGCGCAATATGGGTTGGTGTACAATATGTTTTCGTTCACGATTGCCTCGATGCTGGGAGCGTTTGCTTTCTTCATCCTGGCTCGCGAGCGAGTTGCACCCAAATACCGCATCTCCCTTATTGTCTCTGCCATTGTTGTCGGAATAGCCGGTTACCACTACTTCAGAATAATGGGTAGTTGGGAGCACGCGACCGAGTACGTGAATGGCGCCTACTCTTTCAATATGGATCTCTTCAACGATGCTTACCGCTACGTTGACTGGCTCTTGACCGTACCGCTGCTGCTGGCCGAATTGATCCTTGTTATGGGTCTTTCCCGTCAGAAGTCGGAAGGATTGCTTACCAAGCTTATCATTGCCGCAACTGCCATGATTGTCTTGGGTTATCCCGGCGAAGGAGCAGCTGAAGCCAACTCTATCATCCTCTGGGGTGTGCTCTCGACCATTCCTTTTGCCTACATTCTATACGTCCTTTGGGGCGAAGTGGGACAGGTCATCAGCGAGCAGGGTGGACGTGTCGGTATGCTTCTCAAGAATGCCCGGTGGTTGCTGGTCGCTACCTGGGGTTTCTACCCGATCACCTACGCGCTGCCCCTGCTGGGAGCAGACGTCGGTCTCGTGGGAATGCAGGTTGGATATGCGATTGCCGACGTTCTGGCCAAGGCCGGCTTCGGTGTCCTGATCTACATCATTGCCCGCAATAAGTCGGAAAACGATGGCTACTCCCTAGAGATTGCCTGAGTTTGATGGATTGCTCGGCGGGCGGCCTGCGGCCGCCCGCCGAAACTTTTAAGCCCGCTGCGACCATGTCCTATCTTCAATTCCACGTCGTCTTTACGATTCCCGCACTGATCCTCATGCGGGCGATCCAGCCAAGTATTGTGCTTTCAGATCGGCGAAAGGCCAATCTGTCAGTAGGCGCAATCGCTGTAATCGCGTTTCTCTACACGACGCCGTGGGATAATTTTTTGGTCGCCAACAACATTTGGTACTACGGTACCGACCGGGTCATCGGCATCATCGGCCATGTGCCTTACGAGGAGTATGCCTTTTTCCTGATTCAGACGTTCATCACGGGCCTCTGGACTTTCTGGCTCCTGCACCGCCCCGGTGCCGGCTGGTTTAATGCCTCGGCCTCCCAAGCCGCCCGGTTCAATGGAACGGGATTTTTCCTCGTTGCCAGTGCTCTCGGATTCTGGCTGCTTGAGGGGACATCCACCATGTACATGGGACTGATTGTGGCATGGGCCGCACCCGTCCTCGCTCTGCAGTGGGTTGTTGGTGGGCAGCATCTATGGAAGATGCAGAAGCTGGTTCTGACCGCGTTCATTCCACCCTCCATCTACCTCTGTTTCGCCGATGCTTTTGCTATCTGGAACGGGGTCTGGGTGATTTCTGAGGAAACCTCGACGGGAGTGATGATCGGTATATTACCGATTGAAGAAGCGCTGTTTTTCTTTGTGACAAATCTATTAGTGGTCCAGGGAGCGCTGCTGGGAGCGCATCAGCTTCGCCACTCCCGTTTGGCGCCGCTGCGCAAAACCGTGGCAGATGTCGGTTGAGCACGCTCAAAGAGCGGTTCTGGCCACAACTATACTTGTCTCCAGTTTATGGTGGTTGGCGGGCCTGGAAGCTGGTTGGGTATTATTCGTCCCCTGGGCCCTATCCGTTGTGTTGTTTGGAATACCTCACGGAGCCGCAGACCACGTTGTTTGGTCGTCCATCCGCGGCGAAAGTGGAAAGTTCGCTCCGGTCGTAGCTCGATATCTTTTCGTGATGGTGATGTATGCCCTGGTTTGGTGGGTTCTGCCGTCGCTGGCGGTGTCCATCTTTTTGCTCATCACAATTTGGCATTGGGGCTCGGCGGATGCTACCCGCTCTTTCTATAGAGCTGGAGCGGGTTGGATGACCTCCTTTTGGATGGCCGCCTCCGTATTGCGCGGAGTCGTACCGATTCTGGCACCCCTGGCGTTTTATCCGGAAGCCGTTTTGACCGTGGTTGCTGATTGGTCGTCAACCCTCACGGAGGCTCAGCTGGCCGGGTGGGTTCCTGAGACGGAAACCGTCGTGGTCATCGTCCTGCTGACCCAGTGCCTCTGGCTGATGATCATGAAGCACATCGGAGCCTCAGTCAAGATAGAGGCACTTGAGACTGCTCTCGTCACCATTTTGTTGTTGGCTGTTCACCCTTTGATCAGCGTAGGTGTGTATTTCACCTTCTGGCACGCATGGAACCATGACAGACGCCTCGTTGCTTGGTATGCGGAAGCCAGAAACGGCATTTACAATCGCTCCAAGCGGCGCGATCAAATCATCATCATGGCTTTCACACTGGTTGGACTACTCGCGTTGGTCGGCCTTATGCCACCCGGGCCATCCACGTTGTCTGTCTACTTGATCGCCATTTCCATTCTGACGTTGCCACATATGTTGGTGGTCTGGATGATGGATCGAAGAGGGCATCAAACCAGTCACCTGAAGGCGTAGCAAGAAATCTGCCTGGTCGCTAAGGTACCAGCCAGATACAGGATGTCAGGCCATGGGAAGTTGCACCCGGAATCGGGTTTGACCGGGCTCGGTTTCCACCAGAATTTGACCCCTATGCTGCTGCACGATGATGCGGTGTGCAATGTCCAGTCCCAAGTCGGTGCCTTCGCCTACATCCTTTGTGGAGTAGAAGGGTTCGAAGATGCGCGGAGGTCTTCGTCCGGAATGCCGGGACCATTGTCTTCAATACAGACCTCTACTCATTCTCCGAAGGTCGCGGCGACTACGCGAATGTGGCCTGCGTCGGGAAGGACGTCAATGGCGTTATCGATGATATTTGTACCAACCTGCTTCAATTCTCCCGGAAAGCCCGCAACGGGTGGCTGCGTGCAGATCATCGATCGGCGATAAGCTTGATACCCTCAAAATCTGATCGAAATACGATCTACCAATCATCGAGCAGTCCATCGATGATGGGATAGAGTTTGTCCTCCGGTGGCTCCCACGGTTTCACGAGGTAATAATCGACGGGCGGGTCGCGCTGCGCGCGACCCGCCCGTAAATAGTGCTGACAATGTGAGAATGGACTTGAATCAATCCTCGATCAGCGGCAGTCTGTCCTTGAAGTTATTCGTCTTCTTCCACGACTTCGAGGAGCGCACGGGCGCCCATCGACACTTCACGAAACTGCGTGACATCCACAGTCATTTCGACCTTGCTACCTTTGATCTGACCAGCGCGATTTTTCTTGTACATCACGCCTTTGAAAGAAACGGGATCTTCGTCTACGAGAGACTCAATCGATTCGGCTTTGTCATTCGGACCGAAAAAAACACCCTGATAACTGGCAGGGTGGGTTTCTTTATTCTGGAACAGATATCCGGTCCCTTCCAACTCTCCCAGCTGGGCATCCTGGTGGGCAAACAGTGCCATTACCAACCTCTCATTTATGTATTAAATCACCATTCTTATAGAGATGCGCGCCTTCGCTGTTCCATTCACCCCCATCTTCGACCCGCCGTTGGCGAAAAAACGGACAAGGATCGGGCCTCAATAATCACCTTCTGATCGGTGCGTTGTACCTTGCCTGTATCTGGCCAATACGCTTCGGACGCGCTACTAACGAGACCTTTTGATTCCTGACATGTCTGCACTTCGATCTTCCCCCAAGCAGCTCATCGGATGGGCTTTCTGCATGGTGATCTTCCCGCTCATTCCGTTCTCGACGACCATCATTACGCAGCCGAATCTGATCCACATGGTTGTGCTTCTTGCTGTAATCGGAGTCATTTCCGCCTTCGTCGGGCGGCAGTTCGCGGACTGACCTTTCCTGCACGTCTTGGAGAGCCCGGATCGAGCTTTGCTCTGTCCGGGCTTTTTCGTTTGGCCTGCATTTCAGATGAGTCACTTTCCAGACCTTACCCCTTTCGTGATGGTATCGGGGATGAGCCTATTCCTTCTCGTCTTGACCAATCGTTTTGCCACCCTGACCGCACGGGTTCGTGAGTATTTGGCATCTGGAAAGGTTTATGGCGAAACGCACATAATCTATCGCATCGAGATCCTACGAGCCACCATATGTCTCGCTGCGACTTCTGTCATCTTAGCACTCGTATCGGTGGCCACCGCGCCGTTCAGCGAGACTTTGGGTGCCGTACTCGTTTACGTATCCACCTGCTTGGCCATCGCCAGCACGGTTGCATTCATGCTGGACATTGCCCCCGCGGCAGAAGTCACCAAGAGCCTTCTTCGGACCTCGCGCGACAAGGACTGAAAGTCACCGCTTGGCTTGGCTGTCAGTTCATCCGTGATCTTTGATCAAGGCTGGCGAAATACGTGGCCATCTTTCATGACGAATACCACGTTGTGCATGGCACTGATGTTGCTCATGGGGTCTCCCGAGACAGCAACGATATCGGCGATTTTACCTTCCTCGATGGTACCGAGGTCATGATCGCGATCAATGAGACGCGAGGCCATGACGGTTGCGGATCGAATGGCGACAATCGGCTCCATGCCGTAGCCAACCATGATTTCGAATTCGCGGGCATTCGTCCCATGAGGACTGACGCCCGAATCCGTACCGAAGGCAATGTTCACGCCGCCGGCAAGCGCTCGCTGAAAAGCATTTCGCATTTCCGGCACGACGGCATTGATCTTATCGAGTACAGGAGGCGGGATCTGGGTATTGATTTCCATTTCCTCCAGCAGATAGACACCAGCCAGAAGCGTGGGTACCAGGTAGGCCCCCGTCTCATTGAATAACCTGACTGATTCGTCATCGGCGTAGGATCCGTGCTCAATCGAAGCCACCCCAGCCCGGAGGGCCGCATTGATTCCATCCGCCTGGTGGGCGTGGGCTGCTACCTTCCGGCCCATGGACGAGGCTGCCTCGACGATGGCTTCGAGCTCATCGTCCATCAGCTGTTGCCCCACACCTGCAGCCGTGTTGGAGAGTACGCCTCCGGTGGCGGTGATTTTGATCAGGTCGGCTCCTCGCTTAACCAGGGCACGTGCGGCCCTTCGGCAATCGTCGGCTCCGTTGCAGACGCCGACTGAATTATCCACGGCCTCCAGGATATCAGGTCGATATCCCTGCCGCTCACCATGCCCACCGGTAGGGGTGATTCCGCCCGCTGCCGCTATAATCCTTGGGCCTGGAATATGACCCGACTCCACCCCGCGTTTCAGGGGCAGGATGATCTCGAAATTGGCCCCGACATTCCGAACCGTGGTAAAGCCAGCCATCAATGTCCGCTCCAGAAAGGCCAATGACTCAACCAGCACATCTCCATCGAGCTTTGTAGTCCAGTCATGTGGGTTGGCGTAGGGGTCGCGCTCTCCTGTCACATGCGTGTGCATGTCCATCAAGCCGGGCATGACGGTCTGGTCACGAAGATCGAGCATGGAGGCCCCCGGCACTCCTGCTTCATCGGCGCTCAGGAAGCCATTTTCAACGGCTGTAATGCGACCGTTCTCAATGACGATGGTCTGGTCGCGCAAGTCCGATTCTCCTGGTACCGCCAGTAAGCGCCCGGCATGGATCACCGCTGAGCTCGAAGGTGCCTGTTGGGCGAAAAGGGGCAGTGTCAGGGCACACATTGCCGTGACTAGAATAAAACGTCGCATGCCGATGAGGATGTTGGTTCGAAGGGCACCGAAAGGTAATTGTCCAATTCTCGGACGCCAAGGCCCGTACGAAGAATGAGGAAGCCACAAAAAAGCCCCAGCCTGAAGACTTCAGACCAGGGCTTGTTTGTACCTCGGGGGAGAATAAGCCCCAGGGTATCACTTAATCAAAAAAGGCCTCTTATAAACTCTATAGGCTGAAAAAGAACCCAATTCTATCCGCATGGGTCGGTTGATATCATCATTATGCCAATCCTAATGCGTCACCAATTAGAGGTCAAGTGGCTACTATCACAACCATATTGTGGACGGCCAAGCGAAACGGCAAGGGTCGCTCGCCTATCTACATTCGGATATAGGCCAATCGTCAGCGGGCTCTCGTCTCACTGGGTAAGAAGGCGCCAGGTAACGAGTGGGATGAGAACAGGAGGCAACTCAAAGGAAGTTCAGAGAGGGTGTCGATTGTCAATACGATCATTTCCGAGCATGTAGCTGCTTTAGAGCGGGAGGTAGCGAGGCGCAAGTTCGAACGACTTCCCATAACGGCTAGAGGTCTTAAGCAGTCCGTATCGAACGAGCGCGGAGCGAGGGTGGATTTCTTTATCCACGCAGACCTCTACATTAGGCAACTCGAACAGCAAAGAAAGGTGTACACCGCTCGACGCTATCACAATGTGACAAAGCACCTGCGTACCTTCTTCGTTGGGCCATTTTCGCTAGATGACATCACCTCTGCCCCTCTGAGATCCTACAAGTCTCACTGTCGCACCTGAAGGCCATTCTTGCCATCTTCAACCGAGCTAGGAACGATGGGTCCGTTCGCTCTGGTCACAACCCTTTCGCAGATTTTCGAGTCGGTGATCCCTTAGGTAAGATTGTCCGGCTGACGCTGGACGATATCGAACGAATCAAAGCGGTGGTGCTACGGCAGGATTCAAGCGTGAGTCGCGCGCGCGACTCACTACTCTTCTCTATCTATTGCGCAGGCACCAGGCTCAAAGACCTTTGGTTGATGAGGTGGGATCATGTTGTATCGGCAGGCGATGACGCCTGTTTGTTGACGGCTCGAAATCCGCAGCGGCGTTTACAACTTGGTAACGGGTAGCGTCAGTAGGTGGGTTGAAGTGTGGACGACCACAAAGTAGACGCCTGCTGTCAGCTGGTCAGCATTCACATCCAGCACGATGTGACCGTGATGCGAGCAAGGTATCTTTCCGAGGTGCCGACGCCTTCCGAGCACGTCGACGACAGAGCTTTCCACGGTTGAGCCTGCATTGCAGCTCGCACGAACGGTAAGCGCCTGCTGGAACGGGTTGGGGTATGCCTTCAAGAGCGCACTTCCGCTTGGCAGGTCATCGGCACGCTCACGTAACGTACCTGAGGCACTCGGAAGGCGCGTATCACTCATTTGGATCGTTTGGCGAACAAGGCCCGTGCCCTCCCACGACAGTATGAGTCCTGCATTCCCTAATTGATCGGAATACCGTGCATCCAGTAGCAGCTCCTGGCCCTTCGCGACCCTGAACAGCCGGGAAGAAGTCGTTGGAGACGTACCTTCCGACAGGACTTCGATGGCAGAACTTCCGTCAATATCCAGCCGAAGCGTACCCCACGTCTGTGCGAACAAACGAAGAGACCCACTGATCGGGGCAATCAGCCGTCCCTGCCACCGGGCCGAAAAGGGACGCACAGCGGCCCCGGGAACTGGGTTCTCGTTTCCCCAGAACCAGCTCACACCCGGATGGATCTCATCCACTGCTTCTCCGCTCCAGTCTGCGCTTGCATACAAGTCGGTACGCAGACCCCACTCCTCGCGGTTGCCTGCCACGCCGGAACCCTCAAAGAGCATTCGGTTGATGTTGAACAAGCCGCCACCTGAACTGGCATTCTCAAACACCAAGGCCAGATCCATAGGTGTAACGGAGGTCTCTGCAGCATTCGGAGCTTCAACAGCCATGGTCACGTCCACAAAGCTTTGCCAGCCGCCCGTAACCGGCACATGGGTTTTTCCGAGCAATCGTCCTGCGGGAGACGATTCTCTGAGGCTGATGGTCCCTCCTGAGCCGTCCGAGGCCACTCGAAACGTAATGTGACTGACACCCGCCAGGTTGCGATTTCGGTACAGCACCCAGTCTCCGTGGTCGATATAAGCCAGATGACGACGACCACCCGTTGGATCGGCACTATCCTCCAGCTCAATGCCAGTGGCCTCGTCGTAGTGCTCTGCCTCCCAGGATCGGGGATAGAGAAGAGTCTCGGTCTGTCCTTGCGCGCTGGAAACCGCATTACTGCCGCCGTCCTGATATCGAGATTCCAGGTACAGGAAAATGCGATCGCCTGGGGAGCCGTGCCCATCAGGGGTCACGATCTGTATGTCGCACCCGGTGTAGACATCGAGCGGGTGTGCATGTTCGTCGTGGCCGATGAAGGGCTGAGATTCGACCTCCGAGCAGTCGATGGAACCGTCTGCCGTGGATCCATCCTCTGCGTCGGTAACCGCGACCACAACATTCAAGGTGTCACCCCAGGAGAACATGGTTCCGGCCATTGGGGCCGTCATGGTTACCACTGGGAATGTATTCCCCGCGCGCACCGAGAAGGAGCGTGTAACGGCGTTATCGAAGGTGTCCCGGACTTCGAGGACAACTGTGTAGTCGCCTTCAACATCGTAGGTGTGGGTAACGACGGGGTCCGTAGCGTCAATTTCACCATCATTCGTAAAATCCCATGCATAGGAGAGCTGATCTCCTGGGTCTGAATCGGTTGATTCGGATGCGTCAAAGGTAATTTCCAGCGGTATGGCACCGGCTAGATCCGACGTGTTGACCTGCACGACAGGTGCTCGATTTCCTTTTACGTAGGAGATGCGGAAAATGCGCGAGTCTGCGTTGTTGCCCCCGAAGCCCGAGCCCCACTCAATGCCATAAAAAGCACCATCTGGGCCCATTTTAAGGGCGATGGGACGCAGGTAATCGTAGAGATCTGCAAAGGGGAGTATGCGCAGGACGCCGCCGTCATCATCCATAATGACCCGCTTCAGCCAGCTGCGTGTCCATTCGCCAATAAAGAAAGATCCGGAGAAATAGGAGGGTAGGGCACCTCTTACATCTTCTCCCGATGACCGGTATACCGGCCCGGCAATAGCGGTTCGACCAGGCCCCCCTGTAATAGCAGGAAACTCGATCGAAACGCCGTAAGGGTAGTAAATCCACGCCGGCTCACTCGAGGGCAGCGTAGACAAGCCGGTATTGAAGGAGGACGTGTTCTCTGGCGCGGCACAGTCGAACAGCCCGGAGTAGGTTCCTGATGCAAATTCCCAGTCCGTGTAGGGCTTGTTGTCGGCTATGCAGAATGGCCATCCGTAATTCCCGGCTGCCGTCGCGCGGTTCCATTCGTCATATCCTCGGGGGCCACGGACACCATTATCTGACTCTGCGTCCGGTCCGACATCGCCCCAGAATAGCGCACCATTCTGCGTATCCAGTGCAATTCGGAACGGATTGCGCACGCCCATGATATAGATTTCAGGCCGCGTAAATGCCGAGCCCTCGGAAAAAAGATTTCCCTCGGGAATGTCATAGCCGCCGTCATCAAGGGGGATGATCCTCAGGATTTTTCCACGTAGATCGTTCGTATTTCCACTGGTGCGTCGGGCATCCCAAGGTGCACGGCCCGCACGGTCGTCCAATGGAGCGAACCCGTCCGATGCGAACGGGTTCGTGTTATCGCCGGTGGCAATGAAAAGATGCCCATCGGCATTGAACGCCATCGAGCCTGCAGAATGGCAACACTCGTTGCGGTCCACCCCGAACTGCAGGATGTTGACTTCCGATGAGGGATCAAGGAGTGAACCATCAAACGTGAACCGGGATACTTTCTGTAGGACTGTGCCGGCAGGGGAGTAAAACAGATAGATCCACCCGTTTTGCGCAAAATCAGGATCCAAAACGATGCCCAAGAGGCCATCCTCATTATCCAGCGCGACGTTCAGGTCGAGAGCCGTACTCGTAATGCCCGTTTCCTGTGAGATCACTCGTACTTGGCCTGCGCGCTCGAGAAACAAGACATCACCGCTTGGGAGGACTACCAGATCCATCGGATTTTGGGTGGTGTCGTCCAGGATGGTTTTCTCAAGGTTCTCTTTGATGCTTGCCCCGCAGTCGCCTGATTGAGCGCCGGCCGCCCACTCGATTCCTCCCAAAAGGTGCGCCAAAAAATCGGGCTCCGAGAAGCTTTCAGGGGTATGGCCGCCATTGGTATAAAAGGACCGCCCTCCCTCAACCTCGCGGCACCACGCCCATGGGTGATCCGCCCCCATCGTGCCCCCCGAATAACTCTTCTCGTTTAGCGAGATCAGTACGTGGACATCGTCTCTTGGATTTGTCCTGAAGGCGTACCACTCATCGGTGCGCTGCCACCGAGCCGGCAGATGGGCTGTTGCCGGATGTACACGGCCTTCCACCAATAGCTCCGCCGACTGAATCTCCGGATGGTTATCGAAATACGCCCCAACGACATCAGCGTACCAGTCCCATTCATACTCCGTATCCGCTGCTGCATGGATGCCCACATACCCCTTTCCAGCCGCCAGAAAAGACTCCATGGCCAGCTGCTGATCCGCGTCCAGTATATCTCCTGTCGTGTTCAGGAAGATGACGACATCGTAGGGGGCGAGGCTCGTCTCATTGAACACGGACGCATCCTCGGTCGAGGTCACGTCAAAATCGTGCTCTGCTCCAAGAGCTTCGATAGCAGCGATTCCCGCAGGAATGGAGTCATGGCGAAAGCCAGCCGTCTTCGAAAAAATCAGTGCGCTGAATCCATGGCCTTCGGCTTTTTCTGATCCGTGAGACACCGGACTGGAGACGTTGGCCAACCCCGGCTTTACGGCCAGTATCCCTACAGCAAGACCGACCGCAAACGCGCAGACCGATATCACTTTCATCAAGTATCCTCTATCATCATGAAATCCCAAATGCACCCTAACTCAAGGGGGACAGTTAGGATTCAACTGAATGCAGCGAATCGACGAATGGCTACCGGAGCGTTGATCGGTTATAGCGGGGGTAGGGCTTTGTACGCTGAGTACAATCAGCCTCCCTTGTAATCGCCAGAAATACTCCAGATGCAAAAAGCCCTCTGCTCGTTGTGTATCGCAACAAGCAGAGGGCTTCATCCTGTACCTCGGGTGGAGTAAACCCCATAGTATCACCAAATCAAAAAAAGGCTCCTATGACCTCTAAAGACTGAAAAAGTGTCCAAAGATATCCACATAGGTCGTTTGATATCACCTTTGAGCGTAACCTAATGCGTCACCAATTAGAGGTCAAGTGGCTACTATCACACCGATATTGTGGACGGCTAAGCGGGACGGCGAGGGCCGCTCACCTATCTACATTCGCATACAGGTCAATCGTCAGCGAGCTCTCGTCTCAC
>JAURNP010000103.1 GCA_030830105.1 Rhodothermales bacterium | reverse complement strand
GGAGTCTCTGCATATGTGTTGGTCGTTTCCAGCACACCCTGGTGCTTAACGGGACGCGATACTGGGGCTCGCTCAGCCCTGAAGGAGAGTATGGAAGGGAGAATGGCATCATCCAGCCCTTCCGATTTGGAATGGAGCCTACCTGGGGTTTCCGGGCAGGTCTGGATTTTGAGCGTACGCTTGATGGCAAGTTTGGCCTCCTCTGGATTCCGATCCGGATCTTGACACTGGATATCGACGGATTGGTATTGGGCCTGCTTGGGGATCGTGCTGGATACGCGGAGCCCCGGTATAAATTTGCCGGCGGATTCATTTGGGGCGATGCCATTACGGAAGGCGCCCAAGACACGATAGCCTCCTCGCTGGATGATGTCATCACTGCCGTCTCGCCGATCTCGTTCTCCATGGGACGAACCTATCAGCTTCGGGAACGCACACACGTCGGAGTTCACGTAGCCGGATTCCCTGATCTGCTCTGGCGATTCTCGCTTGCCTTCGACGTCGACTGATCGCCCGTGTGGAAGTGCCCTCAGACTTTTCAGTCGGCTTCCATTTTGGACAGTGCCTCTGTTCCCCAGCGGGATCCGAGCATGGCACATAGTTCTTCCAGGGCCTCTTGATCGTGGGCATCGAAAGCGTCTGGGAAGTCGGAATCCACGTCCAGGACGGCAATCACGTCGCCTTCGGTGGTCATGACCGGGACCACGATTTCCGAAATGGTACTGGATGAACACGCAATGTGCCCAGGGAATTCGTGCACGTCTGGTACGAGCTGCGTGGCCCGTTCGCGAGCCGCTGCGCCACAAACTCCTCGCTCAAAAGGAATGTCGAGACACCCGTGACCACCTTGATATGGACCTACCTGAAGATGTCCTGGTCGAACCGTCCGGTAGAACCCAGTCCAGTGGAAATGCTCAAAGGCATGATGCAGCTCACAAACAACGGTAGCCATGGCTGCGGTCCAGTCACACGGCTCTGAAAGGAGTGCGTCTATTCGTGAGCGAACGTCGCGATATCGGATTTCTGCTTCGGACACGAGGGGGGAAGTTCAGCTGCTGATTCAGAACGGAGTCAACGGTAAATAAATGACCGGGATCCGTCTTCACGGTCGCAAATACCGGATTTGTCCCCGTACTCTAATTTCGGAAACACCACTGGGCAATAATGCCCCAACCTACTGAGAGAGAATCAGAATAGCTGGTATGAAAACCGTTATAATGAGTGCTGAAGACACCATTGAAATGGTGAGCGAGGCCTTACAGAAGCGTTACCCTGCCACGGTTTTTGCCGTGCGGCTCGAGGACTCCATGGAGCAGGAGGAAGATATCTGCGGCCTGGATGTAATCTGGGTAGACGGTCCTTCCCGGGATCGGATTGAGGATCTTCTAGATCGATTCCAGGGAGTAAATTGGGACCCTACCACCGGCGCATTGAAATCCCGCTCCCACTTTGCGGTTACCCCGGAAGGTGATCTGTGCCGTGTGCTATTCAACGTGGACTACATCTTCTGCGATGGTCCCATGCTGGCTGCCTCCCTCTAGGTTCTGACTCCGGATTCGGCTGAGCGCCAGAGTGCCCTCAGAGGTCTGTGCCACCGGCATCGAAACGAGACCCCATGGTCAGTCAAGCAAGCACTGCATGACGGTGACGTCTACCCACGCGCCATCCACGTATCCCACCTCTTGTTGCGTTCCGACGATTGTAAAACCAAATTTTTCGTGCATCGCAATTGACGAGGCATTCGCCGCCCAGATCCTTACCAGTACGTGGTGAAATCCTGCTTCTTTAGCTGCTTTCAGCAGGACGGGCTGAATTGCGCTTCCAAGACCCCTGCCAGTCTCGGATCGACGAAGGAAGACCGACGTTTCGCAAGCGCGCGCGTATCCCGGCCGCTCCGAGTAGAACTTGACGACGCCCCACCCTTGAATCTGTCCTAGTTCCTCGAGGACCCAGAGGGATTCCCGCTCGCTCAATTCTTGCATGTGGGCCGTCATGTCAGCCGAAGAGACAGTATCCAGGACCATCGTAGCATCGCGGGCCTCGATCGTCTCATTGTAGATTGAGGCGACGACTGAAGAATCTGCCGTGGTAGCGCGACGGACGTGGAAAGGTTGGGGTGTACTCGGAGAGGTCATACCCGGAAATTAGGGCAGGATCAGTAAAAGGATCAGTTTAGATCCATGACACGCTGCAAGGCCGCCTCTGCGTCGACAAGATTGCCGATCTGCTGGCTGTCGCGAACCGGACGGGAGGTCTGGTCAAGGATCTGCCATACATCCTCGTCGGAAATATCCGGTGCAAAGGCCCGCATCATGCCAATAATTCCCGAGACAACTGGTGTCGACATGGAAGTTCCGCTCATGGTCACGTAGCCGCCGCCTGTTTTCAACGACAGGATATCCACCCCTGGCGCCGTGATAGGGCGCGAAAGGGACATGTTGGTGTTGGAAAATCGTGCTTTGTCCAGGTTTCGATCAACGGCAGAGACGACAATAACACCGTCCACGTTGGATGGCATATGGTCGATTGCGTCTTCGTTCGCATTTCCTGCGGAGGCTACAACAATCACGTTGCGCTCCATGGCAAACTCAATGGCGTCCCGGATGACCTTTGGTGTCTCGGCCTTGGCTCCAAGGCTCATGGAAATCACGTCGGCCCCATCCTCGGTTGCATCAATAATGGCCTGGGAAATCATTTCGATGGAGCCGAATCCTTGATCATTTAGCGCCTGATATCCTACAATATCCAGGAAGCGACCTTCCCAGTTGAGAGAAGCGATACCCAGACCATTGTTGGTGGCGGCTCCGGCAATTCCCGCGCAATGGCTGCCGTGTCCGTGTAGGTCAGTCGTAGCCGGGGAGGAGGTAAATATCTGGGACACGTCCTCATGATTGGCGTCAACGCCTGTATCCAGAATGGCTACCAGCGCTTTCTTGGCTGGCTCCAGATCAGCCACCATGCCATGAACAGCGTGCCCATTGATGGCTTCCAGAGCCCATTGCTTGGAGGCCAGGGGGTCGTCTTCCAGGATGGAAGAATCGATGGAGCGAAGATTCAGGGACGATGACGGAGTGTCCAGATGTACGTCGAAGTTTATCTCGACGTGATCGACGTTTTCGGCATCGGCACGCAGGGCGTCGGTCAATGGCCCCGCTTCGGCAGTAGAAACGTGCACCAGGAATACCTGGGCCAAATCCATATCCTCATTCAAATCGACCGACGGAAAAGCACGCTCCCAGGAAGCACCGAATCGTTCAAGAATCTCTGTGACTTCCTCGATCGAATCATCCGGTCCCAATTCCAGGATCCAGCTTTCGGAGACGACTTCTTGGTGATCCAGGGCTTCTTCAAGGACGGAAGCAACGCTCATCTTTTGCCATGCGAGCATGATCACGGCCAATGAAAGAGCGGCAGCGCCTATCAAGAACCAGGGTCGGGCATCCACTTCACTACGACGTAGAAGCCCGGCCAGAAGCATTGAACCGATTCCAACCTCCGTGGCGACGGCGGCGAGAGTATCCCAAATGCCGTCAAACTGGACGACGTGCATGGAGGCTGATATCAGCATCAACAGGAATCCACTGGTCATGAAAAGGGCACCGCGCGAAGTACGCGTAGCTCCAAGGCCCAGCAGCAGGAAGGCCGAGATTGTAACTAGACCGGTCAACAGCATGATATCTCTATTTGGAAGATTGGGATCAGAGAGCCGCTTCGATATGCTCCACTTCCACATGTTCGCCCCACTGCAGGGAGCTCAATATCTGGACGGGGGCCAAGCGGGCAACAATGCGTTTTCCTTGTTCGCGCAGGTTTTCAGGTAACGGTGAAACCGGGACAAATTGTCTGCCATCGTTCGAAAGAAGAGCCCAGAAGCCTCCCTCCAGGTCCTTGTACACAACGGTTCCTTCGATTGTCATACCGTCACGGTGTAAGATGCATTCAGAAAGATGATGATCTATTGCGCTACGGGCTCGAACCGGGTGGTGTTTCACCGGTTAACCCGAGATTCCACACCCCGTGTCTGTCTTCCACGTCCGCTACCCCTGACATGAGCATCATTCCCGATTCTGCGATCGAAGAGGTTCGAGGCCTCTCCGACATCGTCGATGTCGTGGGAGACTATGTCCGCCTGAAAAAGCGCGGCTCGAATTTCGTCGGGCTCTGTCCGTTCCATACTGAGAAGACACCCTCGTTCAACGTCAATCCGTCGCTGGGCATTTACAAGTGCTTCGGATGCGGTCAAGGCGGCGACGTCTTCAGTTTTATGGGGCAGGTGGAGGGGCTGAGTTTTCCGGAGACGGTCCGATTGCTTGCCGAGCGATTTGGTATTGCTCTTCCCGAGGATGATGGGCCTGGAGAGGAAGCGTCCGAGAACGAAGCGATTTACCATGCACTGCGGTTTGCCGCCCGGTTCTTCTTCAAGGAACTGACAGAGGAAGGAGCTGAGGCTGCCAGGGCAATCCTGAAGGAGCGGGGTATCACGCCGGAGTCGGTCAAGACGTTCGGAATCGGGTTTGCCCCGGATGGATGGGACCATCTGCTGACGGAAGCACAGAAAGCACCCATCGACGAAGCGATTCTGGAGAAGGCTGGAATGATCATTCCTCGCAAGGACAGGTCCGGATTCTACGACCGGTATCGCTACCGACTGATCTTTCCCATCTTCTCCCATGTGGGCAAGGTCCTGGGATTCGGTGGCCGCATCATTCGACCCGAGGATGAGCCGAAATACATCAACTCGCCCGAAACATCCGTCTACAACAAAAGCCGGGTGCTGTATGGCTTGTATCATGCAAAAAATGCCATTCGCAGTCAGGAAGAGGCTATTCTGGTTGAAGGGTACACAGACGTAATTTCTCTTTTCCAAGCCGGCGTACAGCACGTCGTAGCTTCGTCCGGAACCGCCTTGACTCCGGATCAGGTTTCCGCTCTGGCTCGCTACGCCAAGACCATCGTTCTGCTGTACGACGCCGACAAGGCTGGTTTGCGTGCGGCGCTGCGTGGGATTGACTTGATTCTGAAGAGCGGATTGATTCCCTATGCGGTTCGTCTTCCAGAGGGCGAAGACCCGGATTCTTACGTACGGACCCATGGCGGCCCGGCCTTCGAGGCGTACCTCAAGGAGCATCGTCAGCATTTTGTGGAGTTCGTCCACGAGAATGCAAAGCTGGCCGGTAGCATGGAGACGCCCGAAGGCCGGGCCGCGGTTCAGCGCACCATCGTGCAGTCCGTTGCCTTGATTCCGGACGATCTGGTCCGAGAATCCTATCTGCGGACCGCCGCAGGAATATTGGACATTCCCGACGTGCAGTTGCGTCCGGTTCTGGAGGCAGCACGTCGGGGTGAACGCCAAGCCACCATTCGGCAGGAACGACGCAAAGCGCGAACGACGCTGGCTGGCGATGAGCAACCAGCGTTGACGAAGCGTGCCAGCTCCGAAGGCAATCCATTGCCTTCAGAAAAACGTCTTTTGCGCATCATGATGGAGGGTGGGCTGGATTTGGTGGAGTGGATCATGGGAAACATGCCGCTGTCGGATTTCACAGATGGACCGTCACGTCGCATGGCCCAGATGCTGGTCAAGCAATACGAAGACAATGCTTTTGATCGGCATGCTTTCCTTTCCCACGAAGTGGATGACGCCGTGCGCTCGCTCACAGCTGAAATCATGACCATCCAGGAAGAGCCTTCCGTGAACTGGACGCGTCGAAAAAACATACGTGTGCCCGGCTTGGATGAGAACGCGGCGGAGGCAGCAGCGGGCGCCATGGTTCTACTGAAGCTGCACCGGCTTCGTGAGCGGGAGAAGGCCTTGCGTCAGGAGATCTTTCGGACCGAGTCCGAAAGAGGCGATACACACGAATTGAATCGACAACTGGTCGAATTGAAACGATTTGAGAAGGCTGTCAAGGAGCGAAAGTTCATTGATGCCGTATAACTCGTTCTGATCCAACGGAACTCTAGTATGGCAGACATTTCGCAACCTAGACATCTGGACGACAACACCCCGGGTTCGAGTCACATCTCGAATGAGCTGCTCGATGTCATTCCTCGAGCGACCCAGCCCCACGCGGTTACGGGGTCCACGAAGACAGGGAGCCATCGGCTGTTGTTCAATCGCGAATTGAGCTGGCTGGACTTCAACTGGCGAGTTCTCCATCAGGCGCGTGACGAGCGGGTACCCCTGCTGGAGCGCCTTCGCTTCGTTTCCATCGCTTCGTCCAATCTGGACGAGTTTTTCCGCAAGCGCATGGGCGGCCTGAAGCGGCAGTTGGCCGCCGGAGTTCAGCGCCCATCACCGGATGGCCGAACCCCCGGTGAGCAGCTGCGGATGGCCCGAGAAGCCGTTCTGGAGATGAACCGGGCCTTGTCCTCCGTCTGGGAAGACGTACTGAAACCGGCACTCTCGGAGCAAGCCGGCGTCTCGATCAAGAATTACGATGAATGCTCAGATGCCCAGCAGCAATGGCTGCGTGAACACTTTTTGACGCACATCTTCCCGGTGTTAACGCCTTTGGCGGTAGACCCCGGACATCCATTCCCGTTCATCTCCAACCTAAGCCTTTCCCTGGCGGTCACCCTGAAGCACCCTGGTCGTAAGACGGAGCACTTTGCTCGCATCAAGGTGCCGACCTCCGATTCTCGATGGATTCAGCTTCCTGACGTTACAGGACGTGTCCCGATCGAGCAGGTAATTGCCAACAATGCAGGCGAGCTTTTTCGCGGAATGAAGGTGGTCAATGTCCACCCATTTCGAGTCACCAGAAATGCCGATCTGAAACGTGACGAGGAGATCGCCGACGATCTGATCGAGATGATCTCGGAGGAGTTGCAGGAGCGGCGGTTTGCACCAATCGTGCGATTGGAAGTGGCAGCGAATATGCCGGAGGACGTGCGCGAACTGCTGGCTCGCGAACTCAGCCTGCGCTCGGACGACGTGTACGAAGTTGAAGGAGACCTTGACCTTGTTACTGTAAGCCAATTGGCTGATCTGGACATTCCGGAATTGAAGCATGCCCCGTGGGATCCGGTTACCCCGCAGCGGCTGCTTCACGAAGGAGAAGTCAAGGACCGGTTGAACTTTTTTGAGATCCTGCGAAAGGGTGATCTACTGGTACATCATCCGTACGAGTCATTCGCGTCGACTGTGCTACGGTTTGTAGAAGAAGCGGCTGCCGACCCACAAGTCCTGGCCATCAAACAGACGCTCTACCGTACGTCGGACGAATCTCCGATTGTAAAGGCCTTGCTGAAGGCGGCCGACGCGGGAAAACAGGTGGCGGTCTTGGTCGAGGTGAAAGCTCGTTTTGATGAGCAAAACAACATCGAATGGGGCCAGAAACTGGAACAACATGGCGTCCACGTGACCTATGGATTGGTAGGCCTGAAGACGCACTGCAAAACCACGCTGGTCATTCGGCGCGAAGGAGACGGGCTTCGGATGTATTGTCACATCGGGACCGGCAATTATCACCCGTCAACGGCGAAGCTATACACTGATCTGGGGTTGTTCACACGCTCACGTCAGACGGGGGATGATCTGGTCAACCTGTTCCACTATCTCACAGGATATGCTCCGGAGCAGCATTACAAAAAGCTGATCGTTGCGCCCCGCGACATGCGCCACCATTTCGTGGACCAGATCCATCAGGAGATCGAGAACCAGAAAGCGCACGGCAACGGTCGCATCATTGCCAAAATGAATGCTCTGGACGACCTGATCATCATCAACGAACTGTATAAGGCCTCCCAAGCAGGAGTTCAGATTGATCTGCTTGTCCGCGGTCACTGCCGACTTCGTCCGGGTATTCCTGAATTCAGCGAAAACATCCGAGTCATCAGTATCATCGGTCGGTTCCTCGAGCACAGCCGTATCTACAGCTTTGGTAACAATGGGAATCCACGCTATTTCATCGGTAGCGCGGACTGGCAGCGACGGAATCTGGACGATCGTGTGGAAGTGATCGTGGAAATACAGAAGAAAAGACTGGGAGCCAGACTGCAACGCATTCTGGATTTCAGTCTAAGCGATCAGGCTTCCGCCTGGGAGCTGGACGCAGAGGGTATTTATAGACTGCGCAACGCGGGAAATAGCGATCAGATTAACGGGACCCATCAGCTGTTCATGGACCGGGCCCGTCGTCGCATGGTATCTTCGGATCCACCGTGGGATATGTAATCGAACTGCCTGTATGAGCGATCTTGATCAACGACTTGATGCCCTCAGCTACCACAGCGCTGCGCGGTTGCACGCCATCATTCAGAAGCCCGCTGTGGGTATTCACGTACGTGTCGATCGTGCGGAAGCTGTGGAAGGAATGGGGCTGGAGGGAGACCACGTCAAAAAGGACTGGTGGAAAGGCGAGCGCATCCCCGAGCGTCAGGTCACCGCCATATCCCGGGAAGTCATGGACGCCCTTCAAGCGTCGGTGGATGTGCCTGGAGACAATCTTGTTTTGGAAGGAGTCAACCTGAAGGCATTGAAACCGGGCAGTTTGGTGCGGATTGGCCCTTCGGTGGTCCTGAAAAGGGCTCAGAAGATCCATCGGCCGTGTGACTTGTTCGCACGACGGATATCAGAAGAAGCCCGGCAGGCTGTGATCAAACATGAACTTCGAGGTGCGTTGTTTTCAGTGGTTCACGGTGGATTCCTGACCCTTGGCGATGCTGTAACCATAGATCCCCAATCATGAGCACGAAGACGTACACGACTTGGATGAGATTACCGGGAATCATGCTGATCGTCATGTTGCTCGGTGGGTCCATCGCAGCAGGCTGCAACTCCAAGCCGGCACCGGGATCTGGCCAGGAAATCTATACCCGCTACTGTGCGACCTGTCACATGGGAGACGGAAATGGCATTGAAAATGCGTTTCCGCCCATCCGTGAAACGGAATGGTCCAATGGTGATAAAGGCCGCCTGATCAGGCTGGTCCTGTACGGGATGCAGGGTCCCATTGAAGTGAAAGGGAAGTCCTACAACAATGTGATGACGCCGCACAATTTTCTTACAGACGAGCAGGTGGCGGCGGTGTTGACGTACGTCCGATCAAACTTTGGAAATGACGCCGATGCTGTGGTGGCCGAAGAGGTCTCCCGCGTACGCGCGGCTGAGGGGGACCGGAGTCTGTACCAGTCGGAGCGGCTCGTGTACCGGATCGGAATCCCTGAACCGGACAGCACACTGTCAACACAGTGAGTCGCGGCGCGATTCGTTCAGAGCTGCTCGACGGCTCCTGCTTCCAACAGCGATTGAATATCAGCTTCCGAACGGCCCAGGACTTCTCGCAAGACCTGCACCGTGTCGGCCGCGTAGGCCGGAGGAAGTGTGATGTCATC
>JAURNP010000102.1 GCA_030830105.1 Rhodothermales bacterium | reverse complement strand
CTGCTCCGGCTCGGCCTCTTCGTCGACTTGCTCTTCCTCCGTATTGCTTGCTTCTGGCGCGATGACTTCGGACTCGGGAGCCTCGACCACCTCCTCATCTGGCACATCCGTATCGGAATCAGGCAAGTCTACCGGCTTCACATCATCAGGAGGCGCAACGGGAGGACGCTCGACTTCTTCTGGCTGCTCTTCTTCCGGTTCCTGTTCGGGTAGTTCGCGCACGGGAGCCTGCTGCACAGGACGACCCTCCGAGAGCGGGCCGAACTCCACTTCGAGGAATCCCATTTGCTGTTCATCAGCAGCTGAAGCAGTAAGCAAAGACAACACCACAAGCACCACTACGTGGAGCCCCACGCTGATGACAATCCCGGTACGATCTTCTTTGCGGACGTTCATGAGGGTCGTTTGTGCAGGCGTTTGTGCAGGCGTTTGTGCAGGCGTTTGTGCAGGCGTTTGTGCAGGCGTTTGTGCAGGCGGTGATACGGAGGAGGTCCGGTCTGCCGGGCGTATTCAAGTCCCCCTGGCCGACTTTCAGGAGATCGAACTCTCTATTCCAGTACTGGGTCCGCTGCTGGAGACATTCCCCTCGGACCGCCACGAATCGCTGACCACGTAGCGAGGGCGCCCTTTCACTTCATCGTACACCCGGGCCAAGTAGGATCCCATCACACCCAGGAAAAAGAGCTGCAGACCACCAAAGAAAAAAGCGGCAAAGATCAATGAGGCCCAACCTGTTATGGCTGTTTCCATCACATACTTAATGAACAAGACCCACACCAATCCGAGCATCGAACCCGCTGCGATCAGCAGTCCAAGGCGCATCGCGAACCTCAACGGCTTTCCGGAAAAGGAGGCGAGGCCGTCCAATGCCAGATCGAACCGCCGCCGCCACGGATACTTGGTGGTACCCGCTACCCGGCCAGGACGGACATAATCGACAGCGCTCTGTTTGAATCCGAGCCACGAGATCAGTCCCCGGACATAGGGTTGCTGTTCATTCAGAGACCGAAAAGCCTCAATGACGGGGCGAGACACCAGGCGAAAATCACCCGTATCCACCGGCGCATCGACGCCCGTAAATGAGCGGAAGAAGCGGTAATACACGCCCGCGGTGAACCGCTCGAACCACCCTACCTGCTCTCGACCCAAGCGATGACCGTAGACGACATCGTTTCCTTCTCTCCACACGTCGATCATCCGGCCTGCCACTTCCGGAGGATCCTGCAAATCAGCATCCATCACGATGGCTGCATCGGCGTGGCAGAGATTCAATCCAGCCGTTACGGCAATTTGGTGGCCGAAATTGCGGGAAAACGAAACCAGTTGGACATCATGCCACGTGAGGGCCAGCTCACGGATCAACGTAGCCGTGGCATCGCGCGACCCATCATCGACGAAGAGGATGGAAATCCGCTCATCACGTGACGACCTGAAGGCGCTCAGCTCTTCGAAGAGCAGCGGCAGCACCTCTTCCTCGTTGAAAACGGGAATGATCAGGCAAACGTGAGGCTGCTCGGACGGGGTACTAGACACAAAATCGGTCAGTCTGAGAAACGGTATTGGGCGGAAATCCTGTGGGAATATCCGAGATCTGAGACAAGACCTGCAAAGTCGCCAAATCCATAATCGATTGCAGCCCGGCCCCAGCGGAATCCGGTTCCGAGTGAGGGGGTCAGGTCCAGGCCTTCATCTTTCACATTCTGAATCCGATTGAATCCGGCTCGGAACGCAATCTTCTCGGCGACGATCAATTCTGCTCCCAGACGCGGATGAATAGCCATGCCCCCCAGTGATAGATGGTTGGCTGTTGCACCGTCGAAAGCCAGATCGGTATCCATTGCCAGGCGCAATGTGCCTGGCCGGACATCGAATAATCGCGATGCACCCATGCGGACAACAGGCAACACCAGCTCCGTACCTCCTTCTGGAAGGTCGTCACCGAATACATCCCGGATATTGGAGAGCCGACCCGTGTCTACAGACCATGACTGCAGCATGGTTGTCACATCCTGCACCGTCATGCCCAACTGCCAGGAGCCGGTGAGATAGCGTATTCCCACATCCATGGAATAGCCCCATGCCGTTGCGAATTCTCCGATGTTGCGACGGATGATCTTGGACGTCACGCCAAAAGAGAGCGATTCGGAGACCTGCTTTCCGTAGGCAATCAGAAAAGCGTAGTCTGCCGCCGAAAATGTCGTTATGACACTTTCGGGATCAGGAATGGGCTGGTCACGCTCCGAATCCCAGGCATCAAGCGTGTTCTTGATATCGTTGACTCCACTGCGGATCAGTGAAATGCCCAGGACACTCTGCTCGGAAAAAGGAATTGCGAAACCGGCATAATCGAACGAGACGATTCCCGAGAAGCGCTCCGCGTGCATGTAGGACACTTCCTGTGCCTTAACCCCCGGCAGACCGGCCGGATTCCAGAAGCCGGCATACACGTCATCGGCGACAGAGATGTAGGCGCCTCCCATACCGAGGGCGCGGGCGCCGACGCCGCCCGCAAGGAAATCTGCTCCGTACTTGGCCACGCGCTGTGCATGGGCGGCCTCGGCGCCCGCCACCACGCATAGAACGGCTACGAGAAGTCGCATGAAAAGAGATTTCAAGGCGTCAGCTGAAAGAAGTGAGGATGCTGGCAGGGGTATGCCATATGCAGGCGCAGGTTTCGTAAGGCGTACCCAATGCCCTGTGCACAAGCACGCTTATTGCCTGCGTAATCGCGCCGCGTACGCTCCATCCAGCCCTGATTCGAAAGGCAGGCTGAAGTAGTCCCCAGCCGGGGTTACCCACTGCTCAGGGAATGATTCCTGGATCGGTTCTCTCGTGTATTCCTCGTGCGTCTCCAGGAATGCTTCGATTTGCAACTCATTTTCGGCCGGCTCGATGGTGCAGGTACTATAGATCAATAACCCGCCCGGCTTGACGCAGGTAGCGGCTGCCTCAAGCAGCTCCCGCTGAAGGACGACCAGCTCTTTGATGATCTGCAAGTCTCTTCTCCAGCGCATGTCGGCGCGTTTGGACAGCACGCCAAGTCCCGAACACGGAACGTCGAGCAGAACCAGGTCGAATGCCTGTCGCCATTCAGTGTCCACATCCCGCGCATCTCTGGCAACTGTCCCAATCTGTTCAAGGCCCATGCGTTCGGCATTCTCCCGTACCAGATTCAATCGGTTTTCCTGGACATCACAGGCCAGAACACTACCACTGCTCCCGACTCTTTGAGCCAATTGCGCCGTCTTGCCACCAGGTGCGGCGCACAAATCCAACACTGAGCTGCCTTCAACCGGTGAAGCGAATTCCACAACCAACGCCGCGGCTTCATCCTGGACGAATGCCCGGCCTTCCCGGAACCACCCCGCCCGAATGAGGGGCTGTACGCTTCGCATGCGCACCATGTCAGGCATCCAGACGGAGCCTTCAAAGGCTACCTCTGATGCCTTCAGAGCCATACGTGCCTTCTGAGAATCGCCAGTGAGGTGGATACCGTAGGTTGGCCGGCTGTTGTTATACACCAGCAGTGCCTCGGTCTTTTCTGGTCCGAAGAGCTCAATCCACCGTTTCACCATCCAAGAAGGATGGGAATGCTTGATCGCCAGTACCTCTGAAACTGAACCCTTGGGCTCAGGCAGGGCCTCCCGCCTTCTCGTAACACCACGCAAGATCCCGTTGGTCAGGCCAGCGGCCCCTTGACGGACGTGCCGTTTCGCGGCCTCAACCGTCTCATTGATAACGGCGTGGTCTGGCTGGCGGGTGAAAAGGAGGCCATGGATACCTATCCGCAGGATGGTACGCATGCTCGGCTCGAGTTTGGACGAGTCGCCTCGATAAAACTCGGAGATGAGGAAATCGAGGTACCGCTGCCATCGGATCACGCCGGCAACCGTATCGCGAATGCTTCGGTCCATGTTGGCGTTTCCACTTCGAGTCGAGCTTTGGAGACCAATGAAGGCGTCCTGTTCTGCCATGGCGTCCAGCTCTCTGGCGGCCAGCAATCGCATGGAAGCGGTCTTCAGGGAATGTTCTGCAGGCATGAACGACAGGTCTTCGTGAAGCAAAAAATGATGGTCAAGCGGACGGTCGGCCGGATGCGTCAAGCTTCTTCTGAAGCTGTCGTGCTGCAACAAACAAGGTATCGTGCGCCGGCGCCAGCTTGGGCGTGTATAGGTAATCCAAGGCGTAAGCATCGTCTACCGTGGCTTCGGAGCGTAGGAGCGCCGTTACCGTATTGGTTCGCTGCGCCGCTCCTTCCTCCCCTATCAGCTGAGCCCCCAGCAATCGCCGCGTGCCTCGTTCACCTACGAGCCTGACGTAAAGCGGCTTGTTGGGTGAGTTCGAGGAGGCACTCCGGTGGCGGATATCGACGGCTACGGCGTCCAGGCCCGCAGAGACAGCGCCTTCCAGCGTCAGTCCTGTATGGCCAATTTCCAGTCCTGCTACGGAGACTCCGGCTGCATGGATGACTTTCTGCATGGCCGCGGCGCGTCCGACACCTCCACGAGCCGCATTTCGACCCGCAACGCGACCAGAGCGGAACGCATTCAGCGCCAAGGGCACAGGATGGCTTGATCCGGTCATCAAATCAGTATAGGCCACTACGTCTCCGCAGGCCCAGATTGCGGCTTCCGAGGTTTGGAGCGCCTCGTTCACCAGAATCCCGCCCGAGCGCTCAACCTTGATTCCGGCTGCCACCGCTAATTCAGAATTGGGACGCGTCCCCGTTGCAGCAAGTACGAGATCACAACCAATGCGCTCACCGGCATCTGTCCGCACGGCCCGGATTCGCCCATCGGGAGATACGTCGAGTCCCGTAGCTCGCTCATTCCGGATCTGGACGCCCTGACTGGACAGCCAACGTCCCAGGTGCAGGCTCATTTCTGGATCGAGGCCGCCTTTCAGGATGCGACCTCCGGATGCAAGCAGGGTCACTCGCCAGCCGCTTCCGGTCAGTCCCTCCACGCCATCCAATCCGACATAACCCGCTCCGGCCACCACGGCATGACCACTCGCATCGCGATCGAGCCGCGTCCTCAAGGCACGTGCATCCTCCAATCTGCGCAGCACATAGACCTGATGCGAAGCAGTGCGCAATGCTTCCGGGACGTGAGCCCGTACGCCCGTTGCCAGTATCAAGGCGTCGTACCAGAGTTGATCTTTCTCGCCTGTGCGCTCATCGAGCAGATCGATGTGTCTGGTTTCTGCATCGATAGCAAGGACGGTGGTCAAAACGCGTACTTCAACGCGATATCGTTCCGAGAATGCGGCAGGCGTGAATCGGACCAGTCGATCATCGGATGCGATATCCCCAGCGACGTAAATAGGCATTTCGCACGCACTGTACGAGATGTCCGGACCTTGATCAACCAGGACAATCTCTGCATCCGGATTGGCTCGGCGCGCCGCTGCCGCAGCGGCCGTTCCGGCCGCCACGGCCCCGATGATGATGATTCTACGTTTTCGCATCAGATTCCGCTGGGCAGGATATCGTCGTGGGGTTCAGGATGGCGATCAGAATGGGCATCATCGTGCATCTCAGGCTCAAGATGGGCTGTAAAAATGACGATGTCGGAGGCAAACATGCGATGCAGAGCGTCTTCGACGCGATGCGATTCATCGTGCGCTTCGGTAATGGTCAGGGCCTCGGAAAACAGCAGGTGCACCTCAATCCACACGCGATCATGAACGCGACGATGGCGCAACTGGTGATACCCAGCAATGACGTTTTCAGCCATGGCTTCACTCAGCAGCTCGACAATATGACGGGTTTCCGCCGGATCAGCCGTTTCCATCAGCCCGTCCCAAGAATCACGCATGAGCCGGCCGGCCGTCCACAGGATGTTGAGCGCCAAGAGGATGGCTACAATCGGGTCCAGCATCACGATACCCGTCCATTGGACCAGCAAGAGGCCCACGATCACGCCCGCCGAAGTCCACATATCCGTCAGGACATGGTGCCCATTGGCACGCAGCACGATGGAATTGTGCTTCTTGCCAGTGTGCACGAGTGCCAAACCCAATCCAAGGTTGATCAGAGCCAAGCCGCCCGTGATGACGAGGCCCACTCCAATTTGATCGATTTCGGGGCCACGGATAATGTCCCGGATCGCCGTAGCCAGGATGCTGAACGCAGCTATGGAAATGAGGGCGCCCTCGAATCCAGACGAGAAATACGCCGCTTTACCGTGACCATACGGATGTTGCTCGTCGGCTGGCTGAACGGAATACCAGAGCGAAAAGGCGGCGAATCCGGTCGCAAACAGATGGACCACGGACTCCAGCGCGTCGGAGAGGATAGCCGCGGACCCAGTGATGCGCCATGCCACTGTTTTTCCGCCCAGCATGAGGAAGGCGATGACCAGACTGGCCATCATAACAGGGCGTTGGTAATCTTTTTCTAGGATGTTCAGATGCATGGCTTCCGCTGGTGGGGCTGCAAGGTACTGTTGATCGCGCCTGCATTCATCCCTAATCTGGGACTCGTCCCGTTTCCACCAAACCTTGTCACTCGTGGTTCTCGAACACATCGGCATAGCCGTCCGCGACATTGATGCCAGCCTGTCCCATTTCGAAGTCCTTTTCGGTACGGCGCCCTACAAAACGGAAGAGGTTGTATCGGAAGGTGTCAGAACGCACTTTTTTGACGCTGGAGGGACCAAAATCGAGTTACTGGAATCCCTTCATGATGATTCGCCCGTAGCCAAGTTCTTGGAGAAGCGAGGACCCGGCCTGCATCACTTGGCCTTCCGCTCCGACGACGTAGCCACCGACTTCGAGCGCTTGAAAAAGGCAGGCTATCGGGTGCTGGGAGATGGACCGACGAAAGGCGCGGACGGAAAACACATCTTCTTTGTGCATCCTGGAGATACCCAGGGCGTGCTCACCGAATTCTGCATGGACGCCCCGAAGTAAACTGCTTGCCTTGCCGCATTCGCTTAGCGGAATCAGTCCCTGCGTCTCGTCCCAAACGCATCACGCAGCACTGCATCCATGTTGGAAGCGTCGTATCCAATCGGAAAAATCGTTACGCCAGCCAGCTGCTGGTCCAGGACAAAGCGGTACTTCGCAGTCAGGCTCAGTGGATCTTCAAACCATCCTTGATACCAGCCCGTTGAATCCTGGAAGGTATAGAATGGGCTACCCGAGGTAGAGTCCCTTTGCAATCCGAACGCTGCCACGCGGTCGCGGGCAGCAATCTGCATTTCCGGTACATTCAAAGTGTCCAGGCGGGCGTTCGTCACGACACGCGCCTCTCCTCTGGTTGCCGATCCGGGGCGAGAGGTCAATACTGGCCATTCATACCCGTAGTAGGGCACCGTCATGAGGATTCGATCCCTGTCCATGTCTTGATCATCAATACGACTGATGATGGACTCCCAGTTGTTTCCGTTCCATCCAGTGAGCGGAGATACCGGCCCGGCCTTGGGGCCCGTCTGCCAGTGTAAATCATATCCTTGCACCATGATTTCCCGGAAGAACGCGGGGATGCGAGCCAGATCCACCATACCGTCGGGATGGAATGCCGGTACGAAAACCGACAGCTCAGCATTCGGATACTCTTTGGAAACTTTGGCGGTCAGCGTATCCACATAGGCGTGGAAGCCGTCGCGAAGGGTGTCCTCTGCAGGGGCAAACCATTCAAAATCCAGGTGTAATCCCTTTCCGCCGGCCTCAGCGATCAGCTCCAGGGAAGACTTCAATAATGCGTTTCGATTATCCGGATTCAGGAACAGGGCTTCCAAGGAATCCGCGTCGAGAAGCGTCATGGTTGGAATGACCGGGACACCAAACGAATCCGCTTTGGCGATCAAGCCCTGCCAGGCAAAGGGATAGCCATTCCTGTCATGAATAGTCCCGTCTGAAGCGGGAGTGATTTCGAAAAAGAAAAGCTTGTCGTACAAACTCAGATCGAGATCCAGCCATAGCCCCCTCGTCCACCAGGCATAATACCCATGAACACGGGCTCCCTCCCGGGTCGAAAATATCGGCGAGGCCGTAGCTCCAGCATCGTCCGATTGCGCGGAGGTAATAGAATCCTTGACCGCTTCAGAGATCTCAGACACGTCCGCGTTCTGAATCGGGGAATTCAGGGAAGCACAGCTGACGCCCCAGAGCGACAATGCGGTCAGGAACACCGTAAAAGTAAAGGAGCGAATCACAGAAGCAGGATTGGGTAATGGGCTGCTATGGTTTTCGACCTGAATCTGGAATTATTAAGAAATGGGGTCTATCACAGGAGCGTGCTTCATGATATATTCACGATCCAATCCTAAATCGAGCTCTCAGTCTGCCGATACTCGCAATGCAGGCTATCGCCGGTTCTGTTTTGCACGCAAACGCCGAGTTCTACCCCCTGCCATTTGACATTGTTGCGTGTTGTTCCTCGCGAAGGCACAGGCTCCGTTTCGGAGCCTGTTTACAACTCTCGCAGGCGCACTTCCTCCGTGAGAACCATCCATTCTTTCGGGGTCTTCGGAAGCCTGGATGCGGCGGCGGCCATCGGCCGCCGCCGCCATCAGGTACATCATCGACCGACTTCCCCCCCCTTTCTCCTGCTCCCTGTTGTATCATCAGCGGTCTCGTATTTACGCATTCCGCTGATTCCGACATGCTCAATTATATCTGGGCCGGTTTGATCATCCTGAGCCTTGTGTTCGGAATGGTCTTCGACATCAACGATCTGGCCTCGGACACGTATCGAAATGGACAGGCCTTCGAGGTCCTCATTGAAAACGACGGCCCGGTCACTGATGAAAACCGCCGCGTTCCTGTCACCGTTCTGGTGGACCCAACAGCCTACCAGTCCTTCTACGGTGTTTCGGCTTCCCCTGACTCCTCCTATTCCGGTGTCCTCATCCGAAATCAGGAAGGAATGCAGTTACGATTCGCGCAGGATGCCTCCGTTCCTGAGCCCTGGGCCACAATCAGAGCCGAAACTTCGGAGCGCGACAATGACCTTCGAGGCCCGATAGCCGGATGGTCACCCGCAGGCGGATCTGCATCGATCACATTCCCCGAGGTCAAATTCGTCAAGATGCGTGCCATTGCGGCAGCTGCACTTTCAATGGCAGAGCTGGCAGTGGAGCTAGCCCTCGGACTCATCGGTGTGCTTGCCCTTTGGATGGGCCTCTTACAAATCGCGGAAAAGGCAGGTATCATCAATTCCGTTGTCCGCGTGACCCAGCCGCTCCTGCGTCCCCTCTTCCCGGATATCCCCGAGGGACATCCTGCACTGGGGATGATCGTGTTGAACTTGACGGCCAACGTGCTGGGATTGGGAAATGCGGCT
>JAURNP010000101.1 GCA_030830105.1 Rhodothermales bacterium | reverse complement strand
TGGGAGGCGGCGCGAAGCGCCGCCGGATCATCGGTCAGGAGCGGCTCGATGCCGAGGCGAGCGAGTGCAAACTGTACGGAGCGAACATTCCCCGCGTTGTACTTGATGATGGCGACCTGGCTCATGGCGAACGATGGTTTACAGGCTTCCCTTGGTGCTTGGCAATGCATCATCGCCCGTCGGACGAATGGCCATGCCAAGTGCCCGCGCGAAGCCCTTGAATACTGACTCGATGATGTGATGCTCATTCTCACCCGATGCCTGGATGTTCAGGTTCATGCGGGCATTGTCCGAGAGCGACTTGAAGAAGTGTGAGAACATCTCGGTCGGTACGTCGCCGACGTACTCGCGCGTGAAGGGCACGTCCCACACCAGCCAGCTCCGACCGGAGAAGTCGATCGCTACCTGTGCAAGGGCCTCATCCATCGGAGCCGTAAAGCCATACCGATGGATGCCTCGGCGTTCGCCGAGTGCCTTGTCCAGTGCCGTTCCCAGGGCCAAGGCCGAGTCTTCGATCGTGTGATGCTCGTCTACTTCCAGATCTCCGTCACAACGAAGGCTCAGGTCAATCCGTGAGTGCTTGGCAATCTGATCCAGCATGTGATCCAGGAAGTCGAGCCCGGTACGCACGTCCGATCGTCCGGAGCCGTCCAGGTCTACCTGTACGACGATGTCGGTTTCGTTGGTAGCCCGTCGGACAAAGCCTGTGCGCGACGTCGAGGCATCAAGCGCCGCACGACGTACTGCGATGGCCTGTGCGTGTCCTTCCAGTTGTTCGGCGCTCGCCATGACTTCGACATGTTTGCCCAGCTCATCCAGGCCCACTGGCGAGGCTTCTTGGAAGGTGACCTTGCGGACAAAAGAGTCCAGGGATACACCGGACCAGGCACGTGCAGCTCCGTTAGTGGGAAGCGTATGATTCGTACCGGAAGCGTAGTCACCCAACGATTCCGGTGTCCAAGGGCCGATGAACACGGATCCGGCCTGCGTGATTTCTTCGGCGAGCGCCGCAGCGTGGTAAGTCTGAATGATCAGGTGCTCGGGAGCGTATGCATCCATGATGGCAACGGCCTCTTCGCGGCCGGAGGTCACCACGATACGACTGTGCGCAAGGGCTTTGCGGGCCACGTCGGCGCGAGGCAGAGCAGCCAACTGTGCCTCGACGGCCGCAAGGACGACGTCCGTGTCCACGGACTCCGTGGCCACAACAAACACATCGCTGTCGGCGCCGTGCTCGGCCTGGGAAAGGATGTCGGCCGCGACAAATTCAGGTCTCGCAGAGGAATCGATCAGAATTCCCACCTCGGTGGGGCCGGCTGGAAGGTCGATGGCCACACCATCGGCGGCGACGAGCCGTTTGGCGGTATCGACCCACTGATTGCCGGGTCCAAATATTTTATCCACCCGCGGGATGGATTCTGTTCCGTAAGCCATGGCAGCAATTGCTTGGGCGCCGCCGACCCGGAAGATCGATGAGATGCCTGCTTCTCGAGCCGCAGCCAGGATGGCAGGATCCACGGTTCCGTCATCGCTTGGAGGCGTGCAGAGGACAATTTCCTCACAACCGGCGACGGCTGCTGGAATGGCAAGCATCAGTACGGACGAGAACAGCGGCGCAGTGCCTCCCGGTATATAAAGGCCGACCCGTTTGATGGGGACGGATTTGCGCCAGCACTTTACGCCACGACTGGTCTCAACCTCACGCACCGGCTCCTGCTGGGCGCGATGAAACGCTGCGATGTTTCGGCTGGCCACCAGGATCGCTTCTTGAAGGTCGTCTGCGATTCCTAGGCCCGATGTAGACAGGGCCAGATCACTCAGGTCGACGCTATCGAAACGGGTGGTGAACTCCCGCAGGGCGCTGTCGCCGTCTTTTTTGACGGCCTCCAGAATCGCACGGACATCGGCGGTAATGTCTTGCGCCTCGATACCCGGTCTTGTGACCAGCTCTTCGAGCGCAGTAGCGGATGCATCGGAAAAGACACGCATGATCAGAGCACCATTTTTTCGATTGGGATGACCAGCATACCCTCAGCACCAGCTTCTTTCAGGTTGTCGATCACGTCCCAGAATGCACGTTCTGGAATGACGCTGTGCACTGAGCTCCATCCCTCCTGAGCAAGCGGCATGATCGTCGGGGCGCGCATACCGGGCAGGATATCCTTGACCCTGTGGATGGACTCGTTCGGGACATTCATCAGGATGTAGCGGTGCTTCTTGGCCTTGAGCACTGACTGGATCCGGAAGCGTAGCCGATCCAGCAGCTCCTGCTTTGCAGGATCCAATTCCTGCGAAGCAATCAGCACTGCCTCCGAACGCAGGATGACCTCCACTTCTTTGAGGCCATTCGATATCAACGTACTTCCGGAACTCACGATATCGCAGATTCCATCTGCCAGGCCGATTCCAGGGGCAATTTCGACGGATCCGGAGATTTCGTGGATGGAAGCATTGATTCCCTTGTCCTCGAAATAGCGACCGAGCAAGCCGGGATAAGAGGTGGCGATGTGCCTACCATTCAAATCCTCGAGGGTGTTGTACGCATCAGACTTTGGCAGTGCGATTGACAGACGGCAGGCGGCAAAACCCAGTCGGTCGAGCATCTGTACATCCGGGTTTTTCTCCAGGACCACATTCTCGCCGACTACACCAGCGTCCGCGACGCCATCTGCGACATACCCAGGGATATCGTCATCCCGGACAAAGAGGACTTCAAGGTCGAAATGCTCGGAAACCATCCGCAATTTGCGGTCCGGGCGGGAAATCCGGATTCCGCAGGCCTTGAGAAGGTCGGTCGTGTCGTCGGAAAGCCGACCGGAGCTCTGGATGGCGAGACGCAAGCGCTGACTCATGGGATCGAAAGAAGCTGGGTTGAAATGGAAAACGGTTTAAAACAAGAAAAGGCATCCCGGAACGACCGGAATGCCTCAGCAACAAGAGTTTGCGCAGACTATTCCTGATCGTCCGGTAGACGAACACCGTGATGCACATGACCGTGATGAACGGCCAGGGTAGATGCGACGGTATGGAGGAAAGTGCGGGTCATGTCGTACGTTTCCGAGGCACCGCGATGCAAGATTGCAACACCGTACTCCGGAACTGCCAATATAGGTCACGCATTGGCGGATGCCGTTACGAATCGGTGAAAACGGACACTCCCGCATGAACGACGGTTTTGAAAACGCTTTGGCATGGACCAGCGATGCTCCGATCGGACTACGAGTCGATCGGGCGCAGGGCCCGTTTCTGTACCTGGAAGATGGGTCTCGTGTAACTGATCTGATTTCAGGTATTGCCGTTTCTTCCGTTGGTCATCGCCATCCCGAGGTCATCGCAGCAATCCAGGAGCAGATCGACCGGCATTTGCACGTAATGGTCTATGGTGAGTTTGTCCAAAAGCATCAGGCTGGCTACGCCGCTGAGCTGACGGAGGCTCTTCCTGCAGGGCTGGACTCAGTGTACTTCACCATGACCGGGACAGAGGCGAATGAGGGCGCGCTCAAGCTGGCAAAGAAAGCGACGGGAAGGACACGGATGATCGGCTTCCGTAATTCGTATCACGGCGATACGCACGGTTCCCTGTCCGTGACCGGACGAGACGTCTATCGCGATCCGTTCCTGCCCTTGTTGCCCGACGTTGATTTCTTGCCCTTCAATGACATCCAGGCCCTGTCAGCGATTGATTCAACCGTGGCGTGCGTAATTACTGAGCCTATACAGGGCGAGGGGGGCATTATTGTCCCTTCGGACGAATGGCATCATGCCCTTCGCGCTCAGTGTTCAAAGGTTGGAGCCCTGCTGATCTTCGACGAGATTCAGGCTGGATTCGGGCGAACGGGTTCGCTGTTCGCATTCGAGCAGTTTGGCGTCCAACCCGACATCATCACGCTGGCCAAGGCGATGGCGGGAGGGATGCCGTTGGGGGCATTCGTGGCCTCGCGCGAGTTGATGGCCACGTTCCGGAATGATCCACCCCTGAGTCATGTCACGACCTTTGGGGGGCACCCCGTGTCCTGTGCAGCTGCTCGGGCCACGCTGCGCGTGCTTCTGAACGAGCATTTGCCGGAGCGCGCCAAATGGATCGAGACCGTCGTGCGCGAGCGACTTCAGCATGCTGCCATTGTCGAAATTCGTGGGCGTGGAGCGATGCTGGGGATGCTTCTGGATGACGCAGATCGAACCGCCCGTGTGGTCAATTACTGCCTGAACCACGGCGTTCTGTTGGGCTGGACACTCCATTCGAACAGCCTGGTACGCATCGCACCGCCCCTGAATATTTCAGAGACGGTGCTTGAAGATGCGCTGGGCGTTATTGTGTCGGCTCTCGAAGCGGACTGAGCTGGCGGCCTAGTATTTCTGCGCTGGCAGATTTCCGCCGTACGCTTCAGGAATCGGTCCAGCCGAGTTCTGATCCTGCCAGTGGATGTTCAGAATCCACCAGCGGCTGCCGTCATTGAAGATCTGGAAGCTGTTGATGCCTGCGTTGAAGGCCTCGGTATCCGACTTCGAGTAGAAGGAGTCGTACGTGCTGAAAACGTGTGCAATAGAGCCATAGCGCTCCTCGACGCGACTGCGCTCTGTTTCGAAGAAGCCGTCGGCCATTAGAACGGGGCCTGCCAACTCAACATATTCAGCCGGCGTTACGAAATTCAGTCCGCATCGGCCCGTATCTGGATTGCAGCCGGAGGGAATGAGCTTGGCCTCTGGATGGAAGAGGGAAAGGAAACGGTCCCAATCACGCTCTTCTCCTGCCTCTCCAGAAATGACTTCATAGACGGCAGCAATGATGGTGTCCACGGACTCGACGTCAGCCGGGTTGGCTTCCGGAATGACAGGCGCTTCCTGGGCATAGGCCGGCACAAGCAGCAGGAATGCCAGTGCAAAGATTGTCAGGAAGGCGGTAAAGGAGCGGGGCATGGGAATCTCCAGAAAGGGGAGGGATACGACAATTGCAGGATAGGTGATTGACCCTACGGCCGTTCCTTCTTCAAGGTTGCTCCTTCAGGATTGCTCCTTCTCTTGGGTCAGTACAGGTCGTACCGCGCCAGACGACCCTCCAGAGCGCCATTGACCAGTTCTTTCTTCCATGTGGATCGTAGTCCCACCTTCTTCAGGAGTGCCGGTTTACCGACGTAAATGAAGGCTGTTGAGTGTGTACAACGCTGCTTTAGGTAGTCTCCAAAGGACTTGAACAGATCGTCAATTGCATCGCGTTTTCCGATGCGCAGTCCGTAAGGAGGATTGGTCGCGATGACGCCATTCTCGAAGTCCTGCAGATGTCGGAAGTCCTTTTGCTCGAGTCGGATGGCCTTGGCACCCGGAAGTCGATCCATATTCTTGCGCGCCATGCGAACAGCGTCGGGTTGGATATCCGATCCACGGATGAGACCCTCCGGTACGAATGTGATGGCCTTGTCGATCTCAATTCGTTGTTGCTTCCATGCGGCAGCGTCGTGATCGGGCAGCTGCTCGAAGCCGAACGTCTTGTGCAGGATCTGGGAGGGCATGTTGGCGGCCTTCATGTAGGCTTCGGCGAGCAGGGTGCCTGACCCACACATGGGATCCAGGAACGGTGTATCGCCGGGCCACTCGCTCATCCGGATGATGGAAGCTGCGACCGTTTCTTGGAGCGGGGCCTCCATTGCATCAAGCCTGTAGCCTCTGCGATGCATCGAACGTCCAGAAACGTCCAGGCTGATCGTAGCCCGGTTGTTTTCAATATGCAGATTGAGGGAGACATCGGGGTCATGCCGATCCACGGAGGGACGGCTCCCGGTTGCATTCCGGATGGTGTCCACGATGGCGTCCTTCAGCTTGAGCGCCGCATACTTTGAATGGGTGATCCGGCTGTTGGATACGGTGGCAAAGATGGCGAAAGTCTTCTCTACGCCGATCAACTCTTGCCAATCCACTTCTTCGCAGGCGCGCTTGTACAAGTAGCGATCCGAGTGGCAGTCGAATACTACCAAAGGGGCGAGGACCCGCGTCGGAATGCGTGCGCAATACACGATCTGACGAAGGACCTGAGGCGTGGCGCTGAAGTGGACCCCGCGGTAGGCTGGGTCGATGTCAGTGGCGCCGAGCTCTTCGAGCTCGGCGCCACCCAATGCTTCGATCGGGTGAGCGACTTGCGCGAAGTAGGACTGGTGTTCCTGGTAGAGGTAGGTCACGTTGTTTGGGTATCCCGGGTCATTCAAGTATGCTATCGAGCGCACCAGAAGTCCCGTCGTTGGGAGATGGCTCAATACCCATGATCGATGTCATGACGTTGTAGAGCTCAATATTCAGGAAGGGTTCAATCGTCACACCGTTCTGGAAGGCAGGTCCGTGAGCGATGAACAAGGCCCGCATGGACTCCAGGTCATTGTCGTAACCGTGTGTGCCTCCGTTGTATCGCTGCGGATTAGAATCTGCCCATTCACGCGTACTGGAAATGGACCAACCATCGTCCACGTGCCCCACGATCTGTGGAATACGCGGGTGAGCGTCAAACTCGAAGCGCTCGGGCATGGTGTCGCGGAGCCAGACCTGAAGATTCGGATGAGCGCCTTCCAAGGCCTCGAATACTTCCTGCGTCTTTCCTTCGACGGTCCAGAGACCGAGCAGTGGATTGCCGTCCATAAATGTCACATCATCGAGGTCGATATAGTCGTCCAGCGCAACAACCCGGTCTGGAGATAACTGCGACATGCCGTGATCGGACACCAGGATGATATTGACTCGATCGTACAGGTCGCGAGTTTCCAGACCTGCAAGAAGTCTTCCGATATATCCATCCACGTTGGCCACGGACTGAGCCGTCTCTTGAGCACGTGGCCCGTTCCAGTGACCCGCGTCATCCACTTCAGAAAAATACAGGGAAATGAATCGAGGACGATCGTCTTCAGGCAAATCCAACCATTCGAGGGCCTGATCCACTCGGTCATTGCCGGGAACGCTGCCATCGTAAATGTACCAATGCTCAGGTCGGATGCCTTCGAAAGGGGCTTCCGAACCCACCCAGAAATACGTGGCAGCCTTGGCACCCTGCTTCTGGACAGCGGTCCAGATAGGCTCGCCTCCGCCCCACCAGGCCTCTGATTCCACGGCGTTCCGATCGGAAATGGCAAAGCGCGCATCCATGTCCGGATCGTACATGTTATTGGACACGATACCGTGGTTGGCCGGGTGCAAACCGGTCACGATGGAGTAATGATTGGGGAATGTTTTGGTCGGATAGACCGGCTTCATGCCTTCGTGTGCATGGGCTCCTTCGGCTATGAGCCGATCCAGGTTGGGCGTCTCGAACCAATCGATGTAGTGGGAGCGCATTCCATCGATGGAGACAAGGATGACGGTGTTCTCGATGGACGGCGAATCTGATTCCAGCGCGTTGCACCCTGCCATGAGCAGAAGGGCGGCAAGAATGGGCAGTGCGATACGGGACATGGTAGTAGTCGGTTGAATCGGATGCCGCGCGGGACCCGATGGGGCGCGGACACTTCAGGAGGCTACACAGGATATCGCCTGATCCCTCCATATGACAGGTGAGGCCGTCTTCTTGGTCAAATCGTAACGCAGCAGGGGCACGACGGGCGGAACTGCTTCGAAAGGACCCTGTTTCACGCCATCCCGCTTGAAATCCCCGAATTCTAGTCACTTACAGCTAAGGCCGCCCGGTATGCAGATTGCCGGAATCGACTTTAGAGATCGCCCCATCTTCCTGGCTCCCATGGAAGATGTCTCGGATCCGCCGTTTCGCCTGATGTGCAAACGGTTCGGTGCGGACATGCTGTACACCGAGTTCATTTCCTCGGGTGGCCTGATGTATGGCGCCGATGGCTCGCATCAGAAACTGGACATTTACGAAGAGGAGCGGCCTGTTGCCATCCAGATTTTCGGCGGCGATGTTGATCAGGTGCGTGAAGCGACCAGGATTGTCGACGAAGTTGGACCAGACATCATCGATATCAACTTCGGCTGTCCTGTCAAGAAGGTTGTTTGCAAGGACGGTGGTGCCGGCATTCTGAAGAATCTCCCCAAGATGCAGGCCATCACAGCCGCAGTTATTGAGGAGTCGTCCAAGCCGGTCACGGTCAAGACGCGTTTGGGCTGGAACGATCAGACCATCCAGATCCTGGATGTGGCCCGCATGCTGGAAGAAACGGGTGTCAAGGCGCTGGCCGTTCATGCCCGCACGCGCAGTCAGATGTATAAGGGCGAGGCACGTTGGGAGTGGCTGCGACGTATCAAGGAGGAATCTGGCATTTCAATCCCGCTGATCGGAAACGGCGATGCCACAACGCCTCAAAAAATCGAAGCGATGTTCGACGAGACCAGCTGCGACGCCGTCATGGTCGGGAGAGGAGCCATTGGCAACCCATGGATCTTCCGGGATGCGAAGATCTATCGCGAGACTGGCGAAGTCCCTCCGCCACCATCATGGCGCGAACGCACGGAAGCCGTTGCGGAACACTTGTCCCTCAAGTGCCAGTGGCTGGGCGAGCGTAAGGGTGTTCTCGAAATGCGGCGCATGTACGGCGGCTACTTCAAGGGCTTCCCGGGTGCCAGCCGGTTGCGTCATCTTTCGATGGAAGAGACCACCATGGACGGCGTCCTGGAGGTCCTGATGAACTTCTCGGAGGAAGATGCCAATACCAAGGTTGTTGTCCCTGGCATCAAGCAGGCGGCTGTGAAGGCGACGCTGCCGACGGCTACGCGGGCTCAGGTCGAACCGGTTTAGGACTTGCTTACCCGTCCTGCTGGGCCAGGTATTCGGCGCCGCGCCCTTTGATGTTTTCGTCCCAGTATTGCATCCAGGTAGGTCCCTCCAATGCGAGGCGCTCCCAGTCCACGTCCATGGCCCGAATGTCGCTTTCCAGAATCCAAGTCGGCAGCAGGGTAGAATCCAGATCGCTTCTGGCTGGAATGCGATAGTACTTGTTCGCCTGATCAATCAGCGCTGACTGGGTTGTGACATGCTCGTAGAACAGCTTGGCTGCATCTTCCTGTGGGGCGCCGGCCACGATAGCGATACCGTCATGCAGAACAGGCATGCCTGACGTTGGAAGGGAGAAGGCGAATGGATATCCGATGCTGTCAGCCTGGAAATACGTATCCGGCATGTTCCAGAGCGATACATCCCCTTCTTCGCGGGCCACTTTCAGGTAGAGCTGTGTCGGATCTGCAGCGTAGGTCTTGGTATTCTGATCGAGACGCGCCAACCACCGATACCCGTCTTCCACCGAAGGCTGGCGCATGATCAGCGCTCCCCAGATGGTACGCATGGTCGAGCTGGCCAACGGATAGCGAATGATGATGCGATCGGCCCATTCCGGCTCCAGAAGGTCATCCCAGTCTGTCGGGCGCTCGCCTTCGGGAACGGTGCGCGAATTGAAGAGCAGTACTTCCGGTGTCAAGTACGTGGCGAACCAGGTGTCGTCCGTGCTGCGGGCTTCCGCCGACACCGCATCTGCCCAGCTCGGGGTGTAGGGCGTCAGCAAGCCTTCTGCGGAGGCCCGGGTGAAGGTCGGTCCATCACCGCCCCACCAAATACTAGCCGTTGGATTGGCACGTTCGGTGCGGATACGGTCGTACGCGTCCTGACCTCCCATATCGATCCACTGCACATTGATATCCGGGTAAGCGGCTTCGAACGACAGTTCTGCATCGGTCAGCATTTCCTTGCCGTGCGGGGAGTAGACCACCAGTGACGTGCGCTCATCGGAGGCGCAGCCGGCAAGAAGTACGAGAGCGAGAAGCAAAGATGGAAGACGCATGGCTCCAGGTATGACGGGAAAGGGATGTTGAGTGCGGCAGGCTCAGAGGGTACTTCAACCGATGCGGCGCAGGCGGGCCAGGCGGACCATCAGTTTTTTGGGTCCGACTTCTTGGAAGTGGACGGTTGCCTTCATTTGCTGGCCGGTGCCTTCCATGGAGACCACCTCACCCATACCGAAAATATGATGTTCTACCTGCATGCCCGGGATCAGCGTCTGGCTTTCTTCCTCGTCGTATACGATGCGCTGTCCGGAAGGAACCTTCGGCTTGGGTATGGACCTCGCGCCCGAAGATTGGGTGATCACCCGAGTATTGCCCTGCGCCTTGCTAGCCGCCTGCTCGCGCAGGTTTTTGCGGTAGTAGTACGGGTCCATCGAATCGTAGGAAACGCCTCCGCCAGCACTTCGCGTCTTGAACCGATCCTTGTTCGGATCAAAGGGCTGTCCGGCTTCGGTCCGTACGAGAGAGGCATCGATTTCCTCGAGGAAGCGACTGCGCACCATGGGCGTCTGCTCTCCGAAACGAAAACGACTGCGGGCATGCGAAAGGAAGAGCAGCTGTTTGGCACGGGTTGCTCCGACATAGAACAATCGGCGTTCCTCTTCGAGTTCGGTGGGGTCCTGCGCTGCCATTTGCAGTGGAAAGAGGTTCTCTTCCATGCCAGCGAGGAAGACAACCGGGAATTCCAGCCCCTTTGACGCGTGCAGCGTCATGAGCGTGACCCGATTTTCCGAATCCTGGGCCGCATCAGCGTCGGTAAGCAGTGATACCTCCTGAAGGAAGGCGCTCAGCGATCCGTCAGGTCGCGTTTCTGACTCGTCTTCGATGACAGGCGTGCTGGCCTCTCGATCCTCATGACTACGAGAAAATTCAGCGATCGCGTTCAGGAGCTCCTGCACGTTTTCCCACCGGACCAGATTTTCCGGCGTGTTCTCCTTCCGAAACTCCTCGAGAAGCCCCGTATCCTTGATCAAGGCCTTGGCGACCTCCTCTGCCGGGTCTGTCGCGGCCAGCTCTCGATACTTCTCGATCATGTCGCGGAAGCCAACTACCGCATTGGTCGCTCTGGCCGGAAGTCCCACTTCTTCGATGCGTGTCAGTACGTCCCAAGCTCCCAGATTGTGGCGGGTTGAAAAGGCCCAGAGTTCACCCTGGGTCTTGGCGCCGATGCCACGGGTAGGCGTATTGATGACGCGTCTAAGGCTGGCGACGTCATTGGGGTTGACAACCAGACGCAGGTAAGCAAGTGCGTCCTTGATCTCACGCCGTTGATAGAAGGAAACACCACCCACTACGCGATACGGCATACTACCCCGACGTAAGGCATCTTCGAGCGATCGGCTCTGGGCATTCGTGCGATACAGCACGGCAAAGTCTTTGTATAGATGCCCAAGACGCACCTGCACATCTCGGATGCGACGCTCGACCTTCTGGGCTTCATCACGCTCGGAAATGGACTCGAGCAGCAGGATCGGATCGCCTTTCGTGTTGTCCGTCCAGAGCTTCTTGTCGATCTGCTTCGTGTTGTTGCGGATGATCGAATCCGCCAGCTTCACGATGTTTTCAGTCGAGCGGTAATTCTGCTCCAGCCGGATGGTCGTTGCGTTCGGGTAATCCCGTTGGAACGACAACATGTTGGTTATGTCTGCACCTCGGAAGGCATAGATACTCTGAGCATCATCTCCTACCACGCACAGGTTTCCCAACTTGCGGGCCAGCGTCCTGGCCATGAGATATTGCGCCTTGTTGGTGTCCTGGTACTCATCGATGTGTATGTATTTCCATCGATTCTGATACTTCTCCAGGACATCTGGATGGTTGTCGAAGAGCTGCAGTGGTTTGAGAAGCAGGTCATCGAAGTCCATGGCGTTCGCACGCCGCAGCTCATCCAGATAAGGCTGGTACAGCTCTGCGGCGCGTTCCTGCTGGGGAGAGGCAGCCAGACGAGCATACTCCCCGGGATCCACCATGCGGTTCTTGGCGCCGGAAATCAGATGCTGGATGGCGCGAGGGCGGGTTTGCTGCGTATCGATCCCGAAGCGGTTCATCAGATCCCGGATCACCCGCTGACTATCGTCCGAGTCGTAAATCGTAAAGTCCGATGTGTACCCGATCCGATCACCGTCGACCCGTAGAACCCGCGCAAACATGGAGTGGAACGTACCGATGGCCATGCCCCGACCTACCTCTTCTCCCACCAGGCCCAGGACGCGCTCGCGCATTTCCTTGGCGGCTTTGTTGGTGAAGGTGATGGCCAGAATCTCCCACGGACGCGCCTTGCCCGAAGCGAGCAGGTATGCGATACGGTGGGTGAGCGTGCGTGTCTTGCCCGAACCCGGGCCGGCAACGATCAGGACGGGACCATCGGAGGCCAATACAGCCGATTGCTGTACCTGATTGAGTCCCTTCAGGATTTCCGCAGCATCGGGGGAGGTCGAGGGAGCGTCGTCGTCGGGCAGCAGCGTGAATTGGGCCATGGAAAGCGGGCCAGCGAGAGAAAAAGTGATAGACAGGTCCGGGTGCGAACGGGCGAGTTTGCAAGATAAGGGACCAGCAATCAGTCTTGAAGATGTGCGGCGTGTATATTCGCGAATTGGACGGCGAATGAATCCGTCCCAAAATCGATTCGCTCAGAGCCGTCCACCGGCACCCATCATCCCCCTGATTTCATGGACCTGGTTTCCCTGCTTCGCGGCCTGCTCGGGCTGACTGTCATTCTCGGACTGGCCTGGCTGGCCTCCAACAACCGGAGCCGTATCAGCTGGCGTATGGTGGCGTCGGCCCTGGCCCTTCAGATCTTCCTGGCCATTTTCCTGCTGAAAGGAGAAGTGATGGGGGACTGGTTTGCACCCCTGGGATGGCCAAAGATCTTTTTTGCCTGGGTGTCAGGATTTTTTGTTTTGGTCCTCAACTTTACAACCGCGGGAGCCGAATTCATTTTCGGCCCACTGGCCCTTCCCCCGGGAGTGGAAGGTAGTCTGGGAAGTTTCTTCGCTTTCCAGGTCTTGCCGACCATCATCTTCTTCGGCTCCCTCATGGCCGTGCTTTACCACCTGGGAGTAATGCAGAAGGTGGTTCAGGGAATGGCCTGGGCCATGAGCCGCTTCCTGGGTACTTCGGGAGCGGAATCACTTTCGGTCACCGCCAACATTTTCGTTGGACAAACGGAAGCCCCGCTCGTGGTGAGACCTTACCTGAACGGTATGACGATGTCTGAATTGATGGCCGTCATGACGGGCGGGATGGCCACCATCGCAGGGGGTGTCATGGCAGCCTACATCCAGATTCTGGGTGATCCATATGCTCAGGCCATGGGTGTATCCCTCGACGTGGGTCGTCAGTTGTTTGCCGAACAGCTGCTGGGCGCGAGTATCATGGCGGCTCCGGCAGCGTTGCTCCTTGCCAAGATGCTCATTCCTGAGACGCAGGAGCCGGAAACGAAGGGCGAAGTGAAAATTGAGGTCGAGAAGACGTCGGCAAACGTCATCGATGCGGCGGCGAACGGTGCAGGCGACGGCTTGAAACTGTCCCTCAACGTGGGCGCCATGTTACTGGCCTTCCTTGCTCTTATTGCCATGCTCAACTACATCATCGGTTGGGGGGGCGGCCTCATGGGTTGGGAGCTGACCATCGAGCAATTGCTTGGCTGGACATTGTCTCCGCTCGCCTGGTTGATTGGCGTACCGTCTCAAGATGTGGTGGCCTTCGGGTCCCTTGTGGGTACCAAAGTCATTGCCAATGAATTCGTGGCCTACCTCAATCTTGCCGGGTCCATCAGCGCTGGAACGCTTGATCCCAAGACGGTTGTGATGGCTACGTTCGCGCTTTGCGGGTTTGCCAACCTGTCATCGATTGCCATTCAAATCGGGGGGATCGGGCCTCTTGCACCAGAGCGGAAGTCAGATCTGGCCAAATTGGGTGTTCGCGCTGTGATGGCAGGGACATTCGCCAACATGATGACGGCAACGATAGCTGGCACGCTGCTTTGACTCCCAGGGGTATTCCCCATCGGTGAGATAGGCGGTTATCTCCGCGGTGTGAACGCCCAGTTGTTGCTCCGGTCGGCTATTCTTGCGGTCCGAAACGAACCTTCATGCGCGTCCAGGAACGGGTTGGTTTGGACGTGCCACCTCGTAGTACGAAAGCCGGCTGCCAGCGCATTTCGGTCATCGCTCGCATGGCAATTCGGTCAAGTACGGGATGTACTCCCTGCAGCTTTGTCAGCGCTATCGGAATGCCTTCTTTGTTCAGCGCGATCTGGATGAATACCGCACCGAAAAGTTCGTTGTCCCTGAGGCTGTCCGGAACAGCGATAGGAATGTCTTCCCCTAGCCGTGTCAGAGTGCGCGGATAGCGGAAATGATGGGATAAGATCTGATAGCCTCGCCGCTGCTGCTGCTTGATCAGGGGTTGTACGTCGCCGCTCAGATCGTCCATCTGAATGCGAGGGACCACGTAACGCTCGAACAGGGAGTCGACTATTTCAGGCTCGTTTCGGAAGAGTTCGATCAGGCTTTCCTTGACGAACTGATTGAACTTGCTCTGTGCCAGTTGCATTTCCTGGACCGAGGCGCCGTCAATACGCATGGAAAGGAGATCACTGCCTGCTACGCTCATCGTTTCCAGTGTAGCGAGGTCTCGGAAGGCTCCTGTGGTATCTGCCGCTACCTGCCACCAGTAGGTTGTATTGCCCGCCCATCCCTTGGGTGTCTCGAGGGGAATATGCTCGTCAGGCCCACCACAGCCCGTCGCTGTCACCAATGTGACCACGAGCGCGAACAAAACAAATATGGACGTCAGGCGATGCAAGCGAAGGATAGCTACTGGCTGAGAGGGTACTGGAAGGACCGGTCAGCTGGCCGGATGTCTCCAACCACGCCGATTCAGGCAGAAGGTTCTGCTCCGGTTGTCAGCCGGACGAAGTATTTGCGGCGATCCATGGCCACGACCTTGATCTGGCTTCCTGGCGAGATGAAGTCGCCCTCTGTCACGACTTCAATACGTTCCCCATCTATTTCAGCGATGCCCGTCGGGCGGAGTGGGGTTACGGCTACGCCCTTCTTGCCCAGGTACCGGGCCCGCTGTTCACCTTCACGAGCCAGGGTGCGTTCGTCCGTCTTCAGATTGGACGAGAGAACGAATCGGTCCCAGGCTCCCGACTTCCACATCCAGTAGAGGGATCCGCCGGTCAGGGCGCTAGCGGAGATCATGGCGATCACGCCTCCGACCGCCCCAGCCTGCATGAAGGCCGTAGCGACGGCAGCCAGCATGATAAGCGCACCCAGAATACCTATCACGTTGAATCCCGGGATCAGGTATACCTCTGCCACGATGAGCAGAACGCCCAGGATGATCATGGCAATGGGAATCAGCACGCGCGAACTCGAAAGTGAAAAAGGTCTCTAAGACGGGTCTACGTAAAGATACGCCTTTGTTTCGAACGCCTCATATTGGCTCATTCTGATCCACAGGACGTCCATTTCAGTCAACCAGCCGACTTCATCCCGCAGGCAGCCATCATGTCAGTTTGCGTACCTCCCGAACCTTCACGCGCGCCCCTTGGACTTCTACGACCTCTATTGCAGTTCCCTTTCCGATGTATTCGCCCGATGTGACCACATCGATCCGGTTCTCATCAATTTCGACGGTGCCGGACGGTCGCAGGTCGGTCAGTGCCAGGCCTTTGCGTCCCAACCACTCAGCATGGGTCTCTGCACTGGTGTAGCCCGTTTCAGCCGTCAACTCGGGTGCCAGGACCAGCTGCCCAAACCGATTTGATTTGGGAAGTAGTCGACCAAAGGAAAACATGGCGATGATCATCATCACCAGGCTGGCCGCCAGTGTGAGAACGGCCGAACTGATGGCCTCGCCCGAAGGAAAAGAAAAGCCGATGTTGCCGATCAACGAAAAGCCAAGAGCCAGCAGGACCGCCGCGAGTCCACTCACGCCGGCAACCCCAAATCCCGGAATGACGAAAATCTCAACCAGCAGCAAGGCTACGCCCAGCACAAAGAGGATAATTTCCCAACTTTCGACGAGTCCCAGCAGGTAGTGAGGGCCAAAAAAGGCAGCCGCGCCAACTGCAGCAATCATGCCGGGGAATCCAACACCTGGAGACTGTAATTCGAAATACAGTCCTCCCATCATCATTAGCATCAGGATGGACTGAACGATGGGAGAGGAGAAGAATCGGAGCAGTCCCTCGGCACGCATGAGCTGATGCTGAACCGTCTCGGTCTCCTCGACCTCATAAATGGCCAGTAAGTCTTTAAGCGAAGCAACCTCTGCATCGGCTACATCGAGCTTAACTGCCTCACTGGTAGAGAGTGTGAGTACATCCCCTTCCTCACTGATGCCTTCGAGGAAGATGGACTCATCGACCATGGCTTCGGCGATAGCCGGATCGCGGCCGTTTGCTTCAGCAGTCGCCCGCATCAGACCGCGCATGTAGCTTTGATACTTGTCAGGCGCGGCTTCGCCCGACGTGCCTTCTACCACGGTTGCTGCTCCTATCGAAGCACCGGGGACCATCGCGATCCGGTCGGCCGCATCCGAAATAAGCGCGCCGGCCGAAGCCGCGTTCTTGTCGATCAAGGCCACTGTGGGCAACTCAGCATTCAGGATCGTTTTCCGGATTTCGTCAGCGGCATCCACCAGACCACCGAACGTGTCGACGTGGAAGACGACCAGGCCCGCGCCTGCGTCAGTCGCATCCTTGAGCGCACGATCGATGTAAGCAGCCAAGGGGCCATCGATCATTCCTTTGATGGGAATGATGAATACGGGGCTGGCGACCGGGGCCTCAAACAAAAGTGGAGACGCCTCTTCGGCAGGAACAACCACATCAGATTCCTGAGCGCTGAGGGAAGTTGGAATCGCGAGAAGCAGAGCCAGGAAAAGGGCTGGTAAACGAAGCACAGTGTTTCGCGGAAGGTGATCAGAGACAATTGCTACCCAATCAAGGGCAGTCTGATCCGGAAAGCGAATCCGAACCATGGAGCCCTAGGGCGTAATCAGCACGGGCGTTCCGACTTCTATCATGTTCCAGAGACGATCCATCTGGACATTTTGGATGGCGACGCAGCCCTGCGTCCAGTTCTGACGCTCTCCGGTACCGTCGCCGTGGATCTCGATCCACCCACCGAGTTCGGTGTCCATCGGTGGCATCTGGAACCGGTTCTCGGCGGTGACAATTTGTTCGTATCGCTCTTCGGATATGAGTCCATCCTCCAATCCGCGAGCGGCGTCTTCGGCATTCGGATAGTTGAGGACAAAGGCCTTGTAGAATTGGCTGTAGGCATTCTTGTTGGCTACGAAGAACTCACCTTCTGGCGTGCGCCAGTGATCTGGATCGCCACTGCTGCCTCGCCGCTCCTTGTCGGAAAAAAAGTTGTATCCAAGGTCCGTCGGGATACGATCTACTAGGTGCTCCCCTCGATATACAAAAAGCGTTTGGGAAGACTTGGATATGCGTAGCCAGACGTTAGTCAGCTCCTCTGACCGGATCAGGCCATTTGCCCCATCCAGCGTGCGAACGCGCTTCCATCCTGGCCACCCGGGATCTTCGGACTGCAGGAATTCGACGGGCTCTCGCCGGGTCAGATTCATGTAGGCCCGCGTTGTGTCATCCGGGAAATAGAGCGTGGTGCGCTTTGGGACCGTGTAGTACAAGCCCGCAGACTCGGCCGAAGCCTTGGCAACGGGCGTAGTGCTTTGCGTTATCGCTTCCGGGGCCGGCTGGGCGATGACGATCGTGGATCCGACAAGGATCAGGCAGACAAGGGCAACGAAGAAGCGCACGGACATCCCATCTGGTGACGGGAACTGTACGGAGCTGTCTTACGATGGATCCAATCTTCGGCAGGCCCAAGCGCGGAGCGACCTAACGCATGATTACGATAGGCATGCGTTCGACTTGACCGTCGGCCTCGAGACTGACGAAGTACATACCGCTTGTCAACTGACTGCCGTCAAGCGCGATCTGATGCGATCCAGCCGACATGGTGGCGCCATCGATCAGAACGCCGGTGCGCTGTCCGAGCGTATTGTACAGCTCAATGCGGACCATAGCAGCTCGTGGCAATTCGAATGCCATCGTTGCGCTCTGGGTGAACGGGTTCGGATTCACCGGCGAAAGCAAGATGGACTCAGGGAGCTCGATCTGCTCGGTATCCGTGATGATTGCATCGAGGCCAAAGAAGTCGACGACATCCTGCAAGTCATCGGCGCGGCTGCTCTCGCCGTCTACCAGATCGGCCAGCGTGTAGGAGAGCGCCATGGAACGGCCGCCTCCAGGTGATTGTGCCTGCATCCCTACGGTTCCATAGCCTTCTTCCACAAACCAGGGTTGGCCCAGGCTGTTCGGGATAAACCGATCAACCGACGTGACAGCAATCTGGTTGGATTGGCTGAAGCGTGCTCCTGCCGAAATGGAGCCGTCCTGACCGCGCAGATCAGCGACTGGCTGAGAACCCCCACCATCGTTAGCGGAGGCAATGCCAAAGAGTGAGAGGAGATCACTGTTACCTGCCTGGTGGAACCCAAGGGCGTCACCGCCTTCGAGATACACGCGTCCACCTGCTTCCAGGTATTCCCGCACGGTTCGCGCCGGTATCTGCTCAAGCGGTACAGGCGGGCTCTGTGGAGAATAGGGGCCGAACGAAAGGAAGACAGCATCAAATCCCGTCAGGTCTGGATGAATGGCCGCCGTACGCGAATAATGGGTCTCGACACCTGCCTGCTCCAGCAAATCAGCGATGAATCGACCACTCCGAGCACTGGTCTCTCCGATCCCTTCCCAGACATACACGCCTGCGTTCACGGACACATAGTCCGTAAGCGTAGTCGAATACGTGCGCCCGGCGCCGGTGGCGGTCAGCGTTACCGAGTGGAAACCGGAGGTGGTGTAGGTGTTGCTGGCAAACGAGGACGTGTTGTCCACTGTGCCATCACTCTCATAGTCCCATTGCCAGGCATTGGCAGATCCCGCTCCAAATGTGGAAAGATCAAAAAACGTAACGGCACGCGGTGGCGGACCAGAACGGCCGACAGCTGCGAGAGCAGCCCTGAATATGAACCCACGCTCGGTCATCTTGTCCAGGACGATTTGCGCATTGGTTGCTCCGTTGAGCAAGGTGTCCGCCAGCACGATGGCTCTCGCGGCATCCTCGGTCGTGCTACCGCTGCCCAACATGGATAGCGCCTCAAGGAACAGGAGGTCGGTGGTTTGCTGCCCCAGCTCATCCCAGACGGACATCACAGCAGAAGACCATATTTGTCCATCGGTGTGAATAGATCCTGTCAGGTCAAATGGATAACGGCCTTCATAGTCCACCGTCCTTCCGGGGAATCCGGGATACAGCCCCCAGCGTCCCATCCGGTCATAGTTTGCGTCAGAGTCAGTCATGAGTCCGAGACCTCGTGTATAGGACGCGGCCCAGTAATCCGAACTGCCCTCACTAAGACCGTGCGTTCTTCCAAGGTTACCGTCAGTCACCCAGTCGTGTAGGCCATGGCCCAGCTCATGAAGCACGATATCGGCATCTTCCGCGGCATCTACACCACCCTCACCGAAACGAAGACGACCCTCACCCCCTATGTATTGGGCATTGACCACATCATCCCCCCAGTGAGGATCGTATTGAATGCCGCCATCATAGTAGATCGACTTGAGCGTGAAACCCAACGTCTCGTTGATGTAGCGCATCGACTGGTCAAGGTGGAAATAGGTATTGACCCCTTCGAAGGCCGACTGGCTACGGGTGAAATGAAAGTTGCTGCTGTCCTGTTCGAAGGAGCCGCGCTGTGGTGATTCGACATCCCGGTATTCGGCCCAGGGACCGGTCAATGCATAGTTGGTCCCGTCAAAAGACAAGTCCCGCAACGTGCGCTCCTTGAGCTGCGCGTTCAATTCCGGTGAATCGGCATTGTCGTTATCCAGGAATCCATCCATATCACCGTACTGGGCTCCAGATGTGGACATCGGGTCCGGATCGAATACCCAGCCAGATCCGTCAATGCGCCTGGCATTTGCAGGTGCTTCCTCGATTGGCTGCGTTGCTGGCAGCACAGCGTCCGGAGAGTGCGTTGCATAGGGGTCCCGGAGGTGCGTCGTGGGCTCGGAGCGGAAAACCTCGCCGGACAGGGCATCGACCAGAATGTCCCACGCGCCGTGGTAGGTCACCATGTCGACATGATGCACCAGACGACCTGGACCGTTTGGGGCGTAGATCATGAGCTGCCCTTCAGCGCGCTGTACCTGATTGGTTTCCAGGAAGTCCTGGGCAATCGATACGGCCTCATCGCTTCCCATCTTTGACGCGGAGACGTCCACGCTCAAGTTGGCCTTGTACCCATTGGTTACATAACGGACCGCTCCTTCGCGATCCAGGATGATAGCGACGTCGGAGCGGTACACCGGAATGCCATTGTAGATCTGGTTGAATCGAACACGTGTGCCGCCAGGCGTGGTGCGAACCGCATGAAGAACCATGTCTTCACCGCCCGAGGCCATGCCCAGGTCGGTGCCGCGATCGCGGAAGAATGAGCGGGCAATTTCCTCAGGCGTTCCTGATGCCTGGTAGTCCACCGAGTAGAGTACCAGCGGAAGCTCCGTCCGAAGGTTCACCCGGGAGGTGGGGCGGACTTCGGCCTCAACGTATTCCTCGGGGAGCAGGGTGTATTTCTGCAGGGGGGTGTCTTGGGCCAGGGTCGTTTCTGTCAGCCCAAAGCAGATAGCGATGAGAAAAAATGCACGTCCGATCATAATGAATCGTTCTATCCGGGGTGAAAAAGTGGGCGGCGCATGAGAAGCCATCCGAGTGGGAAAGCCGCTATCTCCGTAGGCATCTATCTCTCGCCAGCAAGTCGTGGCAGACCATTACACCTGATCGAACGCCTCGATCACTGCTTCAATATCGTTCAGGTCCGAAGCGTGATCCACCTGGGCCTTCAGCGCATCCTGTCCATTCGCTGGGCAGAAAGAGCGTCCTACAACCTTTAGTGCAGGAAGATCACCATTTGTATCACCAATGAATGCAATTTCCTCCATCGACAGTCCCATTTCTTCCGCGAGCCATGAGATGCCTTCAGCTTTGGTCAGCCCCTCTGGTACCACGTCTATGGAAATATGGGTGTGGAACGTGTTGAAGTGTGGGAATTCGCGGTCCACGAATTCCTTGATCTCGGCCAGGGCATCGTAGAGCCCGTATTCTTCCCGGCCGGCGGCGGCTCCCTGGGTCAGCTTGGCATGATCCATGGACAAGCCAGGGTAGCGGTCGATGACCTGCTCCATGAAGGCCTGGATGTCCTTCACGTCGCGGCGTATTTCCGGGGTAAAGGAGGGATGGAATTTCGACGTCCCGGTCGTGACATCGAACATGCCGGCACCGGATTCGAAGAGCGTCGGAACGCGGATGCCAAGGAGCTGCGTCATTGCCTCCACATAGGCATAGGCCCTTCCGGAACAGAGAGAAAACGTTGGGCGCCCCGGCTCCTGCATCCGGTCCATCAGCGCGTGGATGCGGTCCATGCGGAACGACTCGTAGGGCATGGCCAGACATCCATCGATGTCGGACACAAAGAGCTTGATCATGCGATCAGATGTTTTTTCGGTACGCCTTGACAGGCTCGAACGGCGTTACTCGCCTTTGCTGTAGACTTCCGCCAGATCGCCCATGAGCTCGTCGGAAATACCCATCGTGGAAAAACCGCCGTCATGGAAGAGATTTTGCATGGTCACCATGCGCGTAAGATCACTCAGCATGGCAACCGTGTAGTCTGCGCATGATTCCGAATCGGCATTACCCAGAGGAGCAATTCGATCTGCGAACTTGAACATGCCATCGAAACCGGAAATCCCGGATCCCGCTGTTGTGATGGTTGGGCTCTGAGAAATAGAGTTGATGCGGATGCCGCGCTTGCCGAGTCGGTATCCGTAGGAGCGTACGATACTTTCGAGTAGTGCTTTGGCATCGCCCATCTCCGAATACTTGGAGAAGGTGCGCTGAGCCCCGATATAACTCAGAGCGATAATGGACGCACCATCCTTGAGAGCACCAGTTTCCTCAGCCGAATGGACGGCACGGTGCAGGCTCATGGCTGAAATATCAAGCGTCTTCTTATACCACTCGTAATTCAGGTCCTCGTAAGGACGGTTCTTGCGCACATTCATGCCCATGCCGATCGAGTGCACGATAAAGTCTACGCCTCCGTACAGCTCATTGGCCCGCTCGAACAGTGCGTTCAGATCTTCAGCGCTGGTCGCGTCGGCCCAGATGATTTCTGCACCTGTCTTGTTGGCCAACTCATCCAGTCCTCCCAGTCGCTTGGCCACAGGGGCGTTTGAGAGGATGAATTGACCGCCTTCGCGATGGATCGCCTCGGCGATTTTCCATGCGATGCTGCTGTCATTAAGTGCGCCAAAGACGACACCTTTTTTTCCGGCGAGGAGTCCGTTTCCGCTCATGGTGCTGGGATATTCAGGGGTTCAATGGACCTGGTCAAATACCACGGTCCGTACCAAGGTAGAAAAGACTCACCAATCACGCCTTATCCGGCGTCCGAAGCGGGGCCAACCGGGCGATCATTTCATGATGAATCAATCCATTGGATGCGACAATCTCTGAGCCAAGGGGCATTGCCTCGGGATCCGTCGGGGCATGATCTGAGAAGTCCGAATAACGCCCTCCGGCTTCATTGACCAGCAAGACGCCTGCAGCTACGTCCCAGGCTTCAATTCCTTGCTCGAAAAAGCCACCAAACCGTCCACAGGCTACCCAGGCCAAATCCAGTGAAGCCGAACCGGGGCGACGTACACCGCGAGTGTCTCTCCAGAAAGAACGAATTACCTCGCTGTAGCCATCGATATAATCGAACTGCTTATACGGGAAACCGGTCGTAATCAGGGCATCGGCCAGTTTTGACGTCGGACTGACGCTGCAGGACTTCCCGTTCAAAAAGGCTCCCATGCCCTCAATGGCATGAAAGGTCTCATTGCGATTCGCGTCCTGAATGACACCCATCACGGCGCGCCCATCGTGCTGTAATGCGATGGATACCCCATACTGCGGGACACCGTGCATGAAGTTGGTGGTTCCATCCAGCGGGTCCACAATCCAGAGAAAACCGGGAATATCCTGCAGCGAGCGGCCGCTTTCGACGAAGCCTTCTTCGGCAAGGATCTCGTGGTCCGGGAAGGCTCCGCGGATAGCATCTACAATGATCTGCTGGGCGCCTTCATCAACGTAGGACGCGAAGTCGTTGAGCCCCTTGT
>JAURNP010000100.1 GCA_030830105.1 Rhodothermales bacterium | reverse complement strand
GTGACAATAGCCGGGTTCGGGGCACTTCGAGGGGTGCAACGCATGCTGATACCGCTTTGGATTGCGGTGGGCGTCAATGCCTTGAACATCATCCTCGATGCGATTCTGATCTTCGGTGTGGGTCCAATTCCTGCCCTCGGTATTGAGGGAGCAGCTGCAGCTACCGCCATTTCTCAATGGGTGGGTGCTATTTCTACGTGGCTGGTCGTGCAACGTGTTCTGGGCGCGCGCGCCGCATGGAATGCGGAGCGCGCGCGCCATCTATTCCGCGTGGGATGGGATCTGTTCCTTCGCACCGGAGCCCTCACGTTTTTTCTGCTTGTGGGCACGCGCGAAGCGACTCGTTTGGGTGCCGAGGCTGGTGCTGCCCATCAGGCCATTCGCCAATTCTGGCTCTTCACAGCCCTCTTTCTGGACTCGTTCGCCATCGCGGGCCAGAGTCTCGTCGCTTTCTTTGCCGGCAACGACCGGATCGCAACCGCCCGCCGCGTATCTCGAACCATCCTCGAATTCTGCTTTGGATTTGGAATCTTCCTCCTCATAGTGATGTGGATGGGAGAAGGACTGATCGCACGTTTGCTTGTCCCGGAGACAGCCGTTCTCGTTTTCGGATCAGCCTGGTGGCTGGCCCTTCTGTTTCAACCGCTGAACGCGCTCGCCTTCGGGACGGACGGTATACACTGGGGAACGGGGGACTTCGCCTTTTTACGAAACGCTACGCTGGTGGCGACCGCAGTCAGTGTAGTCTTGCTGTACGGGCTGAGCGCCTGGGTTGGGCTTTCCCTGCCGCTCATTTGGGCCGTAACAGGCGTTTGGATCTCCGTTCGCGTGGTGTTCGGCGTAGGACGTGTGTGGCCCGGGTCTTCGCGGGCTCCGTTGGGCCGCTGGCGTTGAAAGTACCTTTAGAGGTCCTTAGAACTGATTTTTAAACACTGGTATTTCATCAGACCTATAGGTCCACTCAAATACCAGTGTCTAATACAACCTGTTTTTTCGCTCAAAGTCCTGCTGGTGCCGGATCTCATCATGCGCTGAAGAGAATTGGAACCGAGAGAGCTGCTGCAAGCAGGTTCAGCACCGACATTCGTGGATAAGTGTCACTCGCATTCGGACGGGATGACCGGTAGTTTTCGGCCCATTCGAAACCCAATCATTGCATCATGCCCACACTCCATTACGCGCGCGTCAAGGAATTCATGCAGAAGGTCGGCCAGGACACGCCCGAAGGAGCCGTGATTCCAGACGAAAAGACCCGGATCCTGCGAGCCAAACTCATCCTCGAAGAAGCACTGGAAACGGTGGAGGCTTTGGGTGTTACTGTGCATGTAAACGGCCAGGAGGTCACCGAAGAAGGACTCGGGTACGCCGCGCCGAATGAAGTGGACCTCAAGGAGGTCGTGGACGGGTGCGCCGATATTTCTGTAGTGACCATCGGGACGCTTATCGCCTTCGGGGTTGATGATGAGCCGGTTCTTGAAGAAGTCGATGCGTCTAACCTGCGCAAGTTTGGAGAGGGCAGTTACCGCCGCGAGGACGGTAAGTGGATGAAGCCTCCGGGATGGACTCCTCCAGACATTATGGGAGCGATCGATAAAGGGTGGGGATCATGAAAGCGTTTCTGGCCATCCCGGTGATTCTTTTGCTGATATCGTCTCCCAGGTTTGAAGCGCCATCCAATGGAAGAGTATCCTCGGCAGTCGAACACATTGAAATGCCCGATCAAGGTCATGCTGGGGCGCCCACGCTCTTGCATGACGCAGCAGGCCGACTTGTTGCGGCATGGATTGAGCGCCACAATGGCGAAGCTCGGCTCGTGATGGCCAAGCGCTCATTGAACGGGTGGGATGCCCCTGTCGTGCTGGCTAGTGGGACCAACTGGTTTGTCAACTGGGCTGACGTGCCATCCGTTGTGTTCCACCCTGATGGCGGGGCTATGGCTTACTGGCTGGAGCGACTGGGAGAGGGGAGATACTCGTACGGCGTTCGCTACATCACTTCTGCGGATGGCAGCGCGTGGAGCGATCCTGCCTGGCTGCATGAGGATCGTAGCCCTTCCGAGCATGGCTTCGTCACGGCCGTGCCGTACGAGGATGGGTTCATGGCTGTCTGGCTGGATGGAAATGGATACGCGACCGAACGGCGCGAAATGTCAGTACATGCGCGGGAAATCGCTACAGACGGCACGCTGGGGGAAGAGAGAAGTATTGACGCTCGTACGTGTGACTGCTGTCCGACCGAATTGATTGATCTGGGGGATGGCCGGCTGGCTACTATTTATCGGGACCGATCTGATGAAGAGATTCGCGATATGTCCGTGTCCGTTTTCAACGGTACAGAATGGTCGAGTCCCACGTCGTTGCACGACGATAACTGGAATATCAATGCCTGTCCGGTGAATGGTCCATCAGCCGATATAGCGGGGGATCTGGTCGCTGCTTCGTGGTTTACCATGGCAACCGGATCACCGGAGGTGTTCGCTGGATTCCTGGATGGGCAGACGCTCTCAGCCTCGGATCCGGTTCGTGTCGATCTCGGGCGCCCCGCTGGGCGCGTGGCCCTGCGGATGGCATCGTCTGATGAGGCACTGGTGATGTGGATGGAGGGAGGCGACCCTGAAATAGCTGGTCTCTACGTTCGGACGCTGGGCGCTGATGGCCATATGGGCAATCCAGTGAAGCTGGCTGAAACCTCAACGGGCCGAGCGGTGGGTTATCCACGGTTGGCGCGCGATGGAGTAGACTGGCTTGCCGTATGGACCGAGCCCGCTCCGGATGACGGTGAACAGGCTCGATTGCGCGGTGTGCGCTTCACACTCTAACAATCGGCCTTCGTTCAGCAAGTCATGGAGTACCCTGTTGAGTTAGCGAGAGAAGACGATCTGTCGAGGATCGAAGCGATGTTGATGGCCGCCGGGCTTCCAACGGAAGGAGTCTTGCCTCTGATTGGCACCTTTCAGGTAATTCGCGACCAAGAGGGAGAAGTTGTAGCCGCAGCTGTTATCGAATGGCACGCCGAGTCTGCCATGGAATCCAATGGATTGCTTAGAAGCGTTGTGGTGGATCCGGCTCAACGAGGCAACGGACTCGGGAAAACGATTGTACGGGCGATCATGGCCTCGACCAGTCGTGATCTATATCTGCTGACTGATTCTGCTACAGATTTTTTCCGACGTCTCGGGTTTGAGTCCATCGACCGATCGCTCGCACCGCCGGCTTTACGGCAGTCCGAGGAATTTCGTTGCTTGTGCGGGGAATCCGCAGCGTTCATGCGGCGTTCGGTAATCCGGGAAGCATGAGACAGGCTCGCGCGCCCGATGAATCGGGCGCGCGACGCATTCGTGAACTGATAACCATCCGTCATTCCAATACCATGGGGAAGACCAACCGTCGCAAAGAACGCGCCCGCCGCGCGATCCAACCAGACCTGAACAAGACCATCCTTTGGGTCGCCGTCGTATTTGCAGGCGTAGGCGCCGCTCTGGCCTTCTACGCAACGCAGCTGACCTTCAGTATTGAGTCCCAGGGAATCGTTGAGGCAAGCGGATGCTCCCTCAATGACTGGGTGAACTGCGATGTAGCCAATGCGTCCTCGTACGCGCAAATGTTAGGCGTGCCCGTAGCCTGGTTTGGCTTCCTTTTCTATCTCTTTGCCGGCTTGTCAGCGCTCTTTGGAGCCACGGGATCAAACACTCGTCAGCCTGCATCCTTCATCGCCATGTCGGCGGTGCTTGCTCTGGGTGCTGTGCTGTTCACGTTCCTCAAGGCCTACCACTTGTACGAGTTGGGCGTCCTCTGCCTGGTGTGCATCGGAATGTATGTGGCCAATTTTGGACTGTTGGGCACGCTCACCATGGCATTGGGCTATGGTCCATTTGGCATCGTATCTCTGGTCAAGGATTATGTCTCCCGAGTGCAGGGCGCGGTAACCGATAAGGGATTTGAACCGCAGATTGCCAAAGTGGGTGTGATCGTCCTGGTCGTCTTCGGAATTGGATACGCTGGTGCTCTCAATCACGCTCGCGATATCACAGGGAATGTAGATGTTGGTGCCGCCGTGACGTCTCACTTTCGCGGACCAGTTTATGATGTGCAGTCTGATCCTGATGCATCGATCTGGGGTAATCCCGATGCGGCTATCGAGATCGTGGAGTTTGCCGATTTCCAGTGCCCTGCCTGTGCCCAATCGGCCTTCCACCTTCGTCCGACCCTGTTCGAATATGAAGATGATGTCAGAGTCGTTTTCATGAACTACCCGCTCACGCAGATCCACGCGCAGGCGATGAACGCGGCCAAAGCCAGTGTCTGCGCCGAGGACTTCGGCGACTTTTGGACCTACCACGATGAGGTGTTCAAGAATCAGGCGGTCCTTCAGCCTACGCTGTTCACGCGCATTGCCACCGATCTGGGGTGGGATGAGCGAGAGTTTGCCGAGTGTATGGTCAACGATGAAGTTGCTGCGCGAGTCAACGCTGATGTGGAGAAAGGTCGTACCGCTCAGGTTAGCGGTACGCCGACACTCTACATCAACGGACGCAAAGTCGCTGCTTGGCGGAATACTGACGTAATCCGTGCGATCGTTCGTGAGGAGCTCTCCCGTCAGTAAACTCGGTGATCATGACTGATTCGGATGCCGATCTGCAGCGAAGCGGATTCCGGCTCAATGTGGAAATCAAGGCGCGGTCTTCCCAACATGAAGCCGTTCGGGCTGTTTTGCGGCAGCTGGGATCCCGTTCGGTGGGTACAGACCACCAGGTGGACACCTATTTCCTCGTGAAGGGAGGACGGTTGAAACTGCGCGAAGGCACGATCGAGAACAGTCTGATCCACTACATGCGTGACGATCAGTCCGGTCCCAAGACGTCCGATGTCTTGCTGTACCGCTTGAAGCCCGACCCGGCCCTGAAAGATGTGCTCAAGCGTGCCTTGGGGATCCTGGTTGTTGTTGATAAGCAGCGCGAAATCCATTTCGTGGACAACGTCAAGATCCATCTGGATACGGTGCAGGGTTTAGGCACCTTCCTGGAGATCGAAGCGATTGATGCCGACGGTTCATTGAGCCGGGAACAGTTACAAGCCCAGTGCGAGGCGTTCATGGACCATTTTGAGGTGCGCGAAGAAGACCTGATGGAGGACTCCTATTCGGACATGTTGCTTCGTGGGTCCGGGGGAAGTCTCGCATGAACAAGCTATTGACGGAATTTGTCGGCACGTTTTTTCTGGTGCTGATCATTGGATTGGCGGTGGAGCTGGGAGAGGTGCTGGCTCCCCTCGTAATCGGAGTCGGATTGACGGCGCTGGTTTACCTGGGCGGTCATGTTTCGATGGCGCATTACAATCCAGCCGCGACGCTCGGATTCTGGATGCGGGGTACGATCAAGATGCCCGAGGCGCTTCGCTATGTCGGGGCTCAACTGGTTGCTGCCTTGCTGGCGGCCTTTGTGTCTTTGTGGCTACTGAATGGTGCGACTTTCAGTCCGGGTGTCGGGGCCGAACACACAGTCTGGCAAGCCCTCGCGGCGGAATTTCTGTTTTCGTTTGCTCTCGTTCTCGTCATTCTGAATGTGGCCATCGCGGAGACGACGAAGGGGAATCAATTCTATGGAATTGCCATTGGATTCGTGGTAATGGCCGGCGCCTACGCCGTGTGGGACATTTCTGGCGCCGCATTCAATCCGGCCGTTGCTTTCGGAGGCTTGCTCACGGATGCACTCTTCGCCGAGGGGAGTCTGAGCGAGAGCTGGATCTACCTGGTTGGTCCGCTCAGCGGCGCGGTCGCAGCGGCCGTTGTCTTTGGCTGGCAACAGGATTGATGGGATTTCGTATGCTGGCCGACACTCATCACGGCGCATCAGGTCTAAGGATCGTTGGAACCCTCCATCCCAAATATTGAATTGCAAACTGAGGCAGCACAGGCCGGAGAATCGGCTGCTCGCTCCTTCGCCGGCGTCTCGTTTGATGCGCTCGTTTCGCTGGATGCTTCCATCGTCAAGGTGTGGCGCCTGAAGACGGGCATCTTTTTGGGCGTATTAGCCCTCGCAGTCCTGATCTGGGATATCCTGAATGCGTTTCAACCGGATCGCTCCTTGCCCTTCGGAGTTTGGAGTTTGACCGCAGCGCTCTCTGCCGGGTCCATCGCATTCTGGGTGCCCCCGCTACGATATCGCTACTGGGGATACGAGCTGCGAGACGAGGAATTGCTGCTTGTAAGGGGCATTTTCAACCGGGTCCACACCATCATTCCACTGCGACGTATCCAGCATCTGGACGTCTCACAGGACATCTTCGAGCGGGAATTTGATGTCGCCAAGCTCATCGTCCACACGGCGGGAACGCGGTCCAGCGACGTAATTTTACCTGGCTTGCAACAGGATATTGCCGAGTCCCTGCGTGACGAGATGAAACAGTTCATCACGGATCAGGCCCTCTGATGGAAGCACCTGGAAACGATGGATCGATTCCTGGAATGCGGGCCGTAGCTGACTCGGAGATCGATTCCGGCACTTCGCAGACCCAGCAGGCACCCATGGAGCCCAAACGCCTCCATCCGTTGACCATGGTGCAGCGCGTTATTGTGAGCCTCCCGGCGCTGGTATTCATCATGTTGCCCGTCCTGCGTGGGGGCGACTCTACGGCCTGGTTCAACCTGGTTTTTGGTGCGATGTACCTGGTGTTCATCGTTCCATGGATCGCCCTCCATTATCTGCGCTTCCGCTACTGGATCACGCCCAAAGAGCTGGTAATCCATTCAGGCGTGCTGACACGCAGACGGCGCAATATCCCCGTCGAGCGGGTACAGAACATTGAGATTGAGCAGGCTCCGTTGCAGCGCATGCTGGGTACAGCCAAGGTGATCGTCTATACGGCCGGTAGCGCCCGCGCGGAGGGAGTGCTGGAATACGTCTCGCTCGATGAGGCTCGGGAAATCCGGACCATTGTCAGGGACCTGCAGCAACAACTTCAGCAGGCGGATACGTCAGCTACAAGTCCCGCTTCAGCTCCTACAGTCGCTGAGTCCACCCCCGCGACACCTGCCGCCAGCACGCCCCACGGCTCTGACCTGCTGATCGCCATGGATGGGAAACGCGTTTTTCTGGCAGGTGCCTTCCGGTTTTCGCTGGTCTATTTGGCCGTGATCTTTTCATTCCTTCAGTACATCGAGCCAGACCCGACCCTTCTCGTGTCCTGGCTGATGCGAGGGCCGCTCGAGCCGCTGGAAGCAAGAATTGATGCATCCCCGGTAATTGCAGTCATCTTTGGGGCCATTGGTGCCGTTTCGTTGGGGTGGCTGACGGGCATCCTGGTCACGTTCAACCGCTACCACCGGTTCAAACTTGAGCTGATTGGAGACAAACTCCACCGATCACACGGACTGCTGACCTTGAAGGAGGGGACTATCCCGCTGAGTCGTGTTCAGTCCTGGATTCTGCGTACCAACCCCCTGATGGAGGCCTTTGGCTGGGTGCGTCTAGAAGTTCAGACGATGGGCATCAATATTGATCAGAGCGGCTACCAGGTGGCCATTCCGTTCGGGCGAATGGAAGAAGTGGCTCACGTTCTCGCGGCCGTGCAGGCTCCGGTGATGCCTGCGTCCTGGTCGCCAGTTTCCAAACTGACCATCCGTCGCTTCTTGGTCCGCTCCCACGTGAGTTTGTTCACCATCATCGGAATCATCCAGATCTGGTGGTCGGGCATCTGGTGGTTCGCTGCGCTCAGTCCTCTACTTGTCGTGTGGTCCATCCTGCGATTTCGCGGTATGCGGGTCGCGGACGACTCCTCCTGGATTGCGATGCGCAAGGGCGTCATCCGCCGTCAGACATGGATGGTCCCCATCGGCAAGATGCAGACGGCCGGCTGGTACGCGAACTGGTTCCAGCGCAGACTGGGACTGGCTTCGATCTACGTGGATACGGCAGGCGCGTCATCGGGTCGCTCGGCCGAACTCCCGGATATTGAATTCGCGCGCGCCGAGGCCATAGTGACCCGGACCTACGATCGGTTTCAGTCCGTCTGATGTTGCTCCCGCAAGGAGCAGAGACCGAGGTAAAGGACGACGGGAATGGTTTTACGTTTGGCTGGCCCTTGCAGATCAAAAGCGGTCCAGCCCAGGGATAGGGTCCAGGCAGCAGGTCCGATCCAGGACACCCACCACGGCATGCGCGCCACCAGAAAAGCGAAAAGACGCCCGGCCAATTGCGACCCAATGATCTTGGCAATTGTCCCAAAAATGATGGTCTTGATCAGCCCTTGAACAACGACCAGATTGAAGGCCTCAATCAGCATGGGGAGCGCAAAAATTCCTGCCGAACGTGCCAGGAAGGCTTTGGCCTTTTCCTCCTCCACACCCAGGTCTTCGAGTAACTTCTGCTGCTCGTCCGGTGGTAGATCAGCAAATTGCTGCGTGGCGTAGCTCTCGACGAGACGCTCAACTATTTCCCGATCCGATCCCAACAGATTGGCATCCACACTAAGCGCCCGAGCTACATCGCGGGCAATGCTCTGGAAGGGAGCACCCCGCTCTTCACCAGTCATGGACCGAAAGACGTACATGAGCTCGGAGGATCCGAGATATCGAAAGTCCTCTTCGAATTGGGATTCGATCGCTTCTCGATTCTGCTTGGAATCATCCGTCTCCAGTGCTTCGACCAACTCGGAAAATCGAGCATCGTTGGTCTGGTTGAGGGGACTTTCCATGACGCCCAACAAAAATCGGTAGTCAGTCGGAGTCAGAATGCTGAGGATTTCCTTCATCGAAATAGGGGTTCGCAGCGAATGGGTGCAAGCTCTATGGTACGCGACCCGTCGTCGGCAGGTTACACATCGGAAGACAGAGGCGACGTGCGTTTTCAGAAGGTAGAAATCAGGATTCTTGGCAGATCATGTCCTAAATTCGACCCCATCGGGGCGCCGTTGTCACGGATCTGAAAGGTCCCCGGATTGAATGTTGTCTTTCCTGCGCGCGAATGGCGATTCAGGGTAGTGACCAGCTTTTGAGAGAGTAGAATCACGATGTCGGAATCAGCACAATCATCCAGGGCCAGCGGCTTGCTGCTGCACATTACCTCGTTGCCATCCCGATTTGGCATTGGGGACCTGGGTCCGGAAGCCTACCGGTTTGCCGATTTCATGGCGGCCTCCAAACAACGCCTTTGGCAAGTGCTTCCTCTCGTACCGACTGGGTACGGGTATTCCCCATACGCCGCGCCGTCAACGTACGCGGGCAATCCGATGCTGATTTCTCCGGATCGGCTGCTCGAGGACGGATGGCTGACGAGCGACGATGTGGGAGAGCTGCCAACCTTTTCTGACCATGAGGTGCTCTTCAAAACGGTAATCGGTTACAAAAATCGGTTGCTACGGGCAGCCTGGAAACGATTCGCTGCCCAAGCATCGCCGTCAGAAAAAGAGAGTTTTGACGCTTATTGCTCCACCCATTCCGGCTGGCTGGAGGATTGGGCCCTGTTCGAGACCATCAAACAAGACCATGAAGAGAAGGAATGGATGACCTGGCAGGAAGATCTTCGTGATCGCGAGCCGGCAGCGCTGATTGCGTATCAGGAGGGGAACGCGGATCGTATCGCGATGCGCATGTTCTGGCAGTACCTGTTTGAGCAGCAATGGATGGACCTGAAAACCTATTGCAACGAACGCGGCGTCAAGATTTTCGGAGATCTCCCCATCTACGTTGCTCAGGACAGCGCCGACGTGTGGGCCAATAGGCATCTGTTCACCTTGCAAGATGATGGGTACCCCATTACGATTGCGGGTGTACCTCCGGATTACTTCTCCGAAACGGGACAGCGCTGGGGCAACCCGCTCTACAAGTGGGATTCCTTGCGGGCGACGGGATACGCCTGGTGGACCTCCCGCATGGCCCGCATCCTTGAACTCGTCGACCTGGTCCGACTGGATCACTTCCGCGGCTTTGAAGCATACTGGGAAGTACCTGCCAGCGAAGAGACAGCGATCAATGGACAGTGGCGAGAGGGTCCTGGCGCCGATCTGTTCGAGGCACTGGAGAAGAACCTGGGTGAAGTCCCGTTGATTGCCGAGAACCTGGGCGTTATCACCGAGGGCGTGACAAACCTGATGTCGCGATTCGGATTTCCGGGCATGGCCATTTTGCAATTTGCCTTCGATTCGGATGCTTCCAACGAATTCCTTCCCCACAATTACGACGAGGCGCTGGTTGCCTATACCGGGACCCACGACAACGATACGTTGATGGGGTGGTGGACCGAGACGGCCAGCACGCAGAATGCCGATCAAATAGCTCGGGCCAAAGCGTACTGCATCGAATATCTCGGCCTTGAAGAGGGTCAGGAAGCACAGCAGCTTTCATGGAAGGCCATTGAGTCCCTCATGCAATCGGTTGCGCGCTTCGTTGTTACGCCCGTCCAGGACTTGTTGGGCCTGGGCGCCGACGCCCGCATGAATACGCCGGGCACGACGAATGACAATTGGAAATGGCGCCTTGCTCCGGGTGCGCTGGATGCGGGCGTCGGCGCCCGCCTGGCCGATCTCACAGAGAAAACTGGCCGCTGAGCTGGATCTCACTAGGCAAGAGATCTCCCAAAGCAGGCGGTGTCAAGAAAATGATCTAATACAGCGGAGTGCCTTGCCGAACGACTCGTTCAGCCACGATCCGGCACCAGCGCCGCCACACTCAGACCGTTCAGGTGAAGAAGATCGTCTTCGAAACGTCCCAGGTCAGCGAACGCATTCGGCAGCTTCCACCGATCAGCCCCAACCGAATCGGGTAGCGGCGCAAGGGTGAAAGCGCACGGCGCATCCGTTGGGTTGATGATGATGAGCAGCGTGTCAGTGCCATCCTTGGCTGTTACCTGCATGCCCACAACACGATCATGCGGGTTGCTCCAGTCCGGGTCGGCCATCAGTCGACCCGATGCATGCCACCAGAGCGCCGTGGACGAGTTTTTTCGGTCGAGGAATCGCCTGTTTGACGTCAAAGGATGGGCTTTCCTGAACGCGATCAGGTCTTTCACCTGCTGCAGAAAGGGCTCATCGATATGGGACCAGTCATACCAAGAGATGTCATTATCCTGGCAATAGGCGTTGTTGTTTCCTTGCTGAGTCCGTCCAATTTCATCCCCGCCAAGGATCATGGGTACGCCCTGGGAGAGGAGAAGGGTTGCCATCAGGCTTCGACGAATCGCATCGCGTCGTGCGCGAATGAACGGGTCTTCAGAAGGACCCTCTGCTCCCCAATTGCGGGAGTGGTTCGGTTCGTGACCATCCCGGTTTTCCTCGCCATTCGGGTAATTGTGCTTCCGGGCGTAAGAGACCTGATCCTGCAAAGTAAATCCGTCGTGAGCCGAGATGAAGTTGATGGAAGCGGATGGTCTGCGCGAGGGAAAGACATCGCTGGATCCACTCATCCGTGTGGCGAATGTAGCGGGGGCTGACATTTCGCCGGTCCAGAACATGCGCACATCATCCCTATACTTGGAATTCCATTCACGCCATGGCGAACGGAAAGCGCCCAACCGATATCCCTCCGGACCGAGGTCCCAAGGTTCGGCAATGAACTTTCGGGTAGCAAGAATGGGATCCTGTCGGAGCAGCAGGAAAAACGGACCATCCATTTCCACCTGCTGACCAGTTCGGGCCAGTACCGTCGCCAAATCGAAGCGGAATCCGTCCACGCCCAATGTCCCGGCCCAGTAGCGAAGCGAGTCCGCAATGAGCTGCATCACAACGGGTTGGCGCACGTCGAGCGTGTTTCCTGTTCCCGTGTAGTTGTGCAAATAGCGCGGGTTATCCTCGCGGGAGAGGTAATAACTAAGGTTGTCAAACCCCCGGAAATTGAGCGTCGGTCCCATTCGACTGCCCTCGGCCGTATGGTTGAATACGACGTCGATGATTACTTCCATGCCGGCGGCGTGCAGCCGATCGACCATACCGCGGAATTCGGACGCTGCCGCTTCGGGCCTGGATGCGTATGTGGGCTCGGGGGCGAAATAAGCCAGCGTGTTGTAGCCCCAGTAATTCGTCATTCCCATCTTGTGCAGATGGTGTTCGTCGAACTTGGTTTGAACGGGCAACAGCTGCACACTCGTCACACCAAGTGACTGCAGGTGGTCAATCACGGCATCGGAGGCCAGCCCGGCATACGTTCCCCGAAGGCGCTCAGGGACGCCTGGGTGGGTCATCGTGAGGCCTTTGACATGCGTCTCGTAGATGATCGTTTTTTCCCAGGGAATCTCCGGACCGTGCTCCAATTCAGAGGCGACGTGTAACGGTGCCACACGCGCCATGGCCGCTACACCGACTGAGTCGTGCTCATTGTAGGACATGTCGTCCTGTCCTTGCACGTATCCAAGAAGGGGAGCGGACCACGTCGGCTTGCGCGCAATATCTCTGGCGTACGGGTCGAGAAGCAGCTTGTTGGGGTTGAATCGGTGCCCTGCCTTCGGTTCATACGGGCCATGGACACGGAATCCGTACAGCTGCCCCACCCCGATTCCCGGAACGAAACCATACCAGATGTTTCCGCTGCGCTCGGGAAGGTCCAATTCCTGCGAGCACGCCACGCTTTCGATAGTATCGAACAGGCAGAGCGCGATCCGGGTCGCATGCGCGCTGTAGACGGCAATATTGACGCCTCCATCACGGGGCGTGGCGCCCAGGGGATAAGGTTTGCCGTGTTCGATGATCATGCGAAATCGTGTGGTGAAGCCCGGCCCTCTTTGCCGGCGTGCATATACACCGATGGTCGGGTCGCGTTCTCCCATAAATTCATTAAAGCGGAAGCGCTCCCGAATTCGACAGGCAGTAGATGGTTGGGTAGATTGCGGCAATTGCTTTCATCGCCTCTGATCCGACTGTTTTATATGCCCGCTGCTTCTGCATTTGATCGCTACCTCTGGGGAGAAGGACGTCTTGAGCGTTCCTGGGAATTATTTGGGGCGCATCCCAACCGGCAGGGCTCATGGTTTCGGGTCTGGGCACCACGTGCCGACGAAGTTCAGCTCATTGGCGATTTCAACGGCTGGCAAAAAGGCGCCCATCTGATGAAGCCGGTCGGAGAGGGCATGGAGCGTTTTTTTGAGATATATATCCGCGGCGCCAGACCGGGTCAGAAGTACAAGTTCTCGATTCGGCGCGGTCCATGGTGGACCGACAAATCCGACCCGTTCGCCCGAGAGATGGAGGCGCCTGATCCACAGGGACATGGTGTAGCCGGATTGTCTGCCATCATCCCCACCCTCGATTTCGAATGGAGTGACGAAGACTGGATGTCCTCTCGCGAGGGCCCTTCAACCCTGAATAAGGCTGTCTCCATCTACGAGGTGCACTTGGGCTCATGGCGGCGCGGTGATGATGGGCTCTCGCTCAGCTATCGCGAGATCGCAGAGCCGCTGGCCGATCACGTCGAAGAGATGGGATTCACGCACGTCGAATTCCTTCCTGTGCAGGAGCACCCGTATTACGGATCCTGGGGATATCAGGTAGTTGGCGCGTTTGCACCCACGTTCCGATACGGCACGCCGTCCGACTTCAAGTTCCTGGTCAACTACCTGCATCAGCGCGGTATCGGCGTCCTGCTGGATTGGGTTCCGGCACACTTTGCGACCGATCCCCAGGGGCTGGTCAACTTTGACGGGGAGCCCCTCTACGAATACGAAGATCCGGTCATGCGTCATCACCCCGATTGGGGGACGCTGGTATTCGACTACAATCGGCCGCAGGTGCGAAACTACCTGCTCTCGAATGCACTGTTCTGGTTGGACGAATTCCATATTGATGGACTTCGATTCGACGCGGTGGCCTCGATGCTCTACCGTGATTATTCCCGCGGAGAGGAGTGGACGCCCAACGAGTACGGCGGACGGGAAAACCTGGAGGCCATGAGTCTTCTGAAGGAGATCAACGAGCGGGTTTTCAGCAATTTCCCGACGGCGCTGATGATTGCGGAAGAATCGACCGCATGGCCCGGCGTCTCACATCCCACATACCTGGGCGGACTCGGCTTCCTGTACAAGTGGAATATGGGGTGGATGCATGACACCCTGGAGTTCTTCAAGGAGGACTCTGTGCATCGCCGCTATCACGTCCACAACTTCACGTTCCCCTTAGTCTATGCTTGGGCTGAGAACTACATGCTCTCGCTCTCGCACGACGAGGTTGTGCACGGCAAGGGATCCTTGATCGCGAAAATGCCAGGGGATGATTGGCAAAAGGCGGCCAATCTCCGCTTGCTGTTTGGTCACATGATGGGCCATCCGGGCAAGAAACTCATGTTCATGGGCTGTGAGTTTGGTCAGAGCGAGGAATGGAATCATGACGGAGGCCTGCACTGGTGGCTGCTCGATCAGCCGCTGCACCAGGGCATTGCAAAGTGGGTCAAAGCCATGAATCACCTCTATCGCGATACGCCAATGCTCCAGGATGACAGTGGAGGTGGTTTCTACTGGATTGATTTCTCAGACCTGACAAACACCGTCGTTTCGTATGCACGTCATCGCGACGGCAAGGAGTTGGTCTTTGTATTCAATTTCACGCCGGTCCCGCGACCGGATTACAAACAGGGCGTTCCGCACCTTGGAACGTGGCAGGTAAAGATGTCTTCGGACGACCTGACCTACGGGGGCAGCGGGGCGGGATCGCTCGGATCGCTGGAAGCCCGCCAGGACATGACACATGGTCAGCCGGCGTCATTGCAGCTTGACTTGCCGCCTCTCGGATTGCTGATCCTGGAAAAAGTCGCCGACAGTGAGAAGAGTTCGAAGGCGACTAAAAAATCTTCCTCATGATGAATCGCTTTTCCTGGTTATTGGTCCTCGCGCTGTTAGTCTCCTGCAATCTGGAAGACAAGGTGCGAAGCATCCCGATTGCCGAGTATGAGAACAAAGTAGAGGGATTCTGGCTGGGACAACTGGTGGGCAATATTTATGGGTTGTCCCATGAATTCCAGTACTTGGACGAACATGGGCCCACTGAATTTCCGCTGGGGTACGGCTCTGCGCTGGATCGTGCCATCGAGATTGACGGGGCGTTCTCTGACGATGACACCGATCTGGAGTACATGTACCTGCTGCAGATGGAGAAGCACGGCATCGAACCGACTTACGGCCAGCTTCGGCAGGCGTGGATGTACCACATCCGGGATCGTATCTGGGCGGCCAACCGGGTAGCGCTGACCCTCATGCATCACGGGTATTACCCACCCGCTACGGGAAGTCGCGAGAACAATCCACGCTGGTTCGAAATCGATCCGCAGCTGATCAACGAGATCTGGGCTGTCACGGCGCCAGGCATGACGCGATACGCTGTCGAGAAAACGGAATGGGCTTCCCGCATTACCAATGATGACTTTGGTATTGAGCCAGCCCTTTTCTACGCGGCTATGATTTCCGAGGGATTCTTTGAGGACGATGTCCGACGGCTGATCCAGCGCGGCAAGGACATGCTTCCCGAGGAGGGTCGATTCCGGAGTGTGATCGAGGAAATGGAGGCACTGCATGTGCATTATCCGGACGATTGGACCCAGGCCCGCGATGAATTGGCGCAACGCTATGGCGGTCGCCAACCCTACAATGATTACGGTTGGAAGCCCATCGATGCCGTTTTGAATGGTGCCGCGGCTGTGCTGGCCCTGTTATACGGAGAAGGGGACATCCAGCTGACACTGGATCTGGCTTGCGCGATGGGATGGGATGCCGACAACCAGGCAGCCACACTGACCGGGCTGTTGGGCCTCATCCACGGCGCGGATGCAATCCCTGCGGCCTTGCTGATGCCGGTTGAAGGATGGGAAGCTCCCTTCAACGATAGATATATCAACGTCTCCCGGCATGATTTACCCGATGCTTCCATCGGGGATCAGGTGCAGCGAATCGCCGCCCAGGGAGTCAAGGTAGTCGAAGCGGTTGGCGGGCAGCGAATGGTCTTGGACGGCATCCCAACATTGCTTGTTCGGGAGAATGAGCCATTTTCCGCCCCCTTGGAATTGCTGCCGCCAGCTCCGCAGATCCTGACGCTCGGTGACACCTTGGACGTTGAACTCTATGCCTCGGTTGATGACATGGCACGAGTGGGAGCATGGCCAGAGTGGGTGGACCTGCTCGGCTCGCGCGTGATGGGTGTGCCTCCGGCAGCTGGTCGGTACGAATTGACGCTTGCTGGCGGCGCCGACACCGCACAGGTGGTCCTGGAGGTACTCGCAGATAATCTGGCGTCCTCCGCTTCGGCAATCCTCTCGCACGATCAAGGCAGCGAACTGGAGGTCATTCGAGACGGCCGTTTAAAGGATGGACCTTCGTATTCAGGGACCTCTGGCACACCTGAACGACACTGGTACGGATACGAGTGGGATCAACCGGTCAGAGCAAGCAAGGTCACGTTCAGTGCGGCGTTTCCTCGGGAAGAATGGGGATGGTTCGTCGATCCGGTTATCGAGTACCAGGATGTAGAGGGGTCATGGCGAACGGCGCAATCACTCGCGTGGTCGCCTTCGTTTCCGGAAGGGAACACGAAATACCTGCAGCCAGGCTTCGTGACCTATGTGGCCTCTTTTGAGTCGATCGAGGCCCGCCGTATCAGGCTGGCCGGCTGGTCGGGCGGGGATCCGGTTGACGGCCCTCCCACGTACGGGACGGCGATCACGGAGCTGACGGTGCACTGACGGGCAATGGGCCGATGTGCGTCTACGGAATGCCCAGCAGTTTGTGCGTCTGAATGGAGAGGCGCCATTGCGGGTGCTGAAGACAATACTGGGTGGCCTCTTGCGTGAATCGCTCGAGGTCAGGTCCGTCCATCGGCTGCAAATAGAAGTTTTCGAACTCCCACGACTCGAAACGCTCGGGCGGCGCCTCGGGCTGAAACCAAACAAGTTTCAGCTCATGACCACTGCGTTGAACGATCTCGGCGTCTTTCTTGGGAGATACGCATATCCAGTCAATGCCCTGGGGAGCCAGGATCGTGCCGTTGGTCTCGATGGCGATTTCGGCTCCTTGATCATGCAACGCGTCGATAAGCGCCCTGTCCAGTTGGAGGAGGGGCTCTCCGCCGGTACATACGACGTAAGGATGATCAGAACCCGTGTCGTTTTTCCAGATGGCCGCGATCTGGGCCGCTGCCTCCTCGGCCGTCTTGAACTTGCCGCCGTTCGGTCCGTCCGTGCCTACAAAGTCCGTATCGCAGAACGTGCAGACGGCATCGGCCCGATCTTCTTCCCGTCCCGACCACAGATTGCAGCCAGCAAAGCGTACAAACACAGCCGGCCGGCCGGTGTGAAAGCCCTCGCCTTGCAGCGTCGTGTAGATTTCCTTGATGGCGTACGCCATGGGAGATGATTCAGGATAGGTGGGTTGAGCGAAGCATAATTTCGCAAAGAGAAGGACACGTACGGCTATCATCCTTTTCGGATGCCGATCGCGGCACTATTCGTAAGCCCTTCAACGGGACTGCGCGTAGATTCTCGTCAATCAGATTCGTTCCAATATATCCGAGAATCACCATGCAGGTTCAGGGACATACTTTCATCGTTACCGGCGGATCGTCCGGACTGGGCGCCGGCACCGCCGAGCGTCTGATTGATCAAGGCGCCAACGTCGTCATCGCCGACGTCAATACCGAGGCAGGCCAGGCGAAGGCCGATTCCCTGGGAGACTGCGCCATCTTCGTCCAGACGGACGTATCCAGTGGCGAGAGCGCACAGGCCTGCGTCGACAAAGCGGTCGAGACGTTCGGATCGATCCACGGCGTGGTCAACTGCGCTGGTATCCTGATTGCTCGCAAGACACTGGGTCGCAGGGGAGCTCACGATTTGGAAAGCTTTGTCAAGGTGATCACCGTCAACCTGGCAGGTACTTTCAACATGATCCGTCTGGCTGCTGCCGCTATGGCGACGAATGAGCCGAACGAGGAAGGTGAGCGCGGTGTCTTGATCAACACGGCTTCTGTCGCCGCATTCGACGGGCAAATCGGACAGGCCGCCTACTCCGCTTCCAAAGGAGGTGTGGCTGGAATGACGCTGCCGATTGCGCGTGATTTAAGCCGCGAAGGTATTCGCTGCATGACGATCGCGCCGGGCATTTTTGAGACACCGATGGTAGCCGGGATGCCTGACGAAGTTCAGGAATCCCTGATCAGTCAGATTCCGTTTCCGAAGCGCCTCGGTAAACCCAGCGATTACGCGTTCCTGGCCCAGCACATCATCGAAAATGTGAAGCTGAACGGCGAGGTCATCCGACTGGATGGCGGTGTGCGCATGGGTCCCCGTTAAGTAGTTTTCACAAGCACCGGACCGAGCGTAGCGATTCCGTCAGGTGAATCGGCGGAACGCTTTCCCGATCCAGCTCGTGCGCCTGCTGTATGGCGGCTGCACCAAACGTACGATCCAGGATCCCCAGCGGCGTTTCAGCACGACTTGCTCGTTGGAAAAAGCCTTGAATCCTGCCTCTCCGTGTGAACGGCCGATGCCAGAATTCCCCTCGCCTCCGAACGGCCCGAACGGCTGGACGAATTGAAGCATCGTGGTGTTCTTACAGACCGCACCCGTTCGGACGGATTCCGAGAAGCGATCCATGACGGCGTCACTCTTTGCATAGACGTACGTTGAGAGGGGCTTCTGACGACGATGGATGCGTTCGATGGCGTCCTCGATACCATCGACGACCAAGAAGGGCAGGATGGGACCGAAAATCTCTTCCTGCATGACGCGGCACTCTTCAGGCGGCTCCAGGATCACCGTGGCTTCTACGCGGCGGGTAGTATTGTCGCTTCCTCCCCCGACAACGACTTCCGCTCCGTGATCGCGTGCATCCCGGATCAGATCCTGCTGACGAGCCAGGTGATCACTCGAGATAATGGATGTCAGATCAGCGTCTCCAGTTCCAGGGATGTAAGCGCGCTGGATTTCTGCCATGAGCGCACGTTTGAAGGCTTCAGCCACATCCCGGTGTACCAACAGGTAGTCGGGTGCGATACACGTCTGGCCGGCATTTGAGAATTTCCCGAAGCACACTCCTTTTGCGGCGCTTTCCAGGTCGGCAGAGGGATCGATGTACGTTGGACTTTTTCCGCCCAGTTCCAGCGTGACCGAAGCCAGGTGTTTAGCGGCAGCCGTCATCACGATTTGGCCAACACGAGCACTGCCGGTAAAGTGCACATGAGTAAATGGCATCGCCAGTAATTCAGTAGCTATATCGGCACCGCCCAGGAAAACGGCTCCCTCTTCAGGCGGATAGATATCCTCGACCATGTCCTTGAGCAGTGCCGCGGCATGTGAGGTGTATTCGGAGGGTTTTATCACGAAGGGACATCCTGCAGCAGTGGCATGGATGATGGGTCCGAGCGTGAGCAAAACGGCATAATTCCATGGAGCCATAATCAGGCTGAGGCCCTTCGGGTAGCAGCGTACCTCCGTCCGGGTTCCGATCAGGACTACGGGAGTCCGCTTGCGTTGCGGCTTCATCCAATCGCTCAGGTGCCGGAGTGCATGATCCAGCTCTATAAGCGTGGTCAGGAATTCCGTCAGTTCGACTTCATAGGGTGGCTTGGAAAAATCCTTCCACAAGGCCTCTTTCAGGGCATCTTCCTGCTGCAGGAGCGCCGATCGAAGGGCCTTGAGCCTCGACTTCCGATGGGCAATACTCGGGTTCGGGTGGGCGCGGAAGTGCGCCTTCTGTAGCTCGAAAATCTTGGATGGAGACATACTGGCAAGATAGGGACGCCGCGGGATCGCATCGTATGTGGTAGATTGCTGGCTCATTATCGGTGCTCGAGCGACCATGTCCGTTTCAATTGATCTTATCCGTCAGGCTTCCTCCTTCCTGCAAGGACGTATTCTGCGCACGCCTGTGGAGTATTCCCCGGCATTAAGTCAGCTTCTGGGGGTGGAGGTCTGGTTCAAGTTGGAGAATCTGCAGATCACGGGTTCGTTCAAGTTGAGAGGAGCTCTTTTCGCCATGCATATGCTCAAGCAGCAGGGTGTGACCGAGGTAGCTACGTGTTCAGCTGGTAATCACGGTAGGGGGATGGCGTATGCTGCAAGTCAGATGGGCATGGATATCGTCATTTTCGTTCCGTCGAGTGTGGATCCGGTCAAGAAGGCGGGGATGGAGCGCGATGGAGCCGACGTCCGTCTTTCGGCATTCGCCGGCTACGACGAAACGCAGAAGTGGGCGCTTCAGGAATGCGATCGACTTGGCCTGCGTTTCATCAGCGCGTATGACGACCCTCTTGTGATGGCAGCCAATGGGGGATCGATTGCCATGGAAGTCGCTGAACAGGTTCCAGGTGCAACGACGTTCCTGATGCCGGTGGGTGGCGGCGGGCATGCGGCAGGATTCGCTTATTGGATGAAAGAGCAGCGTGCAAACACGACTATCATTGCGTGTCAGCATCGGGATTCCGCAGCGCTTAAGGCCAGCCTCGAGGCGGGACACGCCATCTTGGAAATGCCGGCGATTGAAACGCTTGCGGGTGGATTGGAAGGAGGACTGGGACGCAACACGTTCGAGATCCTGAAAAACCTCGTTGACGATGTCCGACTCGCCGATGAGCGTGCTCTTCGCCGCGCCATGAGGTGGATGGTGGATCATCATCAGGTGATCATGGAGGGCTCTTGTGCTGTTGCGGTGGCTGCAGCCTTGGATGTAGACTTTCCTCAGCCGTCTGGCCCAGTCGTGATCTTCATCTCGGGCCGCAATATCGCTCGCTCGACTTTGGTCGATGTACTCGCGGAGGAAGAGTAAACAGGTACCGGCGCTACCTGTATCCGCCAGATGAAATCCGGTAAACCAACCGCAGGGTTGAAGGCGCGGGAAAACCCCCGCTGCAAGGAAACCGGTCATAGGGTATGTTGGGAGTACGAATCCGTACCCAACCAGCCGTTTGCTCTATTATGCTCGCTCGAGTTCTCCTGATCGCCCTGCTGACGACTGCCACCGCTTCGGCTCAGCGTCAGAATCTGGCGCCCGCCATGGACAATCCCGTGTCAGCCTCTTCCCTCGAGGTCAGGGAAAACGCCTACGCTACGCGGGTTTCCCTGTTCAGTCAATCGCCTCTCAGACAGGTGTCGGTTACCAATATTGGTCCGACAATCATGAGTGGTCGCGTGACTGATATCGACGCCAATCCGGCCGATCCGTCACACTTTCTGGTTGCGTATGCCTCCGGCGGCCTTTGGATCACACAGAACAATGGTCAGTCCTTTGATCCGCTCTTCGACTTCAACGGCACCATGACGATTGGGGACATTCATGCTGACTGGGACACAGGTATTATCTGGGTCGGAACAGGCGAAAACAATTCGAGCCGCTCCTCCTACGCGGGCGATGGCCTGTATCGCAGCACGGATTGGGGACAGTCCTGGCAGCATATGGGATTGACCGATACGCAGCGGACGGGAAGGATTCTGGTACATCCTGATAACCCGGAGGTGGTTTGGGTGGCTGCGCTAGGTGCACTCTATTCTCCCAACGAAGAGCGGGGCGTATTCCTGAGCACTGACGGTGGGCAGACCTGGGAAAAGAACCTTTACATCAATGACCGCACGGGCGTGGTGGATCTGGTCATGGATCCGACCAATCCGGATATCCTGTACGCGGCCATGTGGGAACGCGAGCGTCGTGCCTGGAATTTCGTGGAGGCCGGAGAAGGATCAGGAATCTGGAAAACGACAGATGGCGGTCAGAGCTGGATGCCAATTCATGGCAACGGATTTCCGACAGGAGAGGGCGTAGGCCGTATTGGATTGGACGTCTATCCGGGTAACCCCAACATCGTGTATGCGGCGCTGGACAACCAATTCCGGAAACCAGCCAAAGAAGAGAAAGTCAACAACTACGACGGTTTGTCGCGCGCTGCATTGGCCGCCATGTCATCACGCGATTTTCTGCGGCTGGATGACGAGGCTATTGAGGCTTATCTGGAGCGGGAGCGATTCCCGTCAAGCTACGATCTGGTTTCCGTCAAAGGCATGATCGAGCGTGGCGAGATCGAGCCATTGGATTTGGTTGACTATGTCGATGATGCCAATAATCAGCTCTTTGATACGGATGTGATTGGACTGGAAGTGTACCGAAGCGACGACGGAGGCGCTACGTGGCGTAAGACGCATACCGATTACCTGGACGGCGTTTACAATACGTATGGCTACTACTTCGGGGAAGTGCGCGTGGCGCCTGATAATGCCGATCAGGTATATACAATGGGCGTGCCCATGCTGCGCAGCGACGATGGAGGGGCCACCTGGGAATCCATAGGTGGGCCGCATGTTCATGCAGATCATCAGGCGATGTGGCTCAATCCCAATCGTGCAGGCCATGTCATCAATGGCAACGACGGTGGTCTCAACATGACGTATGACGCTGGAGAGACCTGGAATAAACTCAATATCCCGCCAGTAGGTCAGTTCTACTATGTCCAGGTTGATATGGCGGAGCCCTACAAGGTGTATGGAGGATTGCAGGACAACGGCACGTGGATGGGTCCGAGCACCTACTCCCAGAACATGGGCTGGACGGCTGGCGGCGACTACCCATACGATCGTTTGGGCGGAGGCGACGGTATGCAGGTGCAGGTCGACACGCGAACCAATGACGTCGTTTACTACGGCAGCCAGTTCGGATTCTATTCCCGAAGAGACCTGGCCACGGGTGAGCGTATATCGATTCGTCCGCGTCACGAGCTGGGTGAAAAGCCATTGCGATACAACTGGCAAACACCCATTCTACTCTCGTCCCACAACCAGGATATTTTCTACTACGGAGCCAACCGACTCTACCGGTCCATGAATCGGGGAGAAGACCTGCAAGCCATTTCTCCCGACTTGACCGGCGGAGGACGGCCCGGTGACGTCCCCTATGGCACACTGGCATCCATTTCCGAGTCGCCGTTGCAATTCGGACTCATCTACACGGGCTCGGATGACGGATACATCCACGTCACGCGCGATGGCGGTGTGAGCTGGACACGTATTGACGGCGACCTGCCGGATGATCTCTGGGTGAGCCGAGTGGTTGCTTCGTCGCATGTGGAGGGGCGTGTTTATGCGACGCTCAATGGCTACCGATGGGATCATTTCGATGCCTACGTCTATGTGAGCGAGGACTTTGGACAGACGTGGTCGCGCATCGGGGAAGGCCTTCCGTCGGAGCCCGTGAATGTAATTGTAGAGCACCATGAAAATTCTGACTTGCTCTTTGTTGGCACGGACCATGCCGTGTATGCCTCCCTGGATCGTGGTCAGACTTTTCACGGTTTCGCCGAGGACTTCCCAAACAGTCCTGTTCATGATCTGAAAATCCAGACACGGGATAATGAACTCGTCATCGGTACGCACGGTCGGTCGATCTGGCGTGCTGGTCTGGAGCACGTGTCCGGTTTGGATGACAAATTGACGGCTCAGACACTACATGTGTTCGATGGAGGTACATCCGCATGGAGTCCCACCTGGGGTGTCAAGCGCCGCGCTTATTCGCGCATGATTTACCCGGAAACGGAATTCACCGTTTGGGCCGCGACGGCGGGTTCATCGACTGTGACCATTTCTAATGAGAATGGTGAGTCCCTGCAGTCTTTTGAGACGCGACTGGATATCGGACTCAATCGGGTTTCCTACGACTTCTCCGTGAACGAGGAAGGCGCTCAGGTATTTGATGTGGCGCTCGAACCGGTAGACAACGGCGTGAGGTATTTAAGGCCGGGCACCTACAAGGTGACGGTCGATATGGTCGGAGCTTCTTCCGAGTCTACATTCACGTTGCGAGCACCTCGCGGGTGGACTGGAGAACCGTTACCGGCTCCGGACCCTGTTTGGGGCGTCAAGAAGTGATTTGAAGGGATTGGTCGGCGCGTCAAATCGATTCGTCGAAGAAATTCAGGGTTTCGTCGAAAAGCGGGCCGGCAGCAGCCGGCCCGCTGGCATTTTGAGCGGTCATTGGTCTCAACTGCCCCTTCCGATGAAACGTCATTTACTCGTCCTCTTCTGGCTCTTCTTGCCAGCACTTGCCGGAGCCCAAGAGCTCTCCGGCTTAATCGAAGAACTCGATTCCCGCATCCAGTTTGGGATCTTTACGGATCTCAAAACGGAGTTTTCGGAAGTCAGCCACGACGCTGAGTGGTATAGCGGCCAATTGGTCGCGCACTTCACCACCGTGCTTTCAGAGCGGTCCCTGTATTTCGCAGAAATCTCGGTCTCGCCAGATCGTGGTTATAACCAGGTGCGCATGGAGCGTGCCTTTTTTCAATTCTATTTCAGCGACCAGTTTCGTCTTCGCCTCGGTCGCATCCACACCCCCGTCTCCCACTGGAACGCAACGTACCATCACGGGCAGTATCTGCAGACGACAATAAACCGGCCCGAAATGGTGAAGGATAATAACCGTTTCAGCCCGACGTGCTTGTCGAGACGATCGAACGACTGGGAAGGGAAGGCTCCTCGGTAATCGCTCAGGAAGAGTTTGGCCAGGCCGGTCAGATCGTTAAAGTCGGTCAGAACGGTCAGAACGGTCAGAACGGTCAGAACGGTCAGAACGGTCAGAACGGTCAGAACGGTCAGAACGGTCAGGGAGAGGTGACTGCTTCAGGAGTTTCAAGCAGCTCCGCGTAGCTACGATCGATCGTAGGGTTGATCGGGGCGGTCAATTGAAGCAGGTAATCGTCGCGCTGAACGTTGAAGTTGGCCAGGTACTGCGAAGGGATGGGCCCAACCGATGGGATTTTTTCACGCCTATGATCCACCTGTTCGCCGTTCTTCCAGAACCTGTAGCAGACGTGGGGTCCGGTTGCCAGTCCCGTTGAGCCGACGAATCCGATCACATCGCCTTGCTTGACACGTACACCTGGCCGAATACCGGACTTGATTTTGGACATGTGCAGGTACTGCGTCGTGAATGTCCCGTTATGCCGGATTTTGACGTAATTGCCGTTGTATTGACCGTAGCGGGCTTCGGTCACGACGCCGTCACCGGTCGCATTGATCGGAGTTCCCGGGTCGGCAGCGTAATCCGTTCCCAAGTGAGCCTTGTAGCGTTTTTGAACCGGGTGGAAGCGGCGCCGGGTAAAGCCCGACGAAATGCGCTTGTATTCAACAGGCGCGATCAAAAAAGCTTTGCGAAGGCTCTTTCCAGTTTCGTCATAGTGTTCGTCGACGACATCGTTCTGATAGTGAAAGGCGAAATAATCTTCCCCTCTGTGAACGAAGCGGGCCGCCAATACATCACCAATATCGAAGAGATGATCCCCTACATACTGCTCTTCGAAAAGGATGCGGAACGAATCTCCTTTCTGCAGCCGGGAGAAATCAATCTGCCACGCAAATACGTCAGCCATGCGGTTAGCCACCGTTGGATGAATATCCTGCCCGATGAGTGTCATATACAACGACTCTTCTATCACTCCGTCAATCGATCGCTGCCGCACTAAAACGTCCCGCTCTTCCATCCGAATAGAGGGCTCTTCACCAAGGTCGAAGACCACATACGATGCCAGGTTTGGCTGATAGACGAGGTAGCGGCCCGTTCCGGATGAGTCGGTATAGACCCGATAGGGGCGACCTGACTTCAGACGACGAACATCAAACACATCCCGTCCTTCACGGGCAAGGTTGACGATACGTTCGTATCCAACATCGTAGGGAGTGAGCAAGTCTGAAAATGTCTCGTTGCGACGGACGGTCTCCTGGATAACCGAAAGCTCAGAGATGGGCACGCCAAACTCATCCGTTGCCAGCGAAACCGTCTGGACAGGAGACTCCTCATCGGGTGCGGCGTCCGGAGTCTGCAGGAAGCGCAGGAACAGGAACGTACCGGCCGCGATGAGCACAGCGATGACAAGTAGGGGGCGATCTCGCATGATGATGTCGAAAAGCATTCAGACGGGCAAGGAGCCGTCAGGATTCATCGCACGCGTGACCTGGGCGATTCAATATACCGAATTTGCACCGGTCCGGGTTCCGGGTACGCTGGATTACCCGACATCCTGTCAATCTTTGCCACACTACTCGGTATCGACCGGTATATGCTAGGTCTTCAGGGAAGAGAGCAGCATCGGCAGGACCTGGGCCAAATCGTGTCTTGATGCCTCAGGAATCCGATCAGCGATTCGTGCTCGATATCCAGGTATGATCTTGAATACCCAACCGGTGATTGGCCAGACGCGCTGCAACAAAAAGGGCATCGGAAAGCCTATTCAGGTAGACGACGCACTGCATGTTGATTTCATCTCGCTTGGCCAGCGAAATCACACGACGTTCAGCCCGACGGCAGACGGTGCGGGCCAAATGCAGGTGAGCGGCCACGTCACTGCCCCCGGGGAGGATGAAAGCCGTCAGCGGCGCCAGTCCCTCATCGAAATGATCAATATCCGTTTCCATCAGATCGATCCACTCCTGGGCAATGCGGTGCACAGTGGCTTTGGAGTCCAAGGGGGTCGCCAGGTCCGCTCCCAAGTCGAATAATTCGTTCTGGATCCGTTGCAGCCACGTGTCCAGCTCCTCCATCCAGCCATGTGTGTTTGAAGGTGCCGGGGCGGCTTCCTGCGTTCTCTCTGGCTGATCGAAGGGAGACGGACGGTAAGTATCGAGGGCGGCCCGGGCACCACCGAGCACCGAGTTCAGCTCGTCCGTCGTTCCGTACGCTTCGATGCGAAGATCATCCTTGGATACCCGAGGCCCGCCAAACAGGCCTGTTAGTCCGTCGTCACCGGTTCGAGTGTAGATCTTC
>JAURNP010000099.1 GCA_030830105.1 Rhodothermales bacterium | reverse complement strand
CTGGTAGCTCATCGGGCTCATAACCCGAAGGTCGCAGGTTCGAATCCTGCCCCCGCTACAATAACAGGCGTTGACCCTTTGGTCAGCGCCTGTTTTTTTATGTACGCGCGGTCTTCAATCGCGCTAGCTTACGTTGTACCAGCTTACTTCGAGCCTGCTTACGTCGTGCCTGCTTACGTCGTGCATGCTTACGTCGTGCATGCTTACGTCGTGCATGCTTACGTCGTGCCAGCTTACGTCGCGCTGGCCTCCATCGCACCGGCTTTCAGCCGGTAATTACCGGATCTTGAACCCAACAAACCTGTGGCCCCCAACCGCTCAGTCTATTTCTTCTTTATCGACGGCATCGGTGTGGGTCAGGCGGGACCTCAGAACCCCTTCCATACGTTGGAACTGCCTGGTTTTCGGCGTTTAATGGCTGGTGGTGACCTGACCGCCGAGGGATTTTCGGATATTTCGGAAGATGGTCTGGTCGTTCGGGCCATCGATGCCAATCTTGGACTGGAAGGGCTGCCTCAGAGCGGTACAGGACAGGCAACGCTTTTTACAGGGGTAAACTGTGCCGAGCTTGCAGGCCGGCACTACGGTCCCTTTCCTCATTCCACTTCTCGCCCCATCCTGAAGGAGAGAAACCTCTTCACGCGAGTGGGCCCTGATCGCGCCGCCTTGGCGAATGCATATCCCGAGCGTTTTTTCGAATGGGCCCGTCAACGAGACCGCTGGTCCACAACTACTCGTTGCTGTCTGGACAGCGGTGTACACATTCGCACCATGGATGACCTGCGGGCCGGCAAGGCTATTTCTGCCGATCTGACCGGTGCTGGTCTCGCGGCAGTGGCGAACTCGCCGGTCGAGGCCATTTCAGAGAAGGAATCAGCGGAGCGAATTCAAACACTCTGCGGCACGTACCATCTGGTCGTTTCGGAATACTTCCACACAGATAAAGCCGGTCACGCCCAGGACAGCGAGGATGCTGGGCGCAGACTCCGATCGATCGACCGTTATTTGAGCGAACTCATGGACACGCTCGACTTCTCACGCACCACATTGGTACTGACCAGCGATCACGGCAATATTGAGGATCTGTCTGTCAAAACGCACACGCGTCATCCCGTACCACTGCTTGTTCGCGGTCCGGGAAGCTCCAATTTCAAGGACGTTACCGATCTGACAGGTTTGGCCAAGGGTATTCTCGCCTCAACCTGATAACCATTGGAGCTGTCAGCGAGCCGCCTCTGCCGAGTCCTCATCATCGTGAAAGTTGCCCTCGAGCAATTCGAGAATCAGGCGGTCTGCTTCGACCTTAACTTCCAGCACCTCAATCAGTACGCGCACGTCAACAGCGATTGTTCGGGCAGCTCGGTCGCTGAAGACATACTCATTAGACAGGCTCTCCATGTTGCCATCGAAAACCAATCCGACCACTCTGAGCTCCTGATCCAGCAGCGGTGAACCCGAATTGCCTCCGGTTATGTCAGTGGTGGCAACCAGGTTCAATGGTACGTTTCCATCGAACTGGCCCCTCAACTCATGCCATTTTTCTGGAAGATCCCAGTCACCTTTTCCTGCCAGCGAATCGGACAACGCATACAGACCATCTATGGTCGAAAAAGCGTCAAACGACGTGTCTCCGCTATCGTAGCCGGCGACCTTGCCGTCCGAGATGCGCAGCGTGAATGCTGCGTCGGGTGGCGTAGTGTCACCTTGAATGATGTGTCGCAATTCGGCCAGGCGATCCACGAATCCATCTTCCCGTTCCAGGAGTGCCTTCAATTGCCCATCCAAGGTGAAGTAAAGCGCCCCAATCGTGTTGACCAGATCCACAGTGACATCATTACTGGCCAGATAGTTTGCTTCGAGCAGGTTTTGGAAGGCTGCTGAATCAGCCAGAACCGAGTAGGTCGCAATGGAATCGGCCATCTCCGCGGCGGAAACGCCGCTAAGCATGCGCCGCACCGTTGGGTCATCCTTGCCTAATGCGCGTTCAAAATCATTAAGGCGCGCCTCAATAATCGATTTCTCCAGCTCTCGCGGCCAATCCGAAATCTGAAGAGCCTCGGTCATGATGTCCTTCAAGATCTCCGGCGGCGCGCCACGACGAGCAGAGAGTGCATACACATAGCCATACATGGCCCTCATCAGGATGTGAGATGAGAGCGAAGGATTGAGGAAATGCGTAAATGAGCGTGCTCGAGGAGCCGACTGCTCCTTGGATTGCTGAGTCAAAGCGATATTTCGGAATGGACGACCAAAGCGGGCCGACAATTCTTCGTCTGTCTCGAGGACGCTGCGAATAGAATCTTCCCATGCCTGTGTACGAGACAGGACATGGCCCTCGCGAAGAGCCTCATGCTGGCCCCGCTGCCCTTTCAGCTGGTTATTGGCCGACATAAGAGCATTCCGCACATCAAATGAGTCGGCAAGGACAGGATGTGCCTCCACGAAAGCCTCCAGCCGCTGAATACGGTCACTAAGCACCGCCAGCTCTTCTGGCAGCGAGACATCACGCAAGTACTCGAGCTGACTGATGGTTACCAGTCGCTTGGTTGATCCGGGATTGCCTACGACAAAGACGGGTTCATTATTCTCGGCACCCGAAGGGTCGAATTGGAAATGATCCGCCGTGCGCAGCGGCTCGTCTTTCTCCCAGACCCGGAAGAAAGCGACGTCCAAGGTGTGACGGGGCCACTCGAAATTGTCGACGTCGCCTCCGAATCGACCAAGCGCCATCTCGGGTATCCAGACCAAACGAACGTCATGATACACCCGGTAGGTGAACGCTGAGTAACGCGCCCCGGGCACCTGCTCAATCACCTTGAATTCCAGGGTTGAGTCTGCTCGGACATTACGGTCCTTCAAGCGGCGTTCGATTGCCTCTGATCGCTTCTGGCGTGCATCAGCCTTCGGGCCCCAGCCCTTCACATCGCGAGCACTACGCAAAACCTCATCCGTAACATCTTCGATCTCGATGACCTGACGTACTTTCAATCCCGGTACCCGGCGTTCGACTTCTGTCCTCTCAGCATAGAATCCGTTTTCCGTAAGCGCCTCCCCTTCGGCTGAGACTCGGGAAACGTAATCGCGGGCACAGTGGTGATTCGTCATTACAAGGCCGCGATGACTGACCAAAGACGCAGAGCACGTTTGGCCGAACTGTAGAGCGCCTTTTCTGGCACGGTTCAGCCATGATTCATCGACTTCGAGATCGTAAGCCTCCTGCCACCAGTCGGTGGGTGGTGCCTCAAACGTCCACATGCGACCATCGTCGAACCGCTCCAAAAATGACTCCGGGTATCGCTTTTTTTCCGGAATGAGAGGAATGGCTTGCAGCTCCTCGGTAGATGGTATGGGATCAGGTCGCTGGCTGACCGTCAACACTTCCCTGGGAGGCGTACACGCCGTCATGAGCATGATTCCCATCACACCCGTCCAGGCAGCATAATTATTTGAACGCGGAAACATCATCGATTGGAACTCCAACAGTTCTTTCAGTATTACAGCGGCGTCTGCGAGAGTGGCGGAATTGGTAGACGCGCTGGATTTAGGATCCAGTGTCCTTAGGACGTGGGGGTTCGAGTCCCCCCTCTCGTACAAAACATCCTTTTGCAGACCAGGCCCTGCAGACCCAGCCATGCCTGGCGGCTTTTCTAGTTCATCATGGTAGAGTAGTCTGACAGGTGCGCCGGGTCTATTTGCGACAGTGCATCAAAAGCCTGGGATGCTTGTGTGCTGCCCTTGAATACTCGAATCATCTCCGAGTATTTGGCGGCAAAAAACTGATCGAGATAGTAGGCACGTGTTACGTCCTCACGAAGAGCCTGAAGCTCATTTACTGTCTGCAGCAATTTCTCTCTCGATTCTTCTGGTTCATCAATGAAGTGATCCAGCATGCCAAAATGGTAGTCAAAGTAGATCTGCCTAAGCGGCCGGAAGCGCGAATCCAAGATCTGTGAGATCAATTCGCCACGGCTCTGACCACCTCCCAAGGATGACCAGCCAAGCGCGCCCCGCTGTTCGCCCAGTTCAGCAATGCGACGCGCTTCAATGAAAAGCGGCTCGCCGCCCAAGGCTTCAAACGTATCATAGTCGAAGCCGAGCATGATATGGGCATAGAAATTCAACACTGATGTCAACGGATCGTACTGATCCGGCTGATAAATAAGCGGCGTTCCCTGTGAGTATTCGAATTGCACTTCCTCGTCGCTGAGAGTCAAAACCTGCGTCTGTTGTGCAGAGCCATATATGGGGCGTCTGGAAGCCAGAACAAGGCGTGCGCGGAATTGGGTCAGCGAAGGGGCTGAAGTGAAAAGAAGCTGCATACTGCAATCGATGCGCTCCTCATCGTCAAAGCGATCGTCGGTCCACTGACGATCATTCATGTACTCGAAAAGATCCTCTTGGAGCTCATCAAGGAATGAATAGTCTGAACCGGTGAGCGAGCGATAGTCCACCCGAATGACACAGTTAAACTCCTGTGCAAGTGCAGAGGGTGACCACAGAAGGGCTCCGAGCAGCAGCATAGCCATCAGGCGTGTTCGCATGATCATGTGCACATGTGGGAATTGCGTCTGGGATAATGTGCGTGGTCAACCCGAATGGTTCGGTTACTGTTTCCAGTGAGCGGTGTCCATCCTGGTGAATGGGACACAAATGGGCGTGAATGGTGATGAGGATCAAATCGTTTGCCTTCCGATGGCAAGCTACCAGCGAACTCTTATGCCTGAGTCGCTTGCTGCTTCTCCTCATGCTGGTCAATACTTATGCTGGTCAATACTTATGCTGGCCCAACTTGGGCCTTTCAGGACCCGCTTGAACGCATCTTGGAGGAGGCGCTTCCGACTGAGGAACCGGAAATCGCCCAACAGCTCGAGGAAGACCGGTGGAAATGGGCCAGTCTCCTTCAGGTACGGTTCAAGAGAACGGGGGGTAGCAAAGCTCCTACCCATCTTGGAGGGCCGTCTGCTTGGCTTTGGCGCTCATCCGTTCGAACCGGCCCGTGGCAGCTTTCTCTTTTGTTGAGCAAAGACGCCTTAGAGCCCTGGGGCTCAGGACGCGTACCATGGCGGGGACCTGAACTCAAGCGTGGGAATCTTCATCATTCTGGCCGAAGATTCCAATGGATCGTGGGAGGCTTCTCGATCAGGCACGCTTTCGGACTTGCATCCGGAAACCGAGTCGCTCTGTTGCCCACAGCGGGCAGCGTGGTAGCCATTCCCTCTCAATTGGTGCGAGCAAGTCCCTATGCCGGCACAACCGGTCGTCTGGTCCGATCAGGACTACTTGCCGTCATACGCAGTGATCGAGCAGGGGCCTGGTTTTGGAGAGCGAACGCTGAGGGAACGGCATCACTTTCTCGTGCCGAGAGCGAGCCTGCAGAACTCCAGATCACAGACGTATCGCACACCGCCGCGTTTACTTCCCGATCCAGCCTGGCGCGGCGTCACCTTCTGGAAATGGGAGGTAGCGGAGTGGCATTCTACACCCGAGGGCGCACCATTAAAGTATCTATTCTAGTCGAACATTTATCCTCTGGCAATACCAGCACACACGCCCCTGATCTTCATGCCAGTGTGCCGCGCTCTACGCTGATTGGCAGCATGGCAGCCGGGTTGCAATTGGGCCACCTGCGCTTGGTCACAGAATCGGCAGCATTCGGTCGCCCGAATCCGGATTGGCGAATTGCACTTCGTTGGCGCTCGGTAAATGGGTCGGCATTGCTGCTTGATCACAGCCAATTGAATCCAGGCCCAAGGAGTCCTTTTGGACACACTGGAAAATTCTTCACCTCCTTCCAATCTGAAAGTGTTCAGAGGATTGGAATTGTCCTCTTACCGGCCCAGCGTCACCGTTTGCTCGGACGCTGGGCCCAGCGAGCGCGTTCGATAGAAGGCCAAGCTACCACAACCCGACAAATGGCCTTGGACTGGTTACGAACCGTATCCGAAGGCTGGGGCATGACTTCTCATTCATCAGTGCTCTCCCTGATCGGCTTCAGTTTCCATCAGCGGGTAAATACGGAAGGGAAATATGATATCAGCACGCGTTTTCTGGCACGACGTTGGTTCCGGCCCGGTAGACTTTTGTCTTCTGATATTCAGGCTCAAATGGGATGGCGCAACAACAGGACGAAGACAGGTTTAACCTTTCTGTTCGCTCCATCACTATTGCGCCGTTTTCAGACTTTAAGCGGATCCCAGCCGGGGGATTACAAGGGACTGAGCTACGCAGCTACGCTTGTCATCCGGTACAGTCGAGGAGCTCGCACCACGCTCTACGCCAGCTATCCCGCTGTTTCAGGATCTTTCCCCGTGCTTTCTGGCTCCTCTCATCTCTTCTCCCTTGGCCAGCGCGTGAGACATGTAGGCCGAAGTGGAATGATTGCAGAAACCGTGCTCCGACTGGATCGGCGCGATTCATTGTCCAAGCCGCGTAGGCGCGTAGTTATTTCGGTACAGGTTCGGATACCGATTGACGGCGGGATTCGATGAAACCTTCCAAACGCTCCAAATCGCTATCACTTAAGGACTCGTCAGAGGAATCCAGAAGCGCTATGACCGCAGCGGAGACGGAACCCTTGAAGAACGTCGAGACCGTGTGTTTCAATACTTTCTCGGCGACCTCTGACTTTGATGTAATGGCGTGATAGACAAAACGCGGTCCCACTTTCTCGTGGCGTATGCGGCCTTTTTCCTCGAGTATGCGCAGCAAGGTGCGAACGGCAGAATAGCCTGGTCCATCTGGGAGCCCATCCATCACCTGTGCAGCAGTTGAAGGTCCATTCCCGAAGAGAAGATCCATGATTTGGCGCTCCCTTCTGCTCAGGTCCCTATGAGGATGATGATATGATGTGGTCATGCGCTTGATTGCTGAGTGCCTAATCGTAGGGACTCCGTTATAAAGGGGCAGGCAAGCCACTGTTTTGCCAACCTGCGTTATCCCGCAACGTCGGCTGCGCCCGGTGGAGTCGAAGAAACACGTGTCACCCGGGATGTCGCCTCAGTTTTCCGAGAATGTATTCCAGACAGCATCCCACTCCCCTGTTTGGAGGCGGTAGGCGGCATCCCAGCTGACATCGATATCAATGAAGTGCCAGATCCTGAATTTCACACCCATTCCGGCACTGAAAGTGGAATACCGCTCTGTTGTATCGTCCATGCGCGCAATTACCTCGGCACCTGCTTTCAAATACAGAGCACGCAAGAAAACGGGAATCGTCAGCCAGCCGTCATCCGGAAAGGCGATAGGCTGTCTGACCCGGAGGCCTATCCGGCCATAATGGTCATCGGCCACAGGCGCGTCTTCCCATCCAACGGGCTTGAAGAACCGAAGCCCGAATATTCCCGCCCGGTTTTGATACAGGTGGCCTGCATCAAGCCTGATGGACGTATTACTGCGCCTGAAGAACGGCACGTACAGATTTGCCGAAGTAATGCTACCACGCTGTTTCTGCCCTACATCTCGATTCAGTTCAAGATCTGAGAACCATGAAATAAAGCGTCCACTCGTCGGCCAGATATCTCTCGGATTGCGAAGCATGCGGTGTCCGAAGAAAAACGATGGCTGCAGGGCCAGCCGACCCCGGCTCTCCTGAAGGAGCAACAGATCATCATTCATGAATCGATCCGATCGGTAGACCAGCGATACAGAAGGGATGAAACTGGTGCGATGGACATTCTGCTCTATCGTAAACGACAGCGTGGCAGAAGCTGACCAGCTTATCCGATCCCTGATGACTCGCTGCACACCCTCCTGTCCTTGAACAAACGCGTCCACGGTCGTTGGTCGACGTTCCAATTTTACACCAGGTCGGAAGGGCAAGGCGCCCGTTTGTAGCCCGATTTCTCCCCAAAGCCGATTCTTCTCGATTATCCCTTCGCTGTACCACGCATACCGCTGCAACGGATCCGTTCCTTGCATGGCCAAACCAACACCCAATCCGAGCCGAGCATCGGCCTCACGCTGACGCCCTTCGTCCAAATATGCAGTTGGGTAGATCATGCGCGGCCTCAAGTGACGCCATGCGCGGTATCCACGCGCGGAACCGAAAGCCTCGTTCAGACCCGGAAATTCAGCAACGTTGTTCTGATCTTCGGACCACGACGTGTTCCAAGTACCATTTGCTACGTCCCGACTAACAGGATTTACACCTGGGGCGTCCAACGACATCGTCCTCAGGTCAAACTGCTCTTCGCCGTATTCGACAAATACCAACCTTGTCCCATCTTCGCTTACATGACCCTCCATGGCTCCGTAGAGCGCATTAGTAGCCTGTAGCAGGCTTTCGCTCCACGCATCCAGAACATAGACATTCATGACGCCGGTGTAATCTGACGTGAACGCAAAAAAGCGTCCGTTGGCGCTCCAACTCCCATCGTAGATGGTTGCGCCGTCAAAGCCAATCCAGGGGGTGAGACTCCATTCTGAGGCGCTGATATCGATCAGGAAAGCGGCTTGTTGCGCTCCAGACTTAGCGATTACTGCCAAGGAATCCGATCCGGGGCGAGGCGCTATTGATACAATTTCAAGCGTCGGTTCTTCGAATCGCACCAGCTGTTCACCACTGGTCAGCTCAACAATGCGATTGTATTGGCCGAACGAGCGAAGAGCGAGAAGTCGCCCATCGTTCACGACTACAGGATTGTAGGTGTGCCCGGAACCCTGCAACCGCTCCTCCTCCCCAGAGTCCACATCCATTCGATATGACCAAGCCGTCTTGGCCTGCGGCGCAAACGGGTGCTCGGTGTATCTGGAGTAATAAATGGACCGAGAATCAGGAGATACGAAGTAAGCCGCATCGTCCGTGACTTCCGTGCGGGCAATACGGTCCATTCGCCCCTCCTCTGACACGCGCTGGAACCCCCTGGGCAAATTGTAGCCCAGCGTAAAGGTGACTACGTCCCCTTCTTGCAGCCAGAAAGGCCGCCTATGTGTTTGGCCAAGCGTCTTTGAGAGGGTATGTGATGGAGTAAGCGTGCCAATCTGCTCACGAAGAGCGCCTTCGCGATCCAAAAACCAGTCTCGGAAACGGCCTTCGACGACTCGGGGTGACTGATCCAGCGCGAGACGAAGATTGGACCCATATCCTGAGAATGGCAAATGCTGCTGCCAGCGCAAAGAAGCTATGACCTTTTCGTGGCCGTAGGTGTCCATCAAGAAGTCCACGAACAACGATCCACCCTGATAGAATCGATCAAAAGGGCGTGTATAGTCCGGCTCTTCAAGTGCCTGGGCCAATGACCAACCGCCCTCTTCCATCATTCCAGCCCGAGCCTGCATGAGGAAGTACGGATGATTCAGCCGGCCTGCTCCTTCCGGAATCTGACTTTCCCGATATACGGCCAGGCCCTCGACAACACCTGACGGCTGGAACAGGCCAAGCGCCCGTGCAAAATCGGGAGAAAAGCGACCTGCAACACCCGTTAGACTTAAAGGCACCCGAAATTCTGCCTGGGCCGCATGGACCAATTCGTGTGCGGTAACCACCTGATTCCACGACTGGTGCCTACGTGATAAGGCTCGCCCGCGCAATGCGATTGCATTGATCTCGGTCTTGTACGGAAAGGGCGTTACGAATCCGTTTCCTGAATCGGACTGATCCGAGAGTATCGCCGTCAGCGAATATGGTCGCGTAACACCCAAGAATGAGTCAGTCAGCGGTCTGGTGCTTCGCAAAACATGAAGCATTTCACGAGCCTGCTGCTCGTGCCTTTCCAGGAAGATGACATTGAAATCGTCTCCGCCTACGAAACGCCATGTCTCACCGGGCGGGCGATAGACCACGTCATAGAGGGACACTACCTGTGCATGTGCTACCTGAATAGCAGGCGCTAACATCGTGAGAGCAATTATGGCGGCCCACGCCCTGATCACTATTCGGCGTTCCGTCATTCTGCTACCACACATCATTCTGCTGCAATGTCCATCTAGCTGGGCGTTCACGCAGCGCAAGATACGGGACCATCCTCAGCCGTCCACTCAGAAAACGGGGACGCCTCATCGAAGGACACCGGCCGAAACGCGGCGATCAGGGTGTAACGTGCAGCGTCAGCCCAAACTACTCGCCCTGGCCCAAGGAATAGCCGCGCTCGCCGTCAAATGTATACAGATGTTCGGTCTTGATGACGTCGCATGAGGCGTCGTTCAATGCTTCCAACAGACGCAGAACATCCGAAAATGTCAGCGAAGAACCACCAGGAGCAATGAAGCGGCAGCGCCAGTGATCCGTCCAGAAGGTCTCTGGCAGTCCATCAGGGTAGACTTTGACACCTCTGTTCGTAATCATCTTGAGCTTCCAACCCTGCGGGCATGCTTCCTCGAGGATCTTGCCCAATCGGTCCGGGTGACGGTCGCCATCGGCCCAGTCGAGGAAAACGTCGATACCAACCAGTTCTTTCTTCGGCGCAGCGTTGCGTACCGGTGGAACGTGGATATCAGCGGATTGGAAGTGAGCGGCAGCGAGACGTCGAGGCTTCTGGCCCATTCTCTCAATGATTGCGTCGGTAAATGCCTCCGTGCCCACTTCGCGCTCGCTCAGACCTGGACGATAGACATCTGCCGTATGGATGCCGTCCTCCAGGGTGACCAGCCATGCGTTGTTGATTTCCTCGGCCTGCTCAGCATAGCCAAGGTGCACCAGCATCTGGATGGCCCCGTTGAGCAACCCTGATGGATTCGCAACATCCTTTCCTGCGATATCTGGAGCCGAGCCATGAACGGCCTCAAACATGGAAACGGTCGAACCGATGTTGGCAGAACCAGCCAGGCCAACTGATCCGGCAACCTGTGCGGCAATGTCCGATATGATGTCGCCGTAAAGGTTCAGCGTCACGATAACGTCAAAGGTCTCAGGCATGGCTGCCACGCGGGCGGAACCGATATCGATGATCTGGTGATTGCTCTCAATATTCGGATACTCTTGTGCAATCTCTTCAAACACCTTGTGGAAAAGACCGTCCGTGTGCTTCATGATGTTGTCTTTCGACATGCACGTGACGGTTTTGCGACCGTGGGCGACGGCGTATTCAAAGGCATAGCGGATGATGCGCTCGCTTCCCGGACGCGTGATCAGCTTGAGTACCTGCGTTACCTCGGCCGTCTGCTGGTGCTCGATACCGGCGTAGAGGTCTTCCTCGTTCTCACGAACGATGACCATGTCCATCCCGGTGTGCGGCGAGTTGACATACGGCGCATAGGATTTCGTGGGACGCACATTCGCGAACAGACCGAGCGATTTGCGGATCGTCACATTCAAGCTCTTGTAGCCACCACCCTGAGGCGTCGTGATCGGCGCTTTCAGGAAAGCCTTGTTGCGACGAATCGTATCCCACGCTTCTGGCGGAATTCCGGATGTGTTACCGGACAGGAAGGCCTTCTCGCCAATTTCCACGACCTCATATTCCAATGGGACATTCGCAGCGTCGAGGATGCGTATGACAGATTCCATGATTTCGGGTCCGATGCCATCACCGTAGGCTACGGTTACGGAGGTCTTCTGGCTGGTGGGTGCGGACTGGGACATGAGACGGCGGAAACGGTTGGTGGCGGGATCGCATGATGGCCGGGAGGCGCGTCGGTTTCAATAAAGGGCTCGCCGGGTCAGTTCCGTGAGTTTCGTGAAGCCCGTGCAATGAATCGCAGGTCCATCCTCACGATGTGCGCCCAGCGCTTGGTAGGCAGGCGAGGAAGAGCGACCTCTACCCCATGCAGATCATGCGGATCATGAATTGCTTGGTCGGCTTGTGGAAGTAGCGATTCGTTTCGCGGAATCCATATCGCTCGTAGAAGCGCATTCCCACCTTGTTATCGGCAAAGACCTCTGTGAGCAGCGGCTCATGCTGCAGACTGGCCCAGTCCAAGAGTGCCCTGCCTATTCCCCGGCCCTGCACCGAAGGATTGACAAACAATCCGCCAACTTCGTTGCCGATCAGCGCAATGAATGCTTCCACGCCCCGACCATCGTCGTACACCCAGGTCTCAGCTGTTGGGAGCCATACTTCGCGGATTTGCTTGCGGGTTTTGCCCAGGAAATCCGAGGACAGAAATGGAGTAGCAACCTGACTGGCGTCAAGCCAAACAGCAATTATTGCGTCCGTGTCGTCTGGATGGAATCGGCGAATTGGGTTCACAAGCGTAGGTTGCTTGAACCTGAGGGATGGCTTGCTTCAAGATCGCAATTTCACCGTGGAAGCCAATACGGCTCGCCAATCAGTTATCCACAATCCAGAACACCCTTGCATCGCTATTCGAACCGTTTCATCCATTCCGACCGCTCTTCACTGAAGAAGTATTCCGCGGAGCGATACGGCGGAACGTGATGTTCCATGAGCGGAATGAGCGACTCTTCCGGCAAGTCGATAGGCGTTTCGGGCACGAAGGCTGTCAGCACGGCCTTGGCATCTGCCAATCTGGCGTCATCAGCGCGATTATCCCACTCATTCGGATCCTCATCCAGGTCATATAGCTCCTCAGATCCGTCCAGGTATTGGATATAGTGCCAGTTCTCATAACGGATGGAGTAACTACCCCAATCATAGGTGGTCACGACAGGACGAGGAACCGGTCTCAGCGGATCCTCGAGCATGCCAACCAACGATCTGCCATCAAAGTCATTACGGGGTGTCAGATTGCATAACTCCGCTAAAGTCGGATAGATGTCGAGCAGACTCGTGACATTCGACGTTCGGATACCCTGTGCCGAACCGGCTGGCATAACGGTGACACCTTCGGGTACGCGCATCATCAGGACGGTCCGTATCACGTTTTCCCACAGCGCGAACTTGCGCCAGTGTTCCT
>JAURNP010000098.1 GCA_030830105.1 Rhodothermales bacterium | reverse complement strand
TTGCGAAAATGCCCCATCAGGTACATTCATATCGGTGGTTTACGCTGAGATTGACCCGAAATCAGGCCGACTCTCGTTTGCTCGTGCCGGACACAACCCGGTCATCTGGTATCGCTCGAATCAGGGTGTTTCAGAACCTCTTCGTCCGAATGGCATGGCCATTGGTTTCACTTCTGGGCCTGTTTTTGACGCCTCCATCGAGGAACAGACCATAATGGTCCAACCGGGTGATGCCCTGGTATTCTATACAGACGGTTTTTCCGAGGCCATGAATCGGGCTCGCGAACTGTATGGCGACGATCGCCTGGTCGCAAAAGTCAGTCAGATCGGCGGCCGCTCCGCGGCCGCCATCCTTCGATTGATGACAGAAGATGTTCATCACTTCATTGAGGGGATGGGCCGGGCAGACGACATGACCATGGCCGTGATCAAACTGGATGGCTGATGAACGCGATTTCTGAACACGTTGACGTCCCTTCCTCGGCTGTTTCATTTGTACAGCAGCGGATTGCAGTGACTCCTCAAGTGGGCCTGATTCTGGGATCAGGATTGTCTCATTTGGCCGATGTCCTGGAAGATCCTGTGATCATAGCATCGTCGGAGATACCAGAATACCCGGGGTCCACTGTGGAGGGACACAAGGGGCAACTGGTGTTCGGCACGCTGGAAGGCGTTCCTGTCGTGTTCGTTCAGGGGCGCTTGCATGTATACGAAGGGCACACCGTCCACGCCGCTACCTTTCCCGTGCGACTCATGGCCGCTTTGGGTGTGAAGCAGATGGTGGTGACGAATGCAGCGGGCGGAATACATCCCGAGTGCACCCCGGGAACGCTGATGTGGATCACGGATCACATTTCGTTCGCCTTCCGATCCGTACCAGGTCCCCCATCCTCTGCCTTTGAGCGGCCGAACAGCGAAGGAACCCCCTACGATATCGCTTGGACGACCCGTGGCAAGCTGATCGCGGACTCGCTGGATATCCCAACCCGACAAGGAACGTACTTGTGGACGCTGGGCCCGAGTTACGAGACCAAAGCCGAGATCCGCATGTTCAGATGGCTCGGGGCGGATGCCGTCGGGATGAGCACGGTACCCGAAGTCATCGTGGCTCGTCATCACGGAATGCAAGTAATCGGGATTTCGACCATCACCAACTTTGCAGCCGGTCTGGGCCAGGAATCACTGGATCATCAAGAGGTCCTGGAGGTCGGGCGTCAAGTACGGGACGACCTTCAGAAGTTGATAACGGCCCTGGTTGCCGACCTCCGGTCTTAGCCTGAGAAGCACTCTTTTGCGTTTTTGCCGGGACACGTTGCATATTTCACCGCTCATGTCCTTGGGAGGTGAGCATTCAAACACCGCTACCATCCATAGCGCTTCGACGAGATGTCGGAGTAGGAGGACACGATGAGCCAGGACGAGCAGGAATACGAGGACGAAGAATTCGAAGACCAAGAATTCGAGGACCAGGAGTTCGAAGAGGAAGACGGGGATGGAGACGGCCAAGATGCCTACTTCCCTCCCTCCGACGAGGATCGGCCGCGCAACCGAGGACGATATCGCGACGAAGTCTACTCACGTCGTGTTCCTGCCGGCAAGCGTACCTATTTCTTCGACGTAAAGACGACGCGCTCCGGAAAGGACTATTTCCTGACCATTACCGAGAGCAAAAAGGTCGGGGAGAACCGCTACGAAAAGCATAAGCTCTTCCTGTACAAGGAAGACTTCGGCAAATTCGTCAGCGCCATGCACGAGGTCGTCCGCTTCATCCAGGACGAGTGCCTGCCGGATTACGAGTTCCGCGGTCTTCCCGATGTTTCCAAACAAGAAGGGGAACTGGACGACGACTGGTCCGAAGAAGAACGCTCCTACTGAGCCCTTGTAACCAGGACCATCCGGTCTTCATGAGTAAGCATGTCCCTGAGCAGCTGTTGGCATTGATTCGGCCTGCTGTCCGTGCCGCAAAGCCCTATCTCGTACCCGGCGCTCGCCCGGTATCGGTAAAACTCAATCAGAACGAGAGCCCGTTCGATCTTCCTCCTGTCCTGAAGCGGGAATTGCTCGAGGCCTTTTTCCAGATCGATTTCAACCGGTACCCGTCGGAACAGCCGACCAAGCTCATTCAAGCCCTTGAATCCCATTGTGGTGTCGGACCTGGAAGTATCCTGGTCGGCAACGGATCCAACGAACTGACTTATACGCTGGGTATGTGCTTCGTGGAGGAGGGTGACGCCGTCCTGACCCCGACGCCCATGTTTGCCCTGTATGAATCGATGGTACGGTTGCACGGTGGGGTGCCCCTTCAGGCTGAATGCACGACCGATTATCAGGTTGATTGCGATGCCGTAGTGGCCACGATTGAACGGGTGCAGCCCAAACTGACCATCCTGGCCTCTCCCAACAACCCTACCGGCCTCGCCATTCCCAAAAAGGAAATCGAGCGCATCGTTAAGGCCGCCGATGGCTTCGTAGTGATCGACGAAGCTTACCACGAATTCAATCCGGAAGGCGCCGCGCTGGACCTGCTGATGCGCTATCCAAATGTGATCATCCTGCGCACCTTGTCCAAGGCATTCGGACTGGCCGGTTTGCGACTCGGGTACCTCGTAGCGCGCCCAGAGATTATCGCCGAGATGATGAAGTCCCGTCTGCCTTTCATGGTGGATCGACTGGCCGAGCAGGTAGGTCTTCTGCTGCTTCGCCATCAAGACCTGATTCGTGACCGGGTCGACCAGATCAAGGTGTATACCGAAAACCTGCGTCAGGCCATGATGCAGCGCGACGACATCGACGTGTTGCCGACGGATACCAACTTTATCCTCTTCCGCACGGGTCACGACCCCGCTGAACTGCTTCAGAATCTCGCCAATCATGACGTCTTGGTCCGCAACATGGGTGGGTATCCACAATTGAAGGGGTATTTGCGTGTCACCAGTGGTACCCCATCCGAGAACAAGGCATTTTTGGACGCGTTGACTACCGTTCTTGGGTAGCCGGGCCCGTTCGACACCACCCGCCATCATTACACCGAACACCTCCAGCCCTCATGGACTTGATCCAGGTAGATATCATCGGACTGTCGACCAGTCCTTCCAGCGGCGGTGCTTATGCACTGGTTCTGGGTGAAGTCGACGGTAACCGTAGACTACCCATCATCATCGGCGCATTCGAAGCGCAAGCGATTGCTCTTGAGCTGGAAAAAATCCAACCGCCGCGTCCCATGACGCACGACCTGATCCGGGATTTATTCGACTCCGTTTCAGCGGACGTGACGGACATTCTGATCGACGAACTGCGGGAAGGCACCTTCTTCGCCAAGATCCGCTACACGGTGAACGACACCGACAGCCAGCTGGATTGCCGTCCATCTGATGCCGTGGCCCTGGCCGTTCGAGTCGGCGCTCCCATTTTCGTGGCGCCAGCTGTACTTGAGGAAGCGGGCATACCTACGGATGATGAAGGCGAAATGGCAGCCATCGAGCCCGGAGAGGATGCTCCCGAGCCGGATCCGGAACCGGAAACGCCCCGTAGCCCACTCGAAAAGCTCGAGAACGATCTGGCTCAAGCCATCGCCGACGAAGATTACGAACTCGCCGCCAAGCTTCGTGATGATATTTCGTGCCTAAATAGCGAACAGAATTGACCCGCCTCCCTTTTTCCTCGCTCTCTTCGTTTTCCCGCCTCTTCCGGGATTATACCGATTTCTCCTCCGACCTCGCCGCCTTCTTCAACGGCGATTTCCGCGACCCGGATACACTGGTAGCCTCCTGTGAAAAGGCGGCCACCAGTCATACTGAACGCGATACGCTGACCCGCGTAATGCGCGCACAGGCGCAAGCCCTGGGCGTAGGTGAAGTCAGTGCACACCTGATAGACAAGCTGGCGAATCCGGACTCAGCCGCCGTGGTAACTGGCCAGCAGCTTGGACTGCTTGGAGGTCCGCTGTACACAGCCTACAAAGCGCTCAGCACGATTCAGCTTGCGCAGGATCTGGAGCAGAAAACCGGTCGCCCCGTCGTGCCCGTTTTCTGGCTCGAAGGAGAAGACCACGATTTCGAAGAGATCGCATCGGCGGGCATGATGCAGGGAGACGACCCCGTGCGTGTCACCTACTCCCCTGACTCCGATGCACAAGCCGGAACAGCTGTTGGGAGGATGACGGTGACGTCGGGCATGCAGTCCGTTCTGGATGATCTGGACTCGCTCCTGCCTCCTACCGATTTCAAGGAGGAGCTGCTGGCATTCATCGGTGATGCTTATGCGACTGGAACTCCGATGATCAAGGCCTTCGTTTCTGTAATGGAACGCATACTTGGACCAGGTCGGATTGCGTATCTGTCCCCCGACGATACCGAACTGAAAGCGTTCGCACAGGGTCTTTTCCGAAAAGAACTGGAAGACTTCGAGACCTCGTCAGCCCAACTGAGGGCAACGAGCGATGCACTCGAATCGACGTGGCATGCCCAAGTCCAGACCGCACCGACCAACCTGTTCATCCACGGAGAGGGTCGGCGTACCGCGATGGACGCCGTCGAAAACGGGTTTCAGACCCGTGACGGTGAGGCTTTGACCTCCGACGAGGCGCTGGCCCTTTTGGAATCCGATCCTGGCTCCTTTTCGCCAAACGTGGTCATGCGCCCCTTGATGCAGGACTGGGTGCTGCCGACCGCCGTGTATGTCGCCGGTCCCGGTGAGGTCGCATACTTCGCTCAGTTCAAGGGACTGCATGAGTGGGCCGGTTTGCACATGCCCGTCATTTACCCGCGTGCCTCGGTGACCCTTTTGGAACGGCGAATTGGCCGGGTCCTGGAAAAGTCGGAGCAGACCATCCCGGCATTCGAAGAGCAAGTAGACAAGCTCTTCCGGGACATGGTCCTGGACAATATGGAGACAGACATCGAGGAAGCGTTCAAGCAGGCTTCGTCTGGCATCCATAAGGCTATCAACGATATCAAGCCGGCCATCGAAGGCGTGGACCGCTCCCTTGTGAAATCCGCTGAAGCCACGCGCGCAGCTTTCATGAAAGAGTGGTCTCAGCTCAAGGGCAAGGTGATCAAATCTGAAAAGCAGCAGCATGACGTGCTGCGTGGGCAGCTCGAGCGGGCTTCTTCCGCGCTTTTTCCCATGGGAATTCCGCAGGAGCGGTACCTCTCGCCCGTATATTTCCTGAATAAGTACGGTCCGGATTTCTTTGCCGGGCTGACAGATCGTCTGGACCTCGATACGTCTGCGCATCAGGTCTTGGACATCTGATTCGTCTTTCGACCTGCATCATTCCCTTCCAGCGGCATGGCTGATTATCCTTTCCAGGAGATTGAACAGAAGTGGCAACACTTCTGGGAGACGGAACGAACGTTCCGCACGCCCGATAACCCGGACACGTCCAAACCGAAGTACTACGTCCTGGACATGTTTCCTTACCCGTCTGGTGTGGGACTCCATGTGGGACACCCGCTCGGCTATATCGCTACCGATATCGTGTCGCGATTCAAGCGGATGAAGGGCTTCAATGTCCTGCATCCCATGGGATTCGATGCATTCGGACTTCCAGCAGAGCAGTTCGCAGTAGAGCACGGCGTGCATCCGCGTGTGACGACCGAGAAGAACATCGACAACATGCTGCGCCAGCTCAAGGCTCTTGGTCTGAGCTACGACTGGGATCGAAAGCTGGCCACCACAGACGTCGACTATTACAAGTGGACGCAGTGGGTTTTCCTGCAGCTGTTCAATTCCTGGTACGACGAGGATGCTGGTAAGGCGCGTCCGATCAGCACATTGGAGGCCAAATTTGCCTCTGAGCGAGACGACTGGTCCTCACTCCCGGAGGCTGAACGAATGGCTGTACTGGCCCAGCACCGCCTGGCCTTCCTGGACGAAGTGCCGGTCAACTGGTGTCCTGCGCTTGGTACCGTGCTGGCGAACGAGGAGGTCACCAATGAAGGGCGTAGCGAGCGTGGTAACCACCCCGTGTTCCGCCGCCCCCTCAAGCAGTGGATGCTGCGCATCACGAAGTATGCCGATCGCCTGATTGAGGACCTCGATGATGTTGACTGGCCCGAGCCAGTGAAGCTGATGCAGCGCAATTGGGTGGGACGCAGTGAAGGGGCCAATGTGGACTTCAAGGTGGAAGGACACAAGGCAACCATTCGGGTATTCACCACGCGACCAGATACCCTGTTCGGTGCAACCTATATGGTTCTGGCGCCAGAGCATCCGCTGGTAGACCGCCTGACCACGGACGAAAACCTTGACGCCGTCGCGTCTTATCGGAAAGAGGCTGCCGGAAAAACGGATATCGACCGTATGGCGGATTCCAAGTCCAAAACCGGTGTCTTTACAGGTGCGTACGCCACCAATCCAGCCGGCGGAGACCTCGTTCCCATCTGGGTCGCTGACTATGTCCTCATGGGATATGGTACCGGAGCCATTATGGCCGTACCCGCTCAGGACGAACGCGACTGGGAGTTTGCTGAAGTTTTTGAGCTTCCCATTATCCGCACGGTACAGCCTCCCGAAGACTGGGAAGGCAAAGCCTTTACGGGCGACGGCCCGGCCATCAATTCTGAGTTCCTGAATGGCCTGGGAGTAAATGATGCCAAAGCTCGCATGATTGCGTGGCTTGAAGAGCAAGGTCATGGCGAAGGCACCGTCACCTACAAGCTGCGCGACTGGCTCTTCAGCCGACAGCGCTACTGGGGCGAACCATTCCCGATCCTTCGAGGAGAAGACGGTAGCGTCCGAGCGGTCGACGAGAGCGATCTGCCGGTCACTCTTCCTCCAATGGAAGATTTCAAGCCCACCGCCTCCGACGATCCCGATGCACCACCGCGCCCCCCGCTGGCTCGCGCTGATGAATCCTGGCGTATCGTGGAGATTGACGGCAAGCGCTACGAACGTGAACTGAACACGATGCCGCAGTGGGCTGGATCGTGCTGGTATTACCTGCGCTTCATCGACAATCAGAATGACGGCGCTTTTGCCGATCCCTCTCGCGAGTCCTACTGGATGGGGGACAACGGTGTAGACCTCTACATCGGTGGCGTCGAGCACGCAGTACTACACCTGCTCTACGCCCGCTTCTGGCACAAGGTGCTCTTCGATCTTGGCCGTGTTTCTACGAAAGAGCCGTTTGGCCGCTTGTTCAACCAGGGCTATATCCAGGCCTATGCATACCGTGACGAGCGTGGTATTGCCGTGGACGCCACAAAGGTTTTCGATCAGGATGGTAAGCCGGCCATGGAAGTACAGGACCAACAGGATCGTCACTTCTTCTATGAAGGAGAGCCGGTAACGCAGGAGTACGGCAAGATGGGCAAGAGCCTGAAAAATGCCGTTTCACCAGATGAGGTCAATGATGCCTACGGATGCGACACCTTGCGTCTGTACGAAATGTACATGGGACCCCTCGAGGCATCCAAGCCGTGGAACACACGGGATATCGTCGGTGTGAACCGCTTTCTGAGACGCATTTGGCGCAATTTTGTGGACGAGGAGTCCGGCTCTCTGCTGGTTTCGGATGCCGCACCGACGGACGATCAAATGCGGGGCCTGCACCGCACTATCGAACGTGTCACCTCGGACATGGAACGGCTCTCGTTCAATACAGCCATTGCCGGCCTGATCGAGCTTCTTTCGGAGTGGGTGTCACTCGACGCCATTCCTCGCTCGCTTGCCGGTCCGTTCGTATTGATGCTGGCACCTTTGGCCCCACACATGGCGGAAGAACTTTGGCAACGCCTCGGTAACGAGACATCCCTGGCCTACGAACCATGGCCGACGGTAGAAGAAAAGTGGCTGGTGGACGAGTCCATCAAGCTGGCTGTGCAGGTGAACGGCAAGGTTCGCAGTACCATTTCCGTCCCTGCTGATGCCTCGAAGGAGGCCATCATCGAGGCAGCGAAGGCCGATGAGAAGGTGGACCGTCACGTTGAGGGTAAGGAGATCCGTCGCGAAATTTACGTACCGGGTCGACTCGTCAACATTGTCGTCGGATAATCCACGCTCGTTCACGCCATCACCTTGCAATCATGAGTACGCTTCCCAAGTTCGATGTTCTGGCCGTTGGCTCCCATCCGGATGATGTGGAGCTGGGCTGTGGTGGAACCATTGCCTCCTTGGTTGCGACAGGATGTCACGTGGGCATATTGGACCTGACGCGCGGAGAACTGGGTTCTCGAGGCACGCCCGATTTTCGAGAGCAGGAAGCTTCGGAGGCGGCTAATATTTTGGGTGTGGACCGTCGCGTCAACCTGGGAATAGCGGATGGTAACATCAAAAACTCCCGGAAAAACCGGTTGAAGGTTATCGCCGAGCTTCGCGCGACACGTCCAGATATCCTCCTGATACCGGCGCCGGATTGCCGCCATCCTGATCATCCCGATGGCGCACGTCTGGTGGCAGACGCGGCCTTCCAGTCAGGGCTTTCGATGATCGAGACAATCACTCCGACCGGTACCGCGCAAGAGCCGTGGCGCCCCGCCCATATCCTGCACTACATGCAGTCGATTGCGTTCGAGCCGACCCTGGTGGTGGACGTGAGCGCATTCTGGGAGAAACGAAACGAGGCGGTTCGCGCCTTCCGCTCCCAGTTTCATTCGGGCAGCTCCGAGGGCAGCTCCGCAGACGAACCGGAAACGTTCATCTCGAATCCTGCCTTCATGGAATGGTACGATGCGCGAGCCCGGACGTACGGCTACCGTATTGGAGCGACGTTCGGCGAACCATTCCTCTATCGCCACGGTCCCATCGGCACGGATAATCTGGTGGGGATGCTGAAAAAAGAAAAGCCGTTTCGCTAGAGCGGAACGGCCTTCGAGTTCGGGAGAGAGGATTTTCAGAAGGGGGTATTCAGTCGGGGTCAGCGCCTCCAAGTCAGAATGACCCGGTTACCACCCTGCTGCAACGTAGGCAGGTAAACCAGCGTGACGTCCAGCTCCTCTATGTATTGCGTGTCGCCCTCGACACCTGAAATGCGCATGTCCTTGAACTGACCCTCGCGGCCCCGTAATTCGAGCACCAGACCTAAAAGTGTCTGTTCGCTGTCATTGATAAGATCCAGGTGCATCTCGTCACGTCCCATGGAAGCGATGACGGGACGTACTTGTCCACGACGGCGCCGGCAAAGAAAGCCGTGACTTTCCACTGACTCTTCCCATCACCTTCGACCTCCGGCCAGGTCCGTCTTCCTCCGGACTGCGTCAGGCGCGCCTGTGGCTCAGCAGCCAAGGAGGCACCATCTCCTGATTCCGCAGCGTCCATGGCAATCTGCGCCATGTCCAGCATGTCGCGGGCCTGTTCGTTCGTATTCAGGTAGGCGATAATTCTGCGTCGCAGTTCAACAGGCAACTCGCCGCTCATGAAAGCTGCGAGTATGTATTCCTCTGAGGACTCGAGTGGACGAGACATGGAATAATTCGAGGAAGGAGAAAAAGGCGGTTATGGGGTAACGCCGGGGCAGATCGGCATTCGGTTGTCTATAGTATCAATACGAGACAAACGACTTGATTTGCGTGATGGAAGCGAAATTCGGCAAGCACCCACTCCGAATGCTTGAATGCCTCGACACGGGACCTCATATTGCGCGATATGGATCGCGACCTTCACTCCATACAGCAAGCACGCTCCCTGCTGCGCAAAGCAAAGAAAGCCTGGACAACGTATCACACGTTTGACCAGGAGAAAGTGGATGCCATCGTGCGCGCCATGGTCCGCGCGGGGATCGAGGCTTCGGAGCGCCTGGCAGTGATGGCCGTCGAGGAGACAGGCTTCGGTCGGGTCGAATCGAAGATCAAGAAAAATCTGTTTGCCACGCAGACTCTTGCCGAGCGAATGCGAGGCATGAAAACCTGCGGTATTATTGGCACCACGGACGAAGGCAAAGTCTGGGAGGTAGCGAATCCGATGGGTATCGTGGCGGCACTGGTGCCGTCGACCAATCCTACTTCCACGGCCATGTATAAGGCCATAATCAGCGCAAAGGCGCGATGCGGGGTGGTATTGAGCCCGCATCCCAGAGCTAAAAACTGCACGCTGGAGGCGTTACGCGTTGTTGCCACCGCGGCCTATCGGGCCGGAGCGCCAGAGGGGCTCTTTGCGTGTCTTACCGAAATCTCGGTGGAAGGCACGAATGCGTTGATGGGCGATGACGAGACTGACGTGATTCTGGCCACTGGCGGATCTGCCATGGTCAAAGCGGCCTACTCAAAGGGAAAACCGGCCTTTGGCGTAGGCTCTGGCAATGTACCCGTCTATGTAGACCGGACCGCCGATGCGATCAAGGCAGCCAAAGACATCATAACTGGCGTCACCTTCGATTGGGGTACGCTGTGCTCGACCGAGCGAAGTATTGTCGCTGATCAACCCATTCTTGCCAGACTCAAAGACGCTTTGCGAGCTGAGGGAGCCCACTTTGTCTCCGATCAGGAGGCGAACCTGCTCAAGGCGTTTGTTGTGCCGGGAGGTCGGCTGAACATCGATCAGGTAGGAAAAGCACCCGTCGATATCGCCCGGGGAGCTGGATTCAGCGTTCCTGAATCAACCACGGCCCTCATTGCGCGCGTAACGGAGGTCGGCAAGCAGGAGCCACTGTCCATGGAGACCCTCTCCCCTATCCTCAGTATGTATGTCGAGGACGGGTGGCAGGCTGGATGTGATCGGTGTAAAGCAATCCTGGATTTCGGTGGAATCGGTCACACGCTCGGTATCCACGCTGGCAATGAGCGGATCATCCGATCATTTGCACTCGAAAAGCCGGCCATGCGCATCGTCGTCAACTCCGTGTGCGCGCTGGGCTCGGTCGGCTATACGACTGCCCTTTTCCCAGCTATGACCCTCGGCCCAGGTACCATCGGTGGATCCATCACGGGAGACAACATCTCTCCGATGCATCTACTGAACATCAAGCGAGTCGCCTTTGAGACAGCACCGATCAACAAACCGGCCCATTCCAGAAAAGACCCACCCGCGGCACCGGTTACCACGTCCCGGAGCGTCGAGCCGCTCATACCTGCGTCTGCTTCTCCCACCGCACCTTGGATGGAATCCATGGATGCCCGTCTCAGGGAGCGTAGCAGCGGCAAGCGTACGGCCAGCGCGCAGGGTCAAACGACTGGCACCCTTTCGAAAGGATCGATTCCTGCTTCCACCTCTACTAGCTCAAAAAGCGTAGCGCCTCCGTCTCAACCCGACGCTTCCAAGAGCCCTCCGGCCTTGAATACTCAGAAGATCGACGAACTGGCGGCCCGATTCCGCAAGTAATCGCTGGCTTTCAATACCGAGGATCTTCGCATCCCCAAATTGACTCGCGGGGCCCCGAAACGGTATCTTCGTCGTTCTTAACCCTTTTTCAGTCAACCTTGTACGCCCGGTAAGACCCATGGCAGATACGAGTGATTTCCGGAATGGCTTCACGATGGAGTGGAACAACGGAATCTGGTCCATCATCGAGTTTCAGCATGTCAAGCCCGGTAAGGGCGGAGCGTTCGTGCGCACTAAGCTCAAGAACGTTTCCAATGGCAAGGTCGTGGACAACACCTTCCGCGCCGGTGAGAAGGTGAACGAGGTTCGCGTCGAGCGGCGCTCGTTCCAATTTCTTTATGAGGATGACCTCGGTCTGCACTTCATGAATACCGATACGTACGAGCAGATCAACCTGCCCGTGGACGCGGTTCAGGGCCGTCAGTTCATCAAGGAAGGAGCCAACATCGATATCCTGATGCACTCGGAAACGGAGCAGCCTCTAACTACCGAGATCCCGAACGCTGTCGAGCTGCTGGTCACTCAGTGTGATCCAGGTCTGAAAGGCGACACCGCGACTGGCGCCACCAAACCGGCCACGGTCGAAAGTGGTGCTACGGTTCAGGTCCCGCTGTTCATCAATGAAGGCGATGTGATCCGAGTTAATACGGATCGAGGAGATTACATTACCCGAGTCAGCACTGGTTGATCACTGCCGATAGACACAAGCGTCTACCAGCTGCGACTGCCTAGTAGCGTTGATATCGCACCCACAGAAGCGAGAGGAATCCACATGGATCTGAAACACCTTCGAGAAGTGCTCGAGCTCGTTGCCGAGTGCGACGTATCCGAGGTTGAAATCGAGGAAGAAGATCTTCGTCTGGTCATCCGGAAACACGCCCCGGCCCAGGCTCCACAGATCACCTACGCCGCGGCACCTGCTCCGGCAGCCACGCCAGCACCTGCTGCTCCGGTAGCCACGCCAGCGGCGGCAGAGCCTGCTGCTCCTTCCGGCACGGAAGTTCGGGCACCGATTGTGGGCACATTTTACGAGGCACCCAACCCGGACTCTGACCCGTTTGTTAAAGTGGGTCAGAAGATCAGCGCTGGTGAGACGCTTTGTATCATCGAAGCCATGAAGCTGATGAACGAGATTGAAAGCGAAGTGACCGGCACGGTCACCGCGATTCTCGTAGATAATGCCACGCCGGTTGAATTCGACCAGCCGCTCTTCGTCATTGATCCGAGCTGAACGGGACCGATCCTGTGATCAAAAAAGTCCTTATTGCCAACCGCGGCGAAATCGCCCTGCGCATTCTCAGAACGTGTCACGAAATGGGGCTGGAGACGGTTGCCGTCTACTCAACTGCCGATCGTGATTCGCTCCATGTCCGATTCGCCGATGAGGCTGTGTGTATCGGCCCGCCGGCCGGACGCGACTCCTACCTGCGCTTCGACCGCATTATTGCGGCTGCCGAAGTAACGGGTGCCGATGCCATTCATCCCGGATACGGATTCCTGGCTGAAAATGCGGACTTCTCCGCCATTTGCCAGGACCACGACCTCAAGTTTATCGGTCCGGATCCGACGACTATTCGCTTGATGGGCGACAAGAGCCTTGCCAAGGACACCATGGCCAAGGCCGGCGTGCCGGTAGTGCCCGGATCTGACGGTGAGGTTGCCAATGCGAAGGCAGGAAAGAAGATTGCCGATGAGATGGGCTACCCCGTAATGATCAAAGCCAGCGCCGGTGGCGGTGGTCGAGGCATGCGTGTGGTTCACAAGGCTGAAGATTTCGAAAAGCAGTACACGACGGCCAGCAATGAAGCCGAGGCGGCGTTCGGAAACGGGGGCTGCTATGTCGAGAAATTCGTCGCTGGGCCCCGACACGTTGAAATTCAGGTCCTCGGTGATGGCAAGGGCAACGTGATCCACTTTGGTGAGCGCGAATGTTCGATCCAGCGTCGCCACCAAAAACTGCTCGAAGAATCCCCTTCCCCTGTCGTTGACGAAGAATTGCGTCAACGGATGGGAGAGGCCGCCATCAAGGGCGCTAAAGCCGTCAATTACGAAGGAGCTGCTACGGTAGAATTCCTGCTGGACAACCAGGGGCAGTTCTACTTCATGGAGATGAATACCCGTATCCAGGTCGAGCACCCGGTTACGGAAGAAGTAGCCGACTGCGACTTGATCGAATACCAGATTCGCGTAGCCATGGGTGAAGCTATTCGCGAGCGCGACATCCGTCTTGATGGTCACGCCATCGAATGCCGTATCAACGCCGAGGACCCGTTCCGGAATTTCTCGCCGTTCCCGGGCACGATCACCACGTTTCACCCTCCAGGCGGGCACGGTGTTCGCGTTGATACGCACGTATATTCGGGTTACCAGATCCCGCCGCACTACGACTCGATGATCGCCAAGCTGATCGTTCGAGCTCGCACTCGGGACCTGGCCATCCAGAAAATGCTTCGCGCGCTCGATGAGTTTGTCATCGAGGGTGTTAAAACTACGATCCCGTTCCACCAGCAGTTGCTGCGCGACGAACGGTTCATTCAGGGTGACTTCGACACCCGCTTCCTAGAATCCTTTACCCTCCAGGAGTACGAAGATGCAATTTCCTGACGGTCTCTACTATACCAAGGACCACGAATGGCTGAAAGTTGACGGATCCACCGGCACGGTGGGCATCACAGATTTCGCTCAGTCAGAACTTGGTGACATCGTTTACGTGGACGTGGATACCCTGGATGAGGCGGTTGAGACGGACGGCATATTCGGGACTATTGAAGCGGTGAAGACCGTGTCCGAACTGTTCATGCCTGTGAACGGGACCGTAACTGCTTTCAATGAGGATCTGGAAGATGCTCCTGAAGCTGTCAACAATGATCCCTACGGCGACGGATGGCTCATCAAAGTTGCCATCGATGACGTCTCCGAACTGGAAAACCTTCTTTCCGCCGCTGAATACGCCGACATGGTCGGCCAATAGTCTTTCCCCACATGCACCAGCGCATTGTCATCCTGGATTTCGGATCGCAGTTCACCCAGTTGATTGCGAGGAGAGTCCGGGAGGCCGGAGTCTATTCAGAAATTTGGCCGTGTACGCTTCCCGTAGAGGAAGTGGCCGCGATGAAGCCCCATGGAATCATTCTCTCCGGAGGACCCTCTTCGGTCTACGATGAGGGAGCTCCACAGCTCGATCCTGCTATCCTGGAGCTGAAGCGTGAAGATGGTTCTGAAGTACCCATTTTCGGGATATGCTACGGCTTGCAGGTCATGGCACATGCACTTGGGGGCGAAGTCCAATCAGCGGCCAAGCGTGAATTCGGACGAGCCGCGGTCGAAACCGACACCGCCAACCCGCTTTTTGAGGGTATTCCAGAAGGAAGCCAGGTGTGGATGAGTCATGGTGACCACCTCACCCGTCTGCCGGAAGGCTTCGAGATCATTGCCCATACCGAAAATGCGCCCATTGCGGCTGTCCGATCATCGGATCAACACCTGTACGGTGTTCAGTTCCACCCGGAAGTTCACCACACCCCCCACGGCCCAGAGATCATCCGCAACTTCGTGGTTGGCATCTGTGGATGCGATGGTGACTGGTCAGCCGCATCTTTCATCGAAGAGAAGAAGGACGAGATCCGGGAACAGGTGGGAGAAGATCATGTCATCCTGGGCCTGTCTGGCGGCGTCGATTCGTCGGTCGCGGCTGTGCTACTGCATGAAGCAATCGGTGACCAGCTGACGTGCATTTTCGTCAATAATGGACTACTCAGGAAGGGCGAATGGGAGCAAGTACAACAGACCTTCCGGGATCACTATAACATCCGCCTCAAGGCCATCGATGCCAGCGACTTGTTCCTGGATCGACTCGAAGGCGTCGTGGATCCGGAGCGAAAGCGCGTGATCATTGGAAATACGTTTGTCGAGGTCTTCGACGACGCCAAATCCGAGATCGTAGACGAATTGGGCACCAAGCCCAAATTCCTGGCCCAGGGCACACTCTACCCGGATGTGATCGAAAGTGTCTCATTCAAGGGTCCGTCGGCGACCATCAAGACCCATCACAATGTGGGTGGTCTGCCCGAGGAGATGGAATTCGAGGTAGTGGAGCCGTTCCGGGAGTTGTTCAAGGACGAGGTCCGTGCCATCGGACGCCTGCTTGAAGTACCAGAGGAAATTGTGGGACGTCACCCCTTCCCGGGCCCAGGTCTGGGTATTCGGGTTATTGGCCCTGTCACGCGAGGAGACGTTCGCCTGCTCCAAGAGGCCGACGACATCTTCATCTCCGAGCTGCGCAATTGGAATTTGTATGATGATGTATGGCAGGCCTTCGCCGTTCTGCTACCCGTTCAGACCGTGGGTGTGATGGGCGATGAGCGCACCTACGAAAACGTGTGCGCCCTGCGTGCCGTGACTAGTGTGGATGGGATGACGGCAGACTGGTCCCGCCTTCCCAACGACTTCCTGGCACACGTGTCCAACCGAATCGTCAACGAAATCCGCGGAATAAACCGCACGGTTTACGACATCAGTTCCAAGCCGCCAGCAACCATCGAGTGGGAGTGATGAGGCGTCCGCTACGTCGGACATACCGCCTGACCCTCTGTGGACTTCTTCTGGTACTAGGATTGACCGGTGGGGACGCCTTTGCCCAGACTGGACGCGTCATCGAGAGGTCACCTGCAGCCGATTCGATGCTGGCTCATGGATTCCAATCGTTCGAAGACGGCAACTGGCAACGCGCGTTCGAACAGTTCAGAGCGGTAGAGACTACGTACGGACGTAATGCGTCCTCGTCCACGGCCAGAATCATGGCTGCCAAGTCGGCTTTTCAGTTGGGTGAGTTCGAGAGAACCCGGGATCTGCTGGCAGCCTTCACCATCGATTTTCCGGGCTCAACCTACGCCAATGCTGCACGAAGCCTGGAACAGCGTGCCTTTACGGCCGGAACCGATCGGTCCGATGACGTCCTGCAGATTGGCATCATGCTACCGCTGAGTGAGTCGGCTCGCGTGCCTTCCCAGCAGCTGTTCAACGGAATCCGAATGGCTGTTGACAACCACAACCACGACCCCAGCAATCTGAAGGTTCGGATGGTTTTCCGGGATATCAGTGGAGGAGCGGACGCTGCAGCATCGACCGTTTCCCATTTGGCAGAACAGGGCGCGGACGTCATCATCGGTACGTTGTTTTCGGCGTCTGCAGTGGCTGCTGCCGAACGTGCAGACGAGGAAGGCGTGGTTTTCATCGCACCGATGGCCACTGACGAACGCGTCTCGGATGGAAGACGATTCGCTTTCCAGGCCAATCCGAGTATGAGGGCGCGAGGACGCGCCATGGGACGTTTTGCCGTAAATGGCCTTCGCCTGGACCGCCTTGCCGTCATCGCCATGGCCGACGAGCGCAACATCACCGAGCGATTGGCAGATGGATTCATCCAAGGCGCATCCGAACAGGGAGCGGCTATCAATCTGATTCAGGTTCTTGACTCCCAGGCTGAATTTTTGTCCCTCCCCGATACACTCGCTGCCGATACACTCCAATTTGTCGACGCCGTCTACGTCCCAATGGCCTCTCGTAATACGGCCGAAGTTGCTGGACGTATCCTTGGTGTGTTTGATCGCTGGAGCCGCAATACCCGTCTCCTCGGAAACACAGCCTGGCATGATCTACCGCAGCGATCGCACGCGTCCCGGTATCAACTGACCTATTCGAACGACTTCTTCCCCGACCTGAATTCGACCGAGTTTTTGCAATTCGGGTGGGGGTACTATGACTTGAGCGGTGAAGAGGTTGGCCGCCTGGGTGTTTCAGGCTACGATGTGACGCGATTCGTCCTTCAGATCCTTAACAGCATGGACAGTCGTAGTCTGGTAGATCGAATACGTAACGCCCCACCCTTCCAAGGATTCGGAACCCGGATAGCAT
>JAURNP010000097.1 GCA_030830105.1 Rhodothermales bacterium | reverse complement strand
TTGGCCGATGTCGCCCGAACCCAGAATAGCGAGGAAGGCTTCGATGCGTGCCGGATCAAGATTGTCGAACACATCGTCGAGCAGCAGCAAGGGGCGCTCCGTTCCACGCACTTGCATGTAGTCGTATTGCGCAAGCTTGAGTGCCATCCCAAAAGTGCGATGTTGACCCTGAGAGGCGAAGCGACGCACGGGCAGATCATCCAAAGAAAAATCCAGGTCGTGCCGGTGTGGACCAGACATGGTCATGCCACGCTCCTGTTCTCGTCGGGCCGAAGATTCCAGCTGCGCAAGAAATGCGAGTCGGACCGACTCAATGTCCTTGGACTGCAGTTCGGCTGAAAACGGCTTATAAGTCATACTCGGCCGCTCAGCGACATCACTGATGCGCTCATAGGCGCGATCCAGGTGCATCGAGAAGGCATCGACGAATGCGAGTCGGGCCGCGATGATGGCCGATCCTGGCTCCAGTATGGAAGCGGTGAGGCCCTGCAGGACAATGGGATCTATGGCTTCGCGTGTTCGACGCGCCCGGTGCAAGAGTTCATTACGCTGCTTGAGCGCCAAGCGGTAGCGCAAAAGGTGATCCAGGTAGAGCGGACTGGACTGGGCGATGATGTTGTCGATGAATCGACGACGGAACTCCGGGCCCTCAGCCGTTATTCGCTGATCATCCGGAGAGAAGACCACGACCGGGAATCGACCTACGATATCCGTAAGCCTATCCAGCGCTGCTCCGCCTACAAAGACTTTCTTCCCTTCACCTGGCACGTAGGCCACGCGAACCTTCTGTGTGCCTCGAGCCTCTGTTTCAAATTCGCCCTGAACCTCATAGAACGCAGCGTCCCGCCGAAGCACCACATTGTCGCGGGTCGTCAGGAAGCTACGCGAGAGGCACAGCAAGTGGATGGACTCAAGAATGTTGGTCTTTCCCGCCCCGTTGGGTCCAATAATGACGTTGATGCCGTCATCGAACCGAACGGTGCTATCTGCGTGGGCGCGGACGCCGCGAATATGTAGAGACCGAAGAACCAAGCGGGATGAAAGCGATATCTTGGAGCAAGGGAGTTGTTCGGCGAACGCTCGCTTTCGTGCTTCGTTCACGGCTTCGCCTCTCACGCATATTTTGATGCCCTGCTGCGCAGGGCTGGCTGCGTTGCTCCCGGACTCTTCACTTTCCAAACTCTTTCTTTTCATGGCCCAGCGCCCTCCCCTGTTTGACGAGCTTCAGAAGCTGGCCACCGAGCAGCGTAATCCGCGCTCGATGCAGATCGATACGGCATCTGTTGCGACCATCCTCGAAATCATGAACCAGGAAGACCGACTTGTGGCTGAGGCCGTGGGGACGCAGCTGGAGTGGATTGGTCAGGCGGTGGATATCATCGTGGACTCGTTTGGCCGGGGCGGACGCCTCTTTTATGCCGGTGCGGGTACGAGTGGACGCCTCGGTATCCTCGACGCGTCCGAATGTCCTCCTACCTTCGGCTCCGATCCTGACATGGTTCAGGGTCTCATCGCTGGAGGAATACCAGCCGTATTCCAGGCACAGGAAGGCGCCGAGGATCTGGAATCGAACGGTGCGCTTGCTCTGGATGAAGCCGGGGTCCGCGAGGGCGACGTTGTCTGCGGCATTGCCGCCAGCCGACGCACGCCGTTCGTGATCGGAGCCGTGAAACATGCCCATACGCTGGGGGCCAAAACCCTTTTTGTGACATGCACCCCTCGCTCGGCATTCGATATCGAGGTGGATGTTGCCATCTGTCCGGTCGTAGGTCCTGAGGTGATCATGGGCTCTACACGCATGAAAAGCGGGACCGCCCAGAAACTGGTTCTCAACATGCTGACGACGGCGTCCATGATCCGCATGGGCAAGGTCTACGAGAACATGATGGTTGACCTTCAGATGACCAATGCCAAATTGGTCGAGCGATCAAAAAGAACGGTCATGACCGTCACGGGTATCGACTACGCCGAGGCTACGTCGGTACTGGAGGCAGCCGGCGGTCACGTAAAGACGGCATTGGTCATGCACCTTGCCGGCGTGTCCGGGGAGGAGGCTAGACGACGACTGGAAGCGGCCTCTGGATTTGTTCGTCCGGCCATTGAAGATCGAGCATAGATCCCAGCCTGAAGGACCTGACCCGAGGACGCTTCGTATACGAGCCGTTTTTCAGGAGCCCCGGGCTCCTTCACAGACCTTTTTTCGGTGTCCTTAGAACTCATTCGATCCCGAATTGCGTCGGCAACCTTCAGCCGGCGCTTGCACGAATGGGCCGCTGACAACGGCGGTTCCAATGAGAGAGATACGTCCGCTGCCCACGCAGGTCGCAGTTTGTCCGTTCGCGGAGCAGTGGGTTCGCTGCCCTCCTTCTTGGTTGCCAATCTCTTCCTTGAGGCATCCCGGCCCCTGCTTTGTCTCCTTCCAGACGAAGACGATGCTGCCTTCTTCGGGTCTGATCTTCAGCAGATCCTGGGCTCCGATGAGCAGGTGATCCTGCTACCAGTTTCCGACAACCGACCTTTCGATCCCGAGCATATGCCGGATCCAGCGCCCACGATGGCGCGTGGCGATGTGTTGGAGCGACTCAAGGATGGGTATGGTGGTATTCTGGTTTGCTCCATTCCGGCCTTCGCCGAGAAAGTCCCACCCGTTGAGGCCGTCCAATCGGCAACTTTGGACATTGAGACCGGCGTGGAGATGGATCCGGAGGAGCTGATCGAGCGCTTGGTCCAACAAGGATTCACCCGCACTGAGTTTGTCGAGGCGCCGGGCGACCTGGCCCTGAGGGGCGGGATCCTGGACGTTTTCCCTTATACGGGCTCCTACCCCATCCGCATCGAGTTCTTCGGTGATGAGATCGATTCCATCCGGGAGTTCGATATCCATACGCAGCGTTCAGTGAGCCGGCGGACCACCGCCCGGATTGTGCCCAACCTGGAAGGCCAGGCTACCGATTTTCTGTCTCGCATTCCGCTTACTGATCACTTTCCAGCGAACACCCTCATTGTCCAGCTTGATAGCGCGGCCTTGCTCGAGGCTGCAGATGCATTGATGGCCGAGCGGGCGAAGCAGAGAGAGGCTGCACTATTGAAAGCCGCGGATTCGGGTGCCTCGACGCCGGTAACGACGGATGACGATGAGGATCCGGACGAGGCCGCGATTCGGCCCGACCGTGATTTACCTGAGCTCGGCATCCTCTTTTTGAGCGGCGCGGACATGCAGGTCCAGCTGTTGCCCTTCGACTCCATGCACGTCGGTACATTTCAAGAAGTTGCCGAGGAACGCCTGTCGTTGACGTCGCATCCCCAGCCAGGGTTCAATTCTCGTATAGCGTTGCTGCGCAATCGATTGCTGGAAAATGAGCGACAAGATCTCGAAACCCTGATCCTGTGTGACAACCGTGGCCAGGAAGCCCGGTTGATGGAGCTTCTGGAAGATGATTTGGAAGCGGGTCGGGTACGGTTGAAGACCGAGTCGCTACATCGCGGGTTTGAGATTCCTGAGCTTCAGCTGGCTGTGTATACGGACCACGAAATCTTTGGTCGTTATCACCGCCCCACTGCCCGCAAGCAGAAGCAACGCTTTGGCGGACTGAGTCTTCGGGAGCTTCACCAGCTCACCCCGGGAGATTTCGTCGTGCATATCGATTACGGAATCGGTCGCTTTGCCGGGATGGAACACATAGAGGTTCGCGAACGCAAGCAAGAAGCTGTTCGCCTGCTATACCGCAATGGTGACACCCTCTATGTGAATGTGAATGCGCTGCATAAGCTGCACAAGTACAAAGGCAAGGAGGGTCATCAGCCTCAGCTCACCAAGCTGGGTTCAGGCCAGTGGGAGAAGGCAAAGTCGCGCACCAAGTCGCGTGTCAAGGACATTGCCCGCGACCTGATCAAGCTCTACGCCAAGCGCAAGTCCTCCGAGGGCCACCCCTACCCCGAAGACACGGTGTGGCAGCGAGAACTCGAAGCGTCCTTCCAGTTCGAGGACACACCGGATCAGGCCTCGACTGTGCTGGCTGTCAAAGAAGACATGCAAAAGCCACAACCCATGGATCGATTGGTCTGTGGCGATGTCGGTTTCGGGAAAACTGAGATTGCCATTCGAGCCGCCTTCAAGGCCGCGCAGGATGGCAAGCAAGTGGCTGTACTGGTACCCACGACGGTTCTGGCGATGCAGCATTTCCGCACCTTCTCCAAGCGTCTTTCCAACTACCCGGTCAAGATCGGAGTCCTCTCTCGATTTCGTACTCCGGCGCAGCAAAAGGAAACACTTGCCGAGTTGGAAGCAGGCCAGATCGACATTGTGATCGGGACCCACCGACTCATCTCCAAGGACGTCATTTTCAAAGATCTGGGCCTGTTGATCGTGGACGAAGAGCAGCGTTTCGGGGTTGCCATGAAGGAAAAGCTGCGCAAGCTTCGGGTCAATGTGGACACCCTTACGTTGACCGCAACTCCGATCCCGCGAACCCTGCAATTCTCGCTGATGGGGGCCCGGGACCTCTCGATCATCGCAACGGCCCCAGAAAACCGGCAACCCATCCTTACCGAGATTCATGCCTTTGACAAGGACCTGATTCGCGACGCACTGCTCTATGAGATCAACCGGGGAGGACAAGTCTTTTTCATCCATAACCGGGTTCAGTCCATCAATGAGATCTCTGCGATGCTGCGGATGCTCGTTCCCGACATCCGTGTGCAAACGGCCCATGGTCAGATGAAAGGTCCGGACCTGGAGCGCATCATGATGGGTTTTGTCGAAGGCGAATTCGATGTACTGGTCAGTACCAACATCATCGAAAACGGCCTCGACATTGCCAACGCAAATACCATCATCATAAACCGGGCAGATCACTTTGGACTGGCCGAGCTCCATCAGCTGCGCGGTCGCGTGGGACGCTCGAGCCGGAAAGCATTCTGCAATCTGCTGGTGCCTTCAATTCACAGTTTGACGCGGGAAGCCAAGCAACGTCTTCAAGCCGTGGAGGAATTCAGTGATTTGGGTAGTGGCTTTCACTTGGCCATGCGTGACCTGGACATCCGTGGCGCAGGAAACATGCTCGGAGCGGAGCAAAGCGGCTTCATTGCAGATGTAGGCTTCGAGACGTATCACCGAATTCTGGACGAGGCGGTTGAAGAACTGCGAACAGAAGAATTCTCAGCGGTCTTCGAGGAAGAGCGTAAGCCCAAGGCCACAGAGACGTTGGTCGACATTGATGCCGATGCGCTTATACCGGAGGCGTATCTCTCTAATCGTATCGAACGGCTCAACATGTATCGGCGAATCTCGGAGTGCCCTTCAACGAAAGAACTGACACAAGTGGCGGATGAGTTGGCCGACCGTTTCGGCCCACTGCCTACCGAAGTAACGCAACTCATTGCCGGTGTGCAGATCAAGTTGCTCGGACAACAGTTGCGGCTTCCGAAGATCACCTTCAAGAACGAAAGGCTTTTCCTTCGTCTGTCCTCAACCGAGGAAGACCCGTGGTTTTACGAGAATCGTTTCCATGCGCTACTGGCGGCCCTGGGAGAACTCGACCTTCGCTACGTCCTCAAGGAAAGTCGCACTGGAAATCTTCGGGCCATCATTCAGGAAGTGACCACACTCGAGCACGCGCTCTCGATTCTGGAGGAGTTGATCAGCGCGGTGACATCAGCACAGTGATTTCA
>JAURNP010000096.1 GCA_030830105.1 Rhodothermales bacterium | reverse complement strand
CTGGCTGTCGTTCAGAGGCCGCACCTATATTGCCACGCAGCAACACGCATTATTGGTTCCCAGCTGCACCCACGAAGCGCTCCGCATAAATGGCCGAATCGACGGCAGACTCATATCTGGTCTTGGACCATCCGGGACGCGCTGAGATCAAGGTGAAGGGATCCCGCTTCATCGGTGAAGCCTTGCCCGTGACGACGGTGCAGGAGGCCGAAGCGGCCCTACAAGCAATTCGAAAGCGCGAATACGACGCCACGCATCATTGTAGTGCATGGCAAATTGATGCCGATGGCCAGCAATTTCGCTACAGCGATGACGGTGAACCGTCCAACTCTGCTGGCATGCCCATCTTCCGGCAGATCGAGGGGCGAAAATTAAGCGGGGCGATCGTGATCGTGACCCGCTACTACGGTGGGACCAAGTTGGGCACCGGAGGGCTGATTCGTGCCTATGGGGAAGCGGCGTCACTGGCGCTGGATGATGCGAGTATCCGGGAAATCATTCCCAGAATCCGACTGACCATGCGATTTGCTTACGAAGACACCTCACCCGCCATGCATTTGATAGGCCAGTACGACACCGTCATCGCCAGCACACGTTATTCTGAACAGACCGAAATAGATGTCGATGTTCGTGTTGCCGACGTGGATGCGTTCTCTTCCGCTTTTGTCGAGGCGCTCAGTGGACGGGGCGCGATAGACCTTGCTGACTGACCTGATCAGCCAAGCTTCAAGGCTTCTACTGCCAAGCGGTCTACCCGGTTGTTTAGCTCGTCATCGGAGTGTCCTTTGACCTTGACGAAGCTCACATCATGCTTTTCCATCTGAGAAAGTAGCGCCTTCCACAGGTCCTGGTTCTTCACTGGCTTCTTGCCCGCCGTTTTCCAACCTCGGCGAATCCAGTTGTCAATCCACTTATCGTTGAATGCATTGGCGATGTACGCGCTATCCGTATGGACTGCTACCACACAGGGCTCCTTGAGTACCTTCAGGGACTCGACCACGGCTGCGAGCTCCATCCGGTTGTTGGTCGTCTCCGGCTCGGCTCCCGTCACAACGCGTTCATGCCCATTGAACATGAGCAGACCAGCCCAGCCTCCGGGCCCGGGATTTCCGCTGCATGCGCCGTCTGTGTACAAGGTTACGTGCTTCTGTGCCACGTGTCTTAGGGATAGTGGTTGAAAGAGCGCAGCATACCATCGAGATAGCGTGCTGTTCACGAAGGTTTGATGTCCGGGCCGATCCGCGGCCGATTCTGTGAGTATACTTCGCCGAGCCAACAACACCGTCAGGTAACATGAAGTTTGTAGACTACGTCACGATTACTGTTCGCAGCGGGAAGGGAGGAGCTGGGTCTGTTTCCTTCCGGCGCGAAAAGTACAAGCCAAATGGTGGACCAGATGGCGGCGATGGGGGTGTAGGAGGCTCCGTCATCCTGGTGGCGGACACTCACCTCTATACCTTGCTCGATCACCGTTACAACCGTCATCACTTCGCTGAAAACGGGCATTACGGGTCTTCGAACAACAAAAGTGGCAAGGATGGACAGGATATTGTTCTGAAAGTGCCCGTTGGAACGGTCATCAAGGACTCTGATTCAGCTGCTGTCATCGGCGAATTATTGAGTGCCGGCGATACGCTCGTCCTGGCCCAGGGTGGTCGTGGAGGCAAAGGAAATACGTTCTTCAAATCCGCGACCAATCAGACACCCCGGCATGCGCAGCCAGGTGAAGAAGGTCAGGAACGTAATATCACGCTCGAGCTGAAGCTCCTGGCCGATGTGGGTCTCGTTGGATTCCCCAATGCTGGCAAGAGTACGCTGGTGTCCAGTCTGTCTGCGGCCCGTCCGAAGGTGGCTGACTATCCTTTCACGACGCTCGAGCCTTCACTGGGTGTCGTGTCCATGGAGGATTTCCAGTCGTTTGTGATCGCGGACATCCCAGGGATAATCGAAGGAGCGGCTGAAGGAAAAGGGCTCGGAATCCAGTTTCTGAAGCATATCGAACGGAATGCCGTGCTGCTGTTCCTGATTCCGGTGACTTCAGAGGATCCCGGTGCAGAGTATCAAACGCTACTGTCCGAACTGCAAGCTTTCAATCCAGACATGCTGACCAAACCACGGATGGTTGGGCTTTCCAAGCTGGATCTATTGCCTCCGGATGAGAAGGAGGAAGCCATTCGGGAATTCCGGGATTCGTTGCCTGAAGGCCTCGAAATGCTGGGATTCAGTTCCGTGGCTCGCATGGGACTGGATGAATTGAGGCATGCACTCTGGGCACATGTGCAACGAGCACATTCCTTTGACGCGGACAACTGAGGTTCGCACGGTTCGGGGGGCGCAAGCGCGCAGGGAGGAATTCCTCGCCCTGCTGCGCCTATCTGGTATCTAGGGATTCGGTCCTCATCGGATTTCGCAATGCGTAGCTCATTTCGGAAGCGCACACGCAGTGGTACATGCCGACCGGAACGCGCTGGTAGCTTCAGGTCTGGTGAATGCTGCCGGAGCCAATGCCGTCATAGACTGCCGAAAAGCTCGAATACCCGCAGGAGTTCTGAATCGATTTGATCAGCCTCGTGCCTCAGAGCGGATTGTCTTGATTGGTGAGCCGGAATACCCGGCATTGTTGCGGCAAATCAGTCAGCCGCCCTTGTGGCTTTGGATACGTGGGCCGGGAAGTTTTCAGAGAGGGCCATGTCTTGCCATGGTCGGCTCCCGGAATGCTACTCAATGGGGAATAGATAAGACCAGGGAGTGGTGCTACCGGTTGGCTGGTGCAGGCGTCACAATAGTCAGCGGACTGGCTGACGGTATTGATACTGCCGCGCATGAGGGCGCTCTGGACGCAGGGGGGCAGACGCTTGCCGTGATGGGTACCGGATTGGATAATGTTTATCCAAAGCGAAACCGGAAACTGGCTTCCGAAATCTCTCAGAAAGGGCTTCTTGTGACGGAATTCCATCCCGATGAGGGAGCTCGACCGCACCATTTTCCGCGGCGAAATCGCATCATCGCTGGCCTTTGCCAGGCGACAATCGTCATCGAGGCAGGAAAAGGCTCCGGATCACTGATCACAGCAAAAATGGCTCAGGACGAAGGCCGCGAAGTTGGCTTGGTGCCCGGACGTCCCGGAGATCGAAATGCGGCCGGTACAAACCTCGGAATACGTGAAAACATTGGCGAACTGATTTCAAGTATCGATGACGTGTTGGCAATGCTGAAGCGACAGCCCGCTCAGACGGGCGTGCACCCATCGGGAACGAGCCCGAATCGCCAAAAGAAATCTGAATCCCAATCCACTGTTGCGGTCCAGCGGCGACCTGCGGTTTACCCGGATTCACTACCTGGCAAGATCAGGTTGGCGCTGAAAAATGGGCCAATTGCACTCGAAGATCTTCAGGGCGCTACGGGCCTATCACGATCAAGTCTCGAGGAGGCGCTTCTGGACCTGCTGCTCGATGGATGGGTTGTCCTGGAATACGATCAGCGGTATCGATGGCGTCGCTGAAATCCATGGGTTTCGGTGAGGCTTCTGCTGGGATTCGACCAGCTCAGAGTCAGCGGACGGGCAAAAAAAGAAGGCATCCAGTCGACCCCACTGACGACTGGATGCCATGAGATGTGACAACCGAAGGGACGAGGTGTTGCCTTCTATCCGTCCGGTACACG
>JAURNP010000008.1 GCA_030830105.1 Rhodothermales bacterium | reverse complement strand
TCCTTGAAGCAGGACTTCGATTCGACTCCCGACTGGTGACGCCAGAGCGTGAGTTTGTTTCCGACATCGGAAATGTTCGTCAGCGCTCCCTGGGAGGTCTGTCGGCCTCATTATCGGTGCTTCAGGATCTGGGAGATAGCTGGTCAGCCAGGGTTATGGCCATGCGCAGTCTTAGACTGCCGGGAATTGAAGAATTGCTCTCTGAGGGGCCGCACCTGGCCGCTTACTCGTTCGAGGTGGGTAACCCGGATCTTCCTGAGGAAATCGGAAACGGCGTTGAACTGACACTATTGCTCAACAAAGAACGCGTGTCCGGATCTGCCGCGGTATTTGTCAATCAGTTCGATGGCTACATTTTTCCAAGGAATACCGGCGAGCTGAATTACAGGATTTACGTTCCGATCTATCAGTACACCGGCAATGATGCGCTTCTTTACGGGGCAGAGGGTCAAGTTGAAGTCGATCTTCGACGACGGTTTGAACTCAACTCCACCCTGAGCTGGGTGCGAGGCGAATTCCCCGACACGGGAGTGCCTATTCCATGGACACCTCCCCTCAAAGGACGACTCGCCTTCATCCGAAACGGAGAGCGCGTCAAGTGGACGGCTTCCATTCGCGGAGCATCCCGGCAGACGCGCCTTGGCCCATTCGAGGAGGCAACAGATGCATATCTGGTCCCCGATCTATCCGCCCAGATGCATTTTGTCCGGGGCGGAATGCTGCATACCATGACCGTGGCGATGGATAATGTGACCGATACGAGCTACCGGGATCATCTCTCGCGCGTGAAAAGCGTCATGCCCGAACCGGGGAGAAACATCCGGATACTGTATAAACTGCATTTTTAACGGACTTTAACTCCTCGGAAAGTCCATCTGATGACCCATAGAAAATCCATGAGAATGAAGGCAAAGAGAGTCGCTGCTTACGCGTGCGCTGCCGTACTGGCTCTGAGTATGGTCGCTTGCTCATCCAAATCGGACTCTCCTTCGGGGGATGAGGCAGACACGTCACAGCTGACGCCAAGCGAGGAGGCCCTGCGTGTCGTGACATGGAATGTTGAGCACTTGGCCTCGCCCATCGACACCGGATGCCGTCCGCGCTCGGGGGAAGAGCTGGCGGCGTTGCATTCATATGCGCGCAATTTGAATGCCGATATCGTGGCGTTGCAGGAGGTCGATTCCATCGACGCTGTAGCCTTGATTTTTCCAGAGGATGAATGGCAACTCTTTCTGTCCGAGCGGCCCGACAGTGATTCGTACGAATGCCGTGGCAATGGGCAGTCTTCCACCCAGCAGAAGCTTGCCTTCGCGGTGCGCAACGGACTGGAAGTTGTCGAAAAGGTCGATTTCGAAGAACTCGGATTGGACAATCCGGGTCTTCGCCACGGGATGGAGCTGACCGTGTCTACACCCCTTGGCGAAGTCCAGTTGCTGAATGTGCATCTGAAAAGCGGGTGCTTCGTGGATGATTATGGACGCGCCGATTCCGAAGAATGCGAGGTGTTCGCTCGTCAGGCTCCTGTTTTGGATGACTGGATTGAAGAGAGAGAGCGCTCCAATAAGCCATATATGGTTTTGGGGGATTTCAATCACCGCTTATCCGCCCCTTACAACAAGTTGACACGCCTGATCACGGATAACAGTGACGAATCGGTCTCTACGTTGATCAACACAACCGCCCACCTGATCGGTTGCCACCCGTGGTATCCGGCTCCCATCGATCATATTCTGATGGGCAATATGCAAGATGGGGCGTTGATCACGTCTGCAATGGCTCATGATTTCCCGGACATGGATCCTGATGCGATGCTCAGCGACCATTGCGCTGTTTCGCTGACCATGGAATACGGTCAGCTGCCACTATCGAATTCTGTCACGTGGCAAACAGAAAGCAAGGAATACACTTTTCTGACAACCTCTACCTTTCAGCATGCTGCAAGCTTGCTTTCGGAGGCGGACCTTCCCGATTCGCCCTGGGTCGTTGCGATGGATATCGACGAGACAGTCCTGGACAACAGCTACTATCAGGTCATGCTGGACCGCACGGGAAAGTCCTTTACTCCGGAGTCCTGGGCTGAATGGGTTGCCAGCGAGCAGGCGCGACTGGTACCGGGTGTGTCCTCGTTCATCGAAACGGTAATGGAGTTGGGCGGGCGACTGGCGTTTGTGACGAACCGGGAACGGGATCAAGACCAGCATACCTGGCGCAACATGCAGGCCCTTGGTCTTCCCATCACCACAAGTATTGTTTGTTTGATGGGAAGGTCTTCCGAGGATGTTTCCTCGGTCAATGAGCGTACCCGGTTCAATGACAAAGACCTTCGCCGCGAGCAGATTGAAAACGGTTCCAGTAGCTGCTACCAGCCAGAAGGCGGGAGACACGGTGATTTTCCGGCTTCGACTATTGTCATGCAGATTGGGGACAACATCGAGGATTTTGCCGGCGTGACCCAGGAGTCCGCTGACATAGACTCCTTGCTGCCTGCAAGCGGAGCCACGTCCATCTTGCTACCGAATCCGATGTACGGGTCCTGGTAGCAAATCTATCCTCCAAGGTTGGCAGGACGCGATGAGCGGGTCTAATCGAGGTCCAGGACAGCGTCGAACAAGTCCTGCACAGCACGTGCCGCCTCAGGCCCGTTCATCTCATAGAGGAAAAACGTCTCCCAAGAATCACCCAGGCTCATGTACCCCTGCATGGTACCCTGGCTCTTGTGCTCGGCAATGAGCCAGTTGCGGATGATGTTGTAGTTCAAACGATCATCGAGCCCGAGTTTGGTATTGCGGTTGAACCCCCAGGGGCCATGGTCCGCGCTGAGTGTGGTGAGTGGATGGCCCTCCAGCATTCGGAACGCAAATTCTTCCGGCGGAAAGACGGTCTGAGATCCACCGCCCAGCACGATAGGGCGATCTTCCGCCACCATTCGATCCACAGCCTCAAGGGCAAAGATTGATGCCGCCTTGTGATGGGCGTGAGTCGAAGGGACAGGGACCATGGTGAACACAAAGTCATAATCTCCTTCTGCGAGAACCCTGTCGAGAACGCGGGCAACCAATTCCACATCCCACTCATTTGCCATCACGGCATCCGCATCAAACGTTTTGCCTTTGTCGGGCTGGTCCAGAAACACATAGTCACGCAGACCGATTATGGCACCTCCTGCCATCAATTCTTTTTTGCGGATGGCAGGGAGGTGCTTTTCGGCGACCTCCTGATTGGTCAGCTCCAGTCCATAGATGTCCTCGGAAAACGTAGAGAACCGGTATCCACCGGCGCCATCCGTGATGAGCACCAGGTCGGCCGTTCCGTCCAACTCATGCGTTATTCGGTGGATGGTCGCTGCAAAGGAAGCATCGTCGTCTGGATGAGCCGTGACAATCAGGACGGAGGGGCCATCTTGTGCGAGTGCAGCCGTAAAGGGCGCGAAGAGGAGGACAACGAGAAGGAATTTTGCGATGCGCATGGGGTTTTGGGCTGGTTCGAAGGGGTCAACTCCCGCACGCCATGACCGTTTCATGGCGGCACCCGGCGGCGCCCAGCGGCACCTACTTATCCGACAAGCGGCTGGATCAACGAATCCACCGATCTGTTCGGTCCGCATGCGTGTTTCCTACACCCCCGACTACTTCGTTCCACTACCGGAAAAGCATCCTTTTCCGATGGGGAAGTTTCCTGCGCTGCAGCGAATGCTGCTCGACGAGGGCCTTATTGGGGAGTCGGACATCGTCGCGCCACGGCAAGCGGATTGGGCGGACCTGTTACTGGTTCACGAGCGTGGCTACCTCGATGCACTCGCCCGTGGGACGCTGACAAAAAAGGAAGAGCGGAAAATGGGTCTGCCATGGAGCGAAGCGCTTGTCAAACGCTCCCGCCACGCGGTTCAGGGGACCATGAATGCGGCTTACATGGCACTCGAGGACGGTATAGCGGCCAATCTCGCGGGTGGCACCCATCATGCGTTTCCCGGGCACGGGGAAGGGTTTTGTGTTCTCAATGATGTCGCCGTCGCAATCCGGGCGCTGAAACGATCGCGGTGGATTCGTCGAGCGATGGTCATTGATCTGGACGTCCATCAGGGAAATGGCACAGCGGCCATTTTCGAGTCAGATGACGATGTGTTCACCTTGTCCATCCATGGCGAAAAAAACTATCCCTTCCGCAAAGTTGACTCAACCGTGGATATCGGACTTCCTGATGGGACGGGTGATGACGCCTACATGGCCATACTTCAGTCCACCGTCACCAGGGCGTTGGAAGTGTTTCCCTGTGATCTGCTGATCTACCTCGCAGGGGTGGATGTGTTGAAAGGCGATCGGTTTGGTCGATTGGACTTGTCCAGGGACGGCCTGCATCGGCGTGACCGATTCCTTCTGGAGGAAGTAATGGGTCGACAGATTCCACTTCTCTGTTTGCTCTCGGGTGGATATGCGGAGTCGCCGGAGCTCACGGCTGACCTGCATGCGACCACTCACCGGGAGGCTGCCCGGCTTATTCTTCCACTCGCGTAGCTACCCAAGCCCACCAGATCAATACGCCCTGAAGGGGCAAGCGCACGTAGAGGAGCCAGACCGGCGCATCCGGAAACGCAACGGGATTCAGGGCCATGTGCAGGTTTGCGGGAAAGACGCCGATCATGATCAGGATCATAAAGAGACCTGCAGCTCTTCTGAATCGCATCGCAAATACTCCCAGACCGGCAATTATCTCCAGGATTCCCGACAACATGACCAGCTCGTAGTGCCATGGCAGGTAAGGAGGCATCATTGCCAGATAGAAGGCCGTGTTGACGAAATGATTCGCGCCGGCCGCAATGAAAAGTAGGCCGAGGGCGTAGAGGGAAACACGGTTGCGGGTCGTCATGGTAGCAATTGGCAGGGAGTGGTCTTAACTAAAAACCCCTCTTTTGGCGCTCAGAGGCTGTTTTCGGTCGAAACTTATCAACATTCCTCACATTTCCCTTTAAAATCAGATATCGTTGGACCTGAGGGAGCTTTTCAAACATGATAACAATCACCTTCTGAGAGACCCCCATGGATTATCTGAAGACCACCTTACGTGTAAGTGTGTTGGTCGTCGTTGTGGCCGCTTTTGTCGAGATTCCCTACGGCGCTGCTATTATCGCAGTTCTGGGACTTGCCATTGGTGTCCAGCGCAACACTTCTGATATGGTCCGAACTTTTATTCTTGCCATTGGACTGTCTATTACGGCTGGAGCACTCGGTGCTATTCCGGCTGTTGGTGGATATATAAGCGCCATCATGGGAGGAGCTGCGGCATTGGCTGCTGCGTCTTCCCCTGGTGTCTTTGGCAAGTGGGTTTGGGAAGAAGCGGGTATGTAAAGTCTTCTCGGTCAATCCTCCGGGCCACTGTGTAAGCGAGATATCCTCGTTTTCAGTGGATGGATTAGCCTTGATCTGCGTTCTATCGGCGTGAGGAATACTCTCCTGATTGATCCAGAGGCACTTGATTGAATGCAAAAGCCCCGGCTGCTTATCAGCAGCCGGGGCTTTTCGTTTGGTGATCCCGCCAGGGCTCGAACCTGGGACCCTCTGATTAAAAGTCAGATGCTCTGCCAGCTGAGCTACGGGATCGTGCTGGCTATACGTTTCAGCATAGACCAGAAAATTACGACACGGCGATGCAGGGAGCCAACCAGGCTCGGTTGAAGGTTCTATGAGAATGCAACAGGATGCCTGTGGTATCCGCGCTGTTCCCATTCAGCCACAGGTCAATCATGGACCTTCTTCCAGAGAGACTTCATCGGCGAGCGCATCAATAGCCGACCACGCATCAGGTCCGGAGCGAAGTTTATGAATCCATTGATCAGATAGATTTCCTGCGGAGTGCAGTCAAAGATCAACTTGGCCTCGAGGTCGCCTTTTCGCCGGTCTTCTGTAAAAATGGCGGCAATCAGGCCGTTGTCCGCGGTGCCTTTGAACAGATCCATTTCTTCACCGTCTGCCGAATCCGTTCCGTTCACGAATCCGTAGTCGATGGGGTAGACGATATCCGCGTACTTCGGATGGGTGGTACCAGCAGCCCGCTCGATCGTGATCCCTTTCAGCCGAATCAGGGCCTCCCATTGCTCCCAGTCTATGAATCCCGGGATACCGCCTGGGTTGGAGTCATCGGCAGGTCCCGCCGTCAACCGGTCAAACGAGTCGGTCCACTCAATCATGCGTCGTCCTGTGATTCATCCAGCAACTGGATGTGCAACTCCGTCAGCTGATGTTCATCCACTACGTCCGGGCTCTGGACCATCGGCTCCTGGGCGCTTTGCGTTTTCGGGAAGACAATCACGTCGCGAAGGGAGGAGGCACCGGTGAGAAGCATCACGATGCGGTCCAGACCGAAGGCAATCCCGCCGTGAGGCGGAGCGCCGAACCGGAAGGCATCCAGCAGGAAGCCGAACCGGGCCTGGGCTTCTTCCTCTTCAATTCCAAGGGCGTCAAACATCTGCTGCTGTACGTCCGGTCGGTGGATTCGAATGGAGCCGCCACCGATTTCTGATCCATTCAGCACGATGTCGTATGCCTGGGCACGCACCGAACCTGGATCGTCGCCCAGCTTGCCCATGTCTTCGGCGCGCGGGGACGTGAATGGGTGATGCATGGCATGGAATCGGCCCGAGTCCTCATCCCATTCGAGGAGAGGGAAGTCCGTAACCCAGAGGAATTTCCACGGCCCATCCGGGCTGTCCGAAATGAGTCCGAGATCGCGACCCAAGTGCAGGCGCAAGTCGCCGACTTGCTCGAAAACTTTGGGTGCGGCACCGGCTAAAACGAGTACGGCATCTCCCGCGCTGGCACCGGTCGCTGTAACCGCTGCGTTCACAAATTCCGCTGGTAATACTTCCGATTTGACGCTTGACACGGTTTCCGAACCATCGGATGGCAGTCGGAAGTGGATCAGTCCGCGAGCGCCCAATTTCTGTCGGACAATGTTCTTATCCAGCTTGTCCATCTTGCCACGGCCCGTATCTCCCATTCCGGGAACGACAATGGCCACGACGGCGCCGCCGTCTTCAATGACGGAGTCGAACAAGCGGAATCTACAGCCCTTGAAGGTCCTGCTCAGATCATGCAGCTCCATTCCGAAGCGAAGGTCGGGCTTGTCTGATCCATACGTGCAGATGGCCTGGTCGTAGGACATGCGCGGGAAAGGCAATTCGAGTTCGGCACCTTTGACATCTTTCCAGATCTGAGCCAGCATTCCTTCAGCTGTATCGTAGATCATGTCCTCCGTCGCGAAGGTCATTTCGACATCAATCTGCGTAAACTCGGGCTGGCGATCGGCACGGAGGTCCTCGTCGCGAAAGCACTTCACAATCTGGAAGTAGCGGTCCATGCCCGCAACCATCAGGATCTGCTTGTACGTTTGTGGTGATTGGGGAAGGGCAAAAAACTTGCCAGCGTGAACGCGTGAAGGCACCAAGTAATCACGGGCACCTTCCGGGGTCGACTTCATCAAGACCGGTGTTTCGACTTCGACAAAGTCCTCCGCATCGTAGAAGCGACGCACGGCTTGGTACACGCGGTGGCGAAGCAGCACATTGTGCTTCAGCTCCTGACGACGAAGGTCCAGGTAACGGTACTTGAGTCGCAGATCTTCCGAAGCCTTTGTTTCACGGCTTTCCTGGGCCGACACCATGAAGGGGAGTGGCTCGGAGGTATTCAGGATGATCAGATCGTCTGCCATCACTTCAATGGCAGCCGTTGGCATGTTGGCATGCTTGGCTGCGACCTCGCGTTCACGAACCGTCCCCTTGACCGATATCACAAATTCAAATCGGAGCGCTTCGGCAATTTTGGCCGTCTCTGCGTTGTGCTCCGGATTGAAGACGATCTGGGTTATGCCGTAGCGGTCCCTCAAATCGACGAAAATGAGCCCGCCGAGGTCACGACGACAATCCACCCAGCCTTTCAAAACAACGTGCTGGCTGACATGGTCGGCGCGAAGTTCGCCACTGGTGTGCGTGCGACGACCGTGGGAATCTATCTGGAACTGGGAAACAGACATGGATCAGAGATATGGATCGATTATTCGGCCCTGCTAGGACGGACCAGCGTGATTCTGAAAGATAGGGGCCTGCCGCGCGTGGGTGGCTGAAAAAATGGTTTAGACTGGCCGGGTCCGTTTCTATATCTTGGTCTGATCTTTTCATAGTCCCCGCCCATTATCCCACAGTATAACATGTCCCAAGTAGCCTCCGCCCCTGGCGGGACTTTCTTTGGCCACCCACGTGGTCTGGCCACCCTCTTTTTTACGGAAATGTGGGAGCGCTTCAGCTATTACGGCATGCGCGCCCTGCTCATCCTGTTCATGACGGCGGCAGCTACCGGGGCCAACCCCGGCATGGAGCTGGATGTGAAGACGGCGGCCGCCATCTATGGTTTGTATACGTTTTTTGTCTACCTGCTTTCGCTTCCAGGAGGTTGGGTAGCTGACCAGATCTGGGGGCAGCAAAAAGCAGTCTTTGTGGGGGGCGTAATCATCGCCATGGGCCATTTCAGTATGGCCGTGCCCATGACCGAGACGTTTTTCTTCGGGTTGATCTTGATCGTCATCGGAACAGGACTTCTCAAGCCCAATGTGTCCACTATTGTTGGAGAGTTGTACCCCGAGGGTGGGGCTGCTCGTGATGCTGGATTTTCGGTCTACTACATGGGGATCAACATTGGCGCCTTCCTGGGACCTCTTCTGTGTGGTTATTTCGGGGAGCAGATCAACTGGCACTACGGCTTTTCGCTCGCTGGCTTCGGCATGATCCTGGGCCTGATCCAGTACCGCATGGGCACGAAGCACCTCGGCGAAGCGGGAACGTTCAAGACGTCCGACTCTGCCGAAGTACTCGCGGCCAAGGCTCGCAAGTTTTATATCATCACAGGTGTTGTAATCGCCGCCTGTGTCGCCTTTGGCTTCATGGTATCCTCGGGTATGATCAGCTTGACGCTCACGCAGATCGCCGAAGGTCTGGGATCGAGCATCCTGGTCATCGTAGGGATCTACTTCGCCTATCTGATTTTTTTTGCCGGTTACAATTCCGACGAGAAGAAGCGCCTGGGTGTCATTCTGTGGCTCTTTGTACTGGCCGCCATTTTCTGGTCCGGCTTTGAGCAAGCCGGTTCGTCGCTGAATCTGTTTGCTGAGCAGTATGCGGATCGCGACTTCGGTTCATGGGAGCTGCCCGCGAGTTGGTTGCAGTCGGTGAACTCCACGTTCATCATCATCTTTGCGCCGCTATTTGGCTCCCTCTGGCTGACGCTGGCGAAGATCAAAAAGCACCCTCATTTCCTGACGAAGTTCGGCCTGGGCTTGCTCGGTCTGGGTGGCGGTTTCTTCGTAATTGCCTGGGGCGCGGTAAATGCCGAGCCGGGCACGGTTGGCATCACGTTCTTGGTTGTTATGTACTTCCTGCACACGGTCGGCGAACTCTGCCTCTCACCGGTAGGCATGTCCTCTATCACTAAGCTGGCGCCCAAGGGCCGCGTGGGCCAGATGATGGGTATCTGGTTCGTTGCTACAGCCCTCGGCAACCTGTTTGCTGGCTTGGTAGCAGGTGATGTTGAGCAGCTTGGATACGACGGGCTCTTTGCGCAGGTCGCTTGGATCAGTGCTGGTGCTGGCCTCGTGGCGCTGCTGCTGTCCAAGCCACTGCAGAGATTGACGGGTAACGTGAGCTGATTTGGCCTTCCAATAGTCAGCTTATCTGGATTTCAGGAAGACCTGAATAGAGAACAGGCGGGGCGATCTTCGATCGCCCCGCCTGTTTCATTTTACGCGCCTATCCTCGCCGAATTACCCACTCGGGCGCCGCGTCATGGGGAAAGGCCTGGTTCAGATACGGAAGGCCCCGGCCGGAGAGCGAAGACCCGGTTCTGAAGAGGACCGCCTGAATCAGAAGGTCGGGTTGATGCGCAGCCAAACGGATGGTTCGTGGCCCGTTCCGAGGTCGCGCAGCGGCCAGGACACTTCAATACGAACCGAGCGATCATCCAGCGCCACACCGAATCCGGCCGACGTGAAGAGATCGTCCATCTGAATCGAATTCGTTCCTGCATTCAGGTTGGTCCAACCGGCGTCGAACGATCCGTAGATCGTGATATCATCCAGCAGCCAGTCAGCGATATCCGGATCGTAGAGAGACAGCTCGGCATTACCGAGGGCCATCCGAGTTCCGATGAACTGATTTTGCTCGTACCCGCGAACCGTGCCGATTCCACCCAGCGTAAAGGCTTTCTGCACAGGAACGGTCCCCTCGGAGAATCCACCTCGGAAACGCAAACTCAGTCCAGCCTCACGGCCGAGCCGCGCGTACGTCCGGACATCACCCAGGTAGCGGGAGAAGTCGAAGTCTCCGCCGAGTCCTTGGCCAATTTCCGCCTCCAGGCGAAAGGCTGCTCCGCTAGGACGGTCTGAGAGATCCCGGATGCTGCCACCCTCGAGGGCAAAAACAAAGGAGCGCATCTGCCCTTCGTTGATGCCTGGATTCGGGCGGAAGTTACCATCTCCGAAGATGGACCAGTTGGTATTGCGTTCGAGCGACCGATAGTCCTCGTCCCGGAATGCGGCACTCAGCTGGACGTACCGTGTGAGACGTGCGACTGAATAAGCCGTCCACCCCTCGGTCTGGAAATAGTTGAAAAAGTCATGCCGGAAGAAGAAGGCTGCTGCCGTGTTTTCTCCCCACGACGCCTTCCAGAGGTCGTCTGTATCGGTGTTGCGTTGGTGGGACCCCCCAATTTTCAGGTCAAAGTTCGGCGAGGATCTACGGCTCCCCAGACGCGTCTCGGCACCGATGCGATACTGCCACTCGTTCAGTGCAAACGCGTACCCACCTTGCCCATAAATGCGGCCACGATCCCAACTGGACCAATCCAGCGGAGCACGCGAAAGGCCCAGAAAAAGGCCTTCAACCCGGTTGTAGCGGATGGACGGGATATTGCGGTACCACGCTTGGGCCTGGTAGGGCCAGCGACTGTTCCATTCTCCGAAGACGTCGGAGTCATCGAACGAATCGAAGCTGCCCCGCTTCCAGGAGTGTTTCCATTCATCACGCCACTCTTCGCGCCATTCATCCCGATCACGTTTCCAGGCACGATCCTCATCCCGTTGCTCCCAGCGATCGTCTTCATCCCACCATTCATCATCGCTCGTGCGGATGGAGACACGCTCGCGGCCATTACTGATTTCGTAGCGATTTGCCGTGTCGCGACGAATGCGAACATCGTCCCCCGCTTTGTCGATCGCGTCTTCCAGGTCATTGAGCACGGTTTCCAGGCTGTGGGCCAGATCGCCATCACCACGCTCATCCAGTTCGCGCACGATGTGCTGCAGGTCCCGCTCAATGTCGCGAAGCATCTGAAGGAGATCTTCCTCGGGCATGCCTCGGAAGCCGCCTGTTACGGGTCCATTGAGCGTCAGACGATCATTGATCGCAAGAATTTGGTCGTTGATGGGTTCGGTAGTCTGACGCTGGGTGACATCTGCGAGGAGCCCCATCACCTTTTGTACGGCTGATACTACGGTCTCATACTCGGCCGGTACCCGGCTTTCCGCCGTGCGATCACGCTGCTGGGCGTCGGCAAAGGGCGGTAAGATCATCCAAGCGGCAAGCAAGAGGGCATATGCGCTGCGCGACAGGGACAGGAAAGGTTGGTTCGTTCTCATGCGTGTTGCCACGTTTATTCCTTCTGGCTGGAGCCTGTATCTGAGCTTTGGGGACCATTATGGTCCTCCTCTACGGCTCCCTTGACAACAGGCACGATCAGTGTTGTTTTTGCAGTTACGTTCCAGCCACCGAAACGGTTACAACCAATGCTCAACCGAAGCTGAACCGCTGGTCAGCCACTGCTCAGACGCTGCTCCTACGATGCTCAGCCGCGCGAAAAGGGGCGGAAAAAGGCTGGCAGGAAGAGCACCAGAATCAACCCCTGTGTAGCTACGGTGGCCCAGGCAGCGCCCGTGGCAGACATGGAGGGTATCAAGGCGAAATTCAGCCCGATGTTGACCGCAGCAGCTGCAGCCAACACAATGGCCAGTCTGTTCTGCTGATGGGTGGCCGTCAGGTGGGTGATGCCGATCTGGTTGATCGCATTCAGGACGAAGGAGATCAGCAGGATGCGTAGCAGACTGATGGCCGGAGTGGCTTCCGGGCTCGGATCCAGAAAGGGAATAGCCCAGGGAGCGAAAATCCAGACGATGAGGGCTGCCACGCCCGAGACCGCCGCCATTGCGAGGATACCTCGCTTGAAGAGGCGTCCGAAGGAGCCTTTGTCTGCTTCGTGAAGCGACGATAGACGCGGCAACAGAACCGTCGACACGATGAAAGGGAGGAGGATCATAGCCTCTGTGATCCGGAAAGCCAGGCCGTATTGCCCGGTAACAAGATCTCCCTCCATGACTTCGAGCATGATACTGTCCGTCCGGTAATACAGCAGGACGAAGACCGAGGACAGCCCCAACGGAACGGCATGTGGCATCGCCTTGCGGAAGAACGACAAGGACAGTTCTGCCAGACGAAAAGCGGCCAGGCGCCGCGTGGTCCATGCAAACGTGCCCAGGAATGCCACTCCCATCCCGGCACTCATACCAAGCATCGCGGAGGCAGCATCAGGCGCGACAGACAACGCCCAGCTCCCTGCGCCAATCACGAGTGCTTTCTCGGCAATTGTGGATCCAGCTTCGACGATGAATTGCTCATGGGCGCGGAAGATGGCCCGGCAGTATTCCAACAGGTTGCGGAAAAAGACGTAACAGCCAGCAAACAATACCACGTCAAACGCACCAGTACCGAGCACCCATCTGATGGCGAGACCAATGGCTATGGCCACCAGCGAAAAAAAAGTGCGCGAAACGAGCAGGTTGGAAAAGAACTGACTGCTTCGGGATGGATCACGGGCCAACTCACGAATGGTGTAGGGCGAGGAGCCCAGGGTGAGCGATCCGTCGCATATACTCATCAGGGCCAGCGCCGCGGTCATGACACCGTACTCGGCAATTCCCATATACCGGATACATACCAGGGTTATGAAGAGGAACCAGGCCGGTTTGACGATCAGGTTCGGGAACGTCATCCAACCTAGGTTGCGTACTAGACCACTCATGCCTCTGGAGGAGGCGGTGTCTTTCTCGGGGGTGGTATGATGCGTCCCGCTCATTGCTCTGGTGCTCCCTCCAGAACGGTCTCAATAAGGTCCTGCCACAGTCCACTCACGACCCCAGGTGTGAACGACGCACTGAAACGGGCATGGGCAGCGTGGGCATAACGCTCCCACGTATCCGGTTGGGATAGATTGAGAAGGGCCGCGGCGATGGCTTCCGGCGCGCGCGCAGGCACGAGAATACCTGCTGGATTATGGGTATCTGCTCCGATCATGCCTGGCATGCCACCGTCATTCGCAACAATACAGGGCGTTCCGGCTGCCATGGCTTCCAGAATGGAAAGGGGTTGGGCCTCACGAAGCCATGAGGGCAATACGAATATGTCAGCCTCCATGTGGGCCCGGGCGATATCTGCCCGCTCTTTGAGCAAACCGACATGGCGAACGTCATTTTCCAGATCCAACTCGCGAACCCGGTCATGGAAGCGCTGCTCCTCGCCGCTGTGAGGCCATCCCCCGGCGAACGTCCAGTCGTGCTGATGGCCTTCGCTCTTGAGCTTTGCCGCTGCATCGAGCACGTCCTCCCAGCCTTTTTCCCGGATCATGTTGCTCAAAAAGAGCACACGCGGGGGAGATGATGGGCCCTGCTTAATCCGGGCCGCAATGGCCTCGGAGTCCGGGATGAGTGCAGCATCCAGCGTATTTGGAATGACCGCGCGGCGCTGCTCGGGGAGCCACGCGGAGCAAGCATCCGATAGAACAGGCGCGGTGAACACGATTCGGTTCAGACCGGGCAGCAAGCGCCGCGCGGACCATCGGGTCGCCGCGTTATCGAATATCGTTGCAAACTTGCCCCAGTGCGCTACCGCGATCACGCGGCGACCTTTCAGTCGAGGGAAGAGCGTCAACAGGTCGCGCCAGTGTCCTACCGTTTCCGGCGAAATGGAGGACCATATGATCAGCGAATCCGGGTGATCGTCCAGTACTCGTTCCAACTCTCTTGCCGCCGATCGGTAGTGCTTCAACTTTGCTCCGAAAGAGGCCTCGGCGGGAATCATCGTGTTGATGCGATGTGTCTTCCAGGTGCTCTGTAATTGCTCTGCCAAACGTAGGGTCGCCACGGACTGCCCATCCGGAGGAGGGGGGAATCGGCCTAGCAGAATGATGTGAGGAGCGTTCACGGGCGAGGGTGAGCTAGAGGGAGTTACCGGACACAGCGACTTCCGGGGCCACGTGCAAAATAGCGGACAGCATGCCATCGACCATATGCTCCAGACTCAGTTCTTCCCGAGCGAAGCGCGCCACACGTTGCTGATAGCTCATTCCATCCTCCAGAACTTCCCCTACGGCCGCACAAAGGGCCTCAGTGGAGTCATTATCCGCAAATCGGCCATTCGTCCCATCTTGCACGAAGACCCATTCTTGACTGTGGCCGATACCGTCTGGACCGGGCGCTGGCGCCACAACTGGTACGCCCATCGAAAAAGCATGATTGATCGACAGACCCAGATAACCCGGATTTACCAGAGCATCGCAGGCGGCAATCCAAGGCGCTGAATCGGTCAGATCCGAAATAGCTCCCGTCATTGTAAGCGGAACGCCCAGCGCCTCTGCTTTGATTTCTACCTGCGATCGTTGCGGTCCGTCACCGATCATCACTACCTGTACAGCTAACCCCGCAGCCCCCAACGCAGCCGCAATATCCACGACTTGCTCCGGCTTTTTTTCCGCAATGAGGCGTCCCAAGAAAAGGAGGGTAGGTCGATCTGCCAGTCCCAGCCGGGTTCGAATAGATGCTTTCCCTTCCGCCATCAACCGATCTCCCAGAGGAAAGAGCGTCCGAGTGTCGAGCGTGTTGCGAGCTGTGAAAATGGCCGCATCCGGTAGAACGGCCTGGAGTCGCTCCCGGGAGGCGTCGGTATAGGTGAGTAGCGCATCGGCCAGGCCAGCCGTCTTCAGCCGTCGGTTATCCTGCCAACCGCCGGAATTAAACGGGCGATGGATGGAGGAAAAATGTCCCCAGAGTATGGTCTTTATTCCACGGCGCTGTGCCTGACGCAACAGGGGACGCAGGGACAATGTGCGAGGAGACTCTTCGATCAGCAGGACCTTGGGGGCCGCTGCGCGCCGCATGAGTGGGCTGTAAGCTTGCCAGTGAATGGCTTCGCCACGGATCCAGCGATTGGGAAGGGTTACTGATTCGATGACCTGGGAATCCGAATGGTCCCCGGTTACGAGGGCATCAAACGATGATGATCCCAGAGGCTGCCCGGAGCCGATAATCAGTCCGCCAGACAACCGCTTCGCCAAGGCCTTCATGATGGCCCGGCGATACGAAGGGAGAAACCGGGTGATATACCCGACTTCTGGTCTGTTGCTGCGATGATCCGCACGTTCAGTCATGAAGGCGGGTCCGTGTTGTGAGCGTCGCCTTGCGACTCGGAAAGTGCTTTCTGGCGCTCGCCCCTGGATCGGATTCCACCTACGATGCCCCAGAGCACCGCGTACATGAACATCAAATCGTTCTGATAGAATGGGTTGGCCGTGGTTGCTGTCACGGCGAGTGCCGATATGGCTCCCGTTGCTGCCAGGGAAACGATGGCAGGCACCGGAGCCGCCAGTTTTTTCCACCAGGTGCCGAAGGAAAGCATCCAGAATCGGATCATCAGGAACAGCATCATCCCGAGTCCCCATATCCCGAATTTGAACCACAGTGCTACATAGCCATTGTGGACGAAGGTCTTTTCTTCAGAATACAGGTAGGTGATGTTGAAGAATCGATAGGGTACACCCATCCCATATCCGAGTATCGGGTTCACCTTGATGTGCTCCCAAACGCCTTGCGCTTCCAGAAAGCGATTGATGAGGGAGATGTCTTTGGTGACAGCCGTTTCAAGAGTCAGGAATCGATCCAGCAATCCACTCAGCACCAGCAGCAGGTATTCGCCAAGCACCGTGTATGCCAGCGTAAAGATGCCGGCCGCTGATAATAAGCCTACGGTCAACATGCGCACCTTGTCCTTGGCCGGCACGAACAGGAACGTGATGCCGGCTCCGAAGAAGAACGCCACCCAATAGGCGCGACTCTGGGTCAGAATCAGGCCGGCAAACAATCCGAGGACGGTGGCCAGGAAAAAGGCTCGTCCTTGCCAGGACTTCGTACGCAGGAACAGGGCCACGCTGAAGAGTGCGGGTACCATCAACAACGATTCGTTGGCAATGGCACGGCTGGCAGCAATTTGCCACAGAGCCTCTGCATTGGCCAGATCACTCCGGTACTCGAGCAGGTTACGTGCCAGCACGTAGAGTCCGACGAATACAACGCTGCCGAGCACCACTTTCAGTCCCTTCGGATGCTTTTCGATGGCCTCGCGGATGGGCCAGTAGAAACCGAGCATCGTCAGACTGAGCCACTCACCCATCACGAAAGAAGGGATGGCTCCAAAAACGAAGGAAAGCGGGACAGTTGCCGTCGCAAGGATTAGGAAAAGCAGTAAAACGCGCTCTTCGCGTCTGCGGCAGATGGTTTCACCGTTCAGGATAGCACGGGTGAAGAACCAGTAGGCCAGGAAGGAGAGGTAATACAGACCATAGAGCGCTTCGAAAATACCAAGGCCCGCACTGAAGCCCACGATCAGTACGAAGCCGCACATCACTGCCGCCAAATTGAAGAGAGGGTAGCGGAAGAGTACAATCGCTGCGGCACCGGCCACGAACACGACCGGAAGGAATGGCAGAACCTCTGGTGCGGCCCACGTGATGTAGACCAGGATCAGGAAAATGAATCCAAATCCTCCCCAAAGCAGGAGACTACCCCAGTTTCCGAGCCAACGATTGCTGGGGCCTGCGCGCAGTATGTCAGGCGAGGATGACAATGGCCCTATCAGCTGGCAGCTGCTTCACGCAGACGCTGGGCGTAGACCGGGAAGCTGCGACGCCACCAGTCCATGACCAGAGCGAACAGCACGGCCAAGATGAATGCGGACAGAGTGGCAGCAATACAAATGATGCTGCGCTTGGGTTTGAACTTCTCCACGGGGGCCACAGCTGCATCTACGATCTGCAGGGCCTGAGCCGTACGCTCTTCCTCGAAGCGTGCTTGTTCGAGCATCGGGGCAACCAGCTCCAGGATCCGCTCCTGAATGGTGCGCTCGAGCGTCAGATCCAGGTATTTCTTAACCATGTCCGGAGCTGCCTCGCGCGAGACGGGCAGTACTGCCTCGCGTCCGTCGAGTGCATTCTCGTACTGCCGATTAGCGGCTGTCACGAGCGCATCCAGATTTTGGACCTGGCGGTTGTTGTCCCCAAACTGGGTGCTCAAGGATGCCAGTTGGATTTCCAGCTGCACGGCGTCCGCGCGCATTTCCGCCAACTGGGTGTAGAAGGCGACCGTCTGAGCCTCCAGATCCAGCACGCCGTATTCGCGCTGGAAGGCAGCCAGGGAATCCAGCATGTTGGCGCGATCCTGCTCGGCCATACCATAGCGCCCTTCGACATACTCGCGGAAGTTGCCCGCTGTCTGCTTGGAGAGTTCGTTGTTGATCTCTTCAAGCTTTTGGACGAAATAGTTCGACATGTCAGCCGCACGCTGCGGTTCCTTGTCAAGCACCTCAACTGAGAAGAAGTCAAACTCCTGGTCGACAACGAACTCGACGTTGTCCGAGAGCGTCGCTCGCGCCTCTTCCACCGGGAATTCCTCCTCTTCCAGTTCATAGACGGTGATCAGGTCGAATTCCTGTACGACATCGTCCATGACGCTTCGGCTGTTCAGGATGGCCATGTAGCGCACATAGTCACCGCCGCCGGCACCCAGCAGTGACTGAGCAGCTGTAGAAATGTCACCCAGCAGTGCGCTCGCCAGGCCGCCAGAGGAAGAAGCTGGAAGGAGCAATCGTGAGGAGGCCATGAACCAGTTTGGCAACAGCAGGCTGATGATCACCGAGGCCACAGCCATGATGGACGTGACGATAATGATGAACCGGCGCCACCGGTAAAGTACACCCAGCAGATTCCACCAGGCTTGTTCGCCTTCCTGGCTCATCACTTCCATGCGGTTTTCCGCATCATGTGTTTCGGATTGGGGCATGATTCAACGAGTGGGAGTCGAAAAAGAAATAGTCGATCGCAGCCAAGCGCGAGGCTCAGTTGCGCCGGACGGTGATGATCAGGGTCAGTACCGTAGCCACGGAAGCCACCCCCTGGAAAATGGTCGAGATCGTTCGAATACGCGCGTCGGCTCGCGCACGTTCGCGTTCGATCAAGAGACGTTCGAGGTCCGGATCCTCCGTAACGGGCGCCTTATTATCGACAAAAACCATGTCTCCCGAGAACAGGGGTCCATCCAGGTTTTCGTGGACGGCACCCGTAGAGGGATTGATGATGATGGTCCTTCCGCCTGAATCAGAAACGCCTCCGGCCATGGCCAGATAGGTTCGAACAGACTGGCCCTGCGTCAGTGGGAGGAAGCCAGGCTGCAAGACCTGACCGAAGACATACACCGCGCGTTCATCCTTGGGGACGAACAGGCGATCGCCCGCGCGAAGCGGCACGTCAGGGCCCTGGCCGTTCAACACAGCCTCAACATCCATACTGACGCGATTCTGGAATGCCAGCTCTTTGATGAAGTAGGAGCGGCTGATGAGGTCCAGATCCGTCAAACGCAAACGCTGGAATACGGCCATGGTATCCGAGCGCAGTGCCTGACGAGCGGCCAGCTCAGGATTTGCCATGCGGTCCGGAACGAGGCTCTGGGAGGCATCCGGCAGCGAGCGGCGCTCGATGTAAGCCCCGCGCGCAAGTGCATCGCTTCGCAATCCACCGGCGGCTTCCAAAACCTGCTGCAGGGTCGTGATGCCATCCACGATCGGGTAGGCCCCGGGATTTTGGACGCGTCCTTCAATTCGTACCAGACCTCGCTCTTCGGTCCGTTCCTGAACCGAAATGACGTCGAGGTTTTGAAGTTCGTAGTCCGCGGCCCGGTCGCTGCCTAGATCATCGGCTCCCTCGCCGGCTAGCTCTGCGGCCGAAAAGGATTGCGTAGAGATTCCGGCAGACGTTGCGCGGGTCACCGTTACGGACGCGGCGCCACCGTTTGCATCGACTCCACCGGCCATGGACAAGACATGACCCAGACGGTCGCCTTCGCGGAATTCATAGCTGCCCGGGTAGGGGATATATCCTCCCACCGATACCGAGGCGTATTCGGGGTTGAAGGTCGGTACGAAAACGATATCGCCGTCCCGCAGGTAGGGGTTCGCCGCCGTATCTCCTGTGGTCATGTAGCGCATCAAGTCCACGGTGGTCGAAGAACCGTCCGGGTGCCGGACCTGGATATTTCGGAAGGAGGGCTGGAATGCCGGGTTCGGTACTGGAAGCGACGTCGTATCGGCAAAGGCCAACTCGATGACGTTCGAGACGCGAGACACGGGAAGAGCCAGGTACCGTCCTGGAATGGGTACGGCACCACTCACATGCACATAAAACTGACGCGACTGGACCAGAGACAAGTCAATATCAGCGTCCTCGTAATACGCGGCCAGCGATTCAGAAATGGTGTCGCGCGCCGATTGCAGGGTCATGCCTCCCACATCGACCAGCCCGGCGTCGGGCATTGCAATGAGTCCATCGGCGCCAACCGCAATCGGCGCGCCCCCAACGTCCTGGCCATTGATGACCACGGTGAAGGCATCGCCCGGACCGACGATATATTCGGCAGCATCAACAGCGCCCTCAAGGGGGATGCCTGCTGCGGACAGGGCGGACTGGCTCAAGCGTTGCCTGAGCAACAGCAGGGGGTTGGTCTGCGCCGCCTCGAGTAGCTCGGAAGCTGCCTCACCGGAAATTTGCGCTTGACTCGACTGGGGGAGACCCAGTGAAAACGTGACCAACAGCGCCAGGGCCACCCCTGAAAAGGTGGATTTCTTTTGCATCATGTGTAAAGGAGACAACTCGTTAGATCGCCGGATGAAACGGCAGGTCAGCTACGGGATGGGCGAAACGGTAGCGGATGGAAAATAGGCAGTGGCCGTAAGGATCTAACGGGAAAAAGCGTTGATTTTGCCCTAAACTACGGTATTGTACCCCACATCGCAACGATTCCGACCGCCCCGTGAGAACGTCCGCATTTGCCAAGATCAACCTCGGATTGCATGTCCTCCGGAAGCGCAAGGACGGATTCCACGATTTAGAAACGGTATTTCTGCGGATAGGATGGGCGGACCAGCTCGCATTCAGTACCGGAAAGGGCCTATCAATGACGTGCTCGAACCCAGATTTACGGGTTGATGGAAGCAATCTTTGTGTACAGGCGACTTCCGCGGCTTTTGAAGTGTTGGAGCGCATGGGGCACACGCCTGAGGGCGTAGCCATCCATCTGGACAAGCATCTGCCCTTCGGAGCCGGGTTGGGAGGAGGCAGCAGCGATGCGGCCGCGACATTGCGCGCTGTCAACGACCTCTTCAAAGCGCCACTTACAGAGGAACAGCTCCACAACTTGGCTGCAGATCTGGGGTCGGATGTTCCATTCTTCCTGGATGAAGCAGGGGTGGCATTGGGCACGGGTCGAGGTGAAATCCTCCACTCCATTCCGTTTCCGAAGGCGTTGCGCTCCACCTGGCTGCTTGTTGTGGTCCCACCCGTTCACATCAGTACGGCTGAGGCGTTCAGCGGTATCCGTCCAGAAGATGCTGACCGCGCTGATTTATTGGCATTGATGAGTGAAGGGTCGCTCTCGGATTGGCAGGAATTGCTCGTCAACGACTTCGAAAGACACCTTTTCGAGCTTCACCCGTCCGTGGCAGCCCTCAAGGAGGAGATGCAGGCGATGGGAGCGTCCTATACAGCCATGAGCGGATCTGGATCATCTGTATTCGGCATTTTCAAAGACGAAGCCACCGCCACCGCCACCCGGGCCGCCCTGGCCGTAGACGTGCGCAGTTGGCTCGGTCCGAGCGATGCTGCCCTTTCCCGCAGTTGAGCGCTGCCGGAGACAATTACCAGTCGAGGCGATCCTCTCCCAGTTGATCCCTGGTTTCGTCGGTACCGAGTGAGTCGGAAGGGACAAGACTCGGATCCAGGCCGAATCTCGCGGGTGACGGGAAACGGGAATCTTTGGAAATGAAGGTCTCACCTTCCGCGGTGATGCGCTGCATGTAGGAACCCACCACATGAAGTGCGGTGTGAGCTCCCTGACCCCACCAGTCCGTGCGGAATCGATAGGACGGGTTGTTGAAGCCGATCCAGGATCCCATCACCAAGTCCGGGTGCATCATCATGAACCAGGTATCCTGGCTGTTCTGCGTCGTGCCAGTCTTACCCGCCAGGTCGTAGGCTCCCATGCGATACTGTGTATTCATGCGGATGCCGGTACCCTGCTGAATTACCGCCCGAAGCATGTCCGTCATTGTATAGGCGGTAGCCTCGGAAAGCGCCTCGCGCGGTGCGGGGTCGGCTTCGAACAACACATTACCCGACTGGTCTTCAATGCGCCAGATCAGGGTGGGCTCATACAGGAGGCCGCCATTTGCAAAGGTGGCGTAGGCCGAGGTCAACTCAAGTAGTTTCACGTCGCTCACGCCAAGTGCGAGTGCCGGTACCTCTGCCAGCGGCGACGTGATACCCATGCGACGGGCATAAAAAGCCACATTTGGCGCCCCCACTTCGAGAATGAGTCGGGCCGAAATGGTGTTTTTTGACGTCGAGAGGCCTTCACGCAGCGTTACCATCCGCTTGGACATCGGAGCGCCTGAGTTGCCCGGACTCCACACATTGCCCGCCGCATCGACGTAGGTCAGCGAGTCGTCGAGCAGCGTGTAATAAGGAGAGTAACCGTTATCGATGGCCGCCGTGTAGAGGAACGGCTTGAACGTCGAACCTGGTTGGCGCTCGGCAAGGGAGACTTTGTCGTACCACTCTGTAGTCAGATTTCGACCTCCGATCCATGACTTGACGAATCCGGTCTGTGGATCCAGCGCGACGAATCCCACTTCGGGGCGCGTGACTATTGCCTTGAGGGAATCGGTAAAGGTCTTATTTGCTTTCAGGGTGGCCAGGGCCTCTTCACGTGACAGGCCAGTCCGCCGTTGACTGCGGTAGTGTTCGGTGCGGGTAATACTGCCCTCGAAGACCTCTGGGAAGCGCCTGAAAAAATTGGTCCATGGGGTAAAGTCCAGATCTTCCTCGGCGCTCAAGTAGGCACACGGCTCGGTATCCCAGACGCGAATATCACTACCCTGTTCACTCCACTCGAAGTCAGCCACGGCTTCGAAACATGGCATCAGCGAATCGACCGCTGCCTGCGCCATGGATTGCATTCGCGAGTCGAGCGTCGTGTAAGCAATCAGGCCGTCGTCATACAGGTCATAGCCATTTTCCTCCGCCCAGCGATTGAGTTGCTTGCGCACTTCTTCGGCGAAATGAGGGGCCACTGACTGCGTGATGGCTGCCGAGTGGTAAACGGCTCCAACAGAATCTGCGCGATGGGTTTCGAGGAAAACCGGCTCAAGTATGTCCCGCTTGATCATCTGGGCCAGTACAATATTGCGACGCTGGCGCGCTCGCTCGGGATTCCGGATGGGGTTGTAGCGGGTAATACCTTTGAGCATTCCGACCAGCGTGGCGCTTTCAAGCTCATTCAGATCCCGGGGGTCCTTGCCAAAAAACGTCCGGGCCGCTGCCTCGATTCCATAGGCGTTGTACGGAAACTCTACCGTATTCAGATACATTTCGATGATTTCATTCTTCGTGTATCTGCGTTCGAGCTGCACGGCCGTAACCCACTCCTTCATCTTTCGGCCAATCGTTTGCTCGCGACCGATCCGCGTGTTGTACAGGTTTCGGGCGAGCTGCTGGGAAATGGTGGATCCGCCTTGGACGTCGAAGCCAGGAATGCCCACTTTGGCCAGAACTGTTTTGCCAACAGAGGCGACCGTCCGGAAGACGTCGATGCCCCAGTGATCGTAGAACCGATGGTCTTCGGTAGCCCAGAGGGCGTTGATCACGTGAGGCGATATATCGTTAAAATAGACCCAGGAGCGGTTCTGTCGGGCATACCGAGCCAATTCCTGCCCATCCGCGGTGTATGCAATCGTGGCGAGCTGGAAATCTGGATTCTCGATCTCCGTCAGTGGGGGCAACTCGTCAATAAGGGAGACGAAATAAAGGCCCAGCATCAAGGTGACGCAGGTCATGGCCAG